>JAKPXO010000246.1 GCA_029567505.1 Acidobacteriota bacterium
GCTCGAGACGAGGAAGAGCCGGTTTCGCGCGTCGGTCATGCCGGGAGGTTAGCGTGCCGGGAGGCTCCCCGTCAGGCCCGGGCCCGCCCACCGGCGAGGCGCGCCGGGAGGAGGCAGAGCGCCCGGACGAGCCCGACGAGACCGTCCAGGAGCGCCCCGACGATCCGGAACGGGATCGAGAGGAGCCAGAGGAACGGCCACGCCACGAGCGCGACGATCGCGAGCGGCCAGCAGACGACGAGCAGGAGGAGCCACAGGAGGAGCTTGACCATCTCCCTTCCTGATACGGCGGCCGGACCGCGAGGTTCCCGCTGCGCCGCCTCGCCCTGCCGTACGCTCCTCCATATGGCGCTCTTCGAGAAGCTCACCCTCCGTTCGATCACCCTGCCGAACCGGATCGGCCTCGCCCCCATGTGCCAGTACTCCGCCGTCGACGGCCTCGCGAACGACTGGCACCTCGTCCACCTCGGCGCGCGCGCCGCCGGCGGCGCCGGCCTCGTCATGACCGAGGCGGTCGCCGTTTCGCCCGAAGGACGGATCAGCCCCGGCGATCTCGGCCTCTGGGCCGACGGGCAGGTCGGGCCGCTCGCGCGCATCGCATCCTTCCTCGCGGCGCAGGGAGCCGTACCGGCTATCCAGCTCGCGCACGCCGGACGCAAGGCCTCCACGAAGCGCCCCTGGGAGGGTGGCGGTCGCGCGCTCCCGCGGGAAGGGGGTTGGGAGCCGATCTGCGCGCCGAGCGCCGTCCCGTTCGACGAGGGGTGGCAGCTTCCGGAGGAGCTCGACACCGACGGGATGGCTCGCCTCGCCGCGGCTTTCGCCGCCGCCGCGCGCCGAGCCGCCACCGCCGGGTTCCTCGTCGCCGAGATCCACGCCGCCCACGGATACCTCCTCCACGAGTTCCTCTCCCCGATCGCCAATCGGCGGGGCGACCCCTTCGGCGGCACCCTCGAGAACCGGATGCGCTTCCCGCTCCGCGTCGTCGAGGCCGTGCGCGCCGCCTGGCCCTCCGACCTGCCCCTCTTCGTCCGGATCTCCGCGACCGACTGGGTCGACGGCGGCTTCGTCCCGGACGAGGCGGTCGCCTTTGCCCGCGAGGCGAAGGCCCGCGGTGTCGACCTCGTCGACTGCTCCTCGGGAGGGATGCACCCGAAGGCCGTCGTCCCCGTCGCGCCCGGCTACCAGGTGCCGTTCGCCGCCCGAATCCGCGCGGAGGCTGGTATCTCCACCGCCGCGGTCGGCCTCATCACCGAACCTCGCGAGGCGGACGAGATCGTCGCCGCGGGCCGAGCGGACCTCGTTCTGCTGGGCCGGGAGCTCCTCCGGACCCCGCAGTGGCCCCTCGCCGCCGCGGAGACGCTCGGGGCCCTCGTCGAGGGCCCTCGGCAGTACGTCCGGGCGAAGCCATACAAGATACTAAAATAAAATAAGTTACAGCACAGACCCCGAAGAGCTCGGAGTGAAGCACCCTCGGAGAGGGACCTCTCTCGTTCACTTTGTCCTTACGTACTTGACAAACTCACAATCAGATCCTAAATTTGCCACGGACCTGAGGCCTCCAATGAAGAAATGGAGCCCACGGACCAGAATTCGGATCTTCAGAGGGAGGTAAGCACCATGATCACCCGTTGGAACGACCCCTTCCGCGAGCTCGAGTCCTTCCGCAGCCAGATGAACCGCCTTTTCGGCGAGACGTTCCCGGCCGCCCGGACGACGGAAGAGGCGCCGGGGCTCGCCGCCTGGGCGCCGCCGGTCGACATCACCGAGACGCCGGACCAGCTCGTCTTCCAGGTCGAGCTCCCGGGTTTCTCGCAGGACGACCTCAAGCTCCGCGCCGAGAACGGGGTCCTGACGCTCGAGGGCGAGCGCAGGTTCGAGAAGGAGAGCGAGAAGAAGGCGTACCACCGCGTCGAGCGGGCCTACGGCCGCTTCGTCCGGGCCTTCTCCCTGCCCGCGAACGTCGACCCGGAGAAGATCACCGCGGGACTCGTCGACGGGATACTGACCGTCGAGCTCCCGAAGCGGGAAGAGGCGAAGCCGAAGTCGATCCCGATCGGCATCGGCACGGCAAAGCAGATCTCCGCCACGAAGAAGTAAGCGCCCGACCCGACGACCCCCTCACGGCGGGCCGCAAGGCCCGCCGTGTCGTCCCTTTCCCTGGTCGGCGCTCCATCCCGGCCGCCGCGCGTGCCCCCCCGGCCGAACCCGCCACGGGCCCGCGCCGCGGGAGGGCGCGCCGCCCGGGCGCGAGCCCGGGCCGGCGGTCAGACGGCCCTCTCGCCGAGCGCGAGCGGCCGCGGCTTCGTCATCGCGTCGATCGAGAGGAGGTCGTCGAGCTGGGCCGAGGTCAGGTACCCCTTCTCGAGGATCAGCTCCCGGACGGGCCGCCCGGTGGCGAGCGCTTCCTTCGCCACCTCGCTCGACCGCTCGTAGCCGAGCGCCGGGACGACCGCCGTCACGATCCCGATCGATCGCTCCACCATCTCGCGCGCGTGCTCGCGGTTCGCCGTGATCCCGGCGATGCAGCGGAGGCGGAGGGTGTCGATCGCCGCCGTCAGCATGTCGACGGACTGGAAGAGGTTGAAGGCCAGGATCGGCTCCATGACGTTCAGCTGGAGCTGCCCCGCCTCGGAGGCGAGCGTGATCGTCAGGTCGTTGCCGATGACCTGGAACGCGACCTGGTTGACGACCTCGGGGATGACCGGGTTTACCTTCCCCGGCATGATGCTCGACCCGGGCTGCATCGGCGGCAGGTTGATCTCGGCGAGGCCGCAGCGCGGCCCCGACGAGAGGAGCCGCAGGTCGTTGCACATCTTCGAGAGCTTCACGGCGACACGCTTGAGCACCCCGGAGAACATGACGAACGCGCCCGTGTCGGGCGTCGCCTCGACGAGGTTCTCCGAGAGGACGACCTCGAGGCCCGTGACGCTGCGGAGCTCCTCGACGACGAGGGCCGGGTAGCGCGGGTCGGCGTTGATCCCGGTGCCGATCGCCGTGCCGCCCATGTTCACCTCGAGGAAGAGCCGGACCGTCTCCGTCAGCCGGGCGACATCCTCCCCCGTCGTCACCGCGAACGCCCCGAACTCCTGGCCGAGCGTCATCGGCACGGCGTCCTGCAGCTGCGTCCGCCCCATCTTCAAGACGTCGCGGAACTCCTCCCCCTTCAGGGCGAGCGCCTCGCGGAGCCGCTCGAGGGCGGCGACGAGCCCCTGCGTCGAGAGGATCGTCGCGATCCGGAGCGCCGTCGGGTAGACGTCGTTCGTCGACTGGGCGAGGTTCACGTGGTTGTTCGGGTGGCAGGCCGCGTAGTCGCCGCGGGAGCGGCCGAGGATCTCGAGCGCGCGGTTCGCGAGGACCTCGTTCGCGTTCATGTTCGTCGACGTCCCCGCGCCCCCCTGGACCATGTCGACGACGAAGTGCCCGTGGTGGTGCCCGTCGATCACCTCCTGAGCCGCCTGCCCGATCGCGTCGGCGACCTCCTCCGGCAGGAGGCCGAGGCGCGCGTTCGCGCGCGCGGCCGCGAGCTTCACCATCGCGAGGGCGCGGACGAGCGTCGGGAAGTGGGAGACGGGGATGCCGGTGATCGGGAAGTTCTCGACGGCCCGCAGCGTCTGGACACCGTAGAGCGCGTCGGAAGGGACGTCGCGCTCGCCGAGGAGGTCGTGCTCGCGGCGGGTCTCGCCCGACGCGTACCCCTTCTCCGCGCCGACGTCGCGCGAGCTCTGGTACTGCAGGTGCCGGTTCATGACGACCGCCACACGCGAGACGACGTCCATCGCCGCCCCCGCGTCGCCCATCAGTCGCGCCCGCACCTCGGCGCGCGGCAGCTCGATGACGGAAACGTCGGTGAGCGCGCGCGCCGACGTCGTGTGCTCGGACGTATGGAGGAGCGCCCCGACGCCGACCGCCTCCCCGCGCCCCTCCACGGAGAGCGGCTCGATCGTCCCGTCCTTCTCGCGCGAGATCTCGACGCTCCCGTCCAGGATGACGAAGAGCGCGCGCCGCGGCGCACCCTGCGTCCAGAGCATCGTCTCGGCCGGCACGTCGCGACGGACCGCCGCCCCCGCGAGGAGGTCGAGGACCCTCTCCGAAAGGCCCGAGAAGATCTCCGTCGCCCCGAGCGCCGCACGAACCTGGTTCACGAGACACCTCCGTTGGCCGCCGTTCCGGCGGCGGACGTCCATTGTAGTGAGGGTCTCCGCCGCGCCGCAGCGTAGAATGCCCGACGGAGGAGCGACGCGGGACCGCGGCCCCTCCGCGCCCGCCGGAGAGTCGGTCTCGCGTCTCGTCCCCGAGGGAGGAGACGATGAGAAAGACGCCGACCCTCGCCCTGCTGGCCCTTCTGGCTATCGTCCCCGTCGCCCGCGCTTCCGCGCAGGACGTCGGCTACGACCCCTGCCCGACGAAGGGCGGCGAGTCGGCGGCGGCATCCACAGGCGAGTCCCCGGTGACACCCGACGGAACCGCCGGCGCGCTCTCGTTCCCGACGATCACCTACCAGCGGATGACGAAGTCGGTCCCGTCGAGCCTCTGCGCATCGGTGCCGACGGCCACGACCTCCTTCGCCTCGACCGACGCGGCCGCTTACCTCTACTTCCGGATCAGCGGCTTCCAGAACGGCGAGGGGCTCTCCGTCATCTGGTGGGACCCGAGCGGCCAGATCTACCACCGGGGGTCCTGGGCCCCCCTCTCGACCTCCCAGTACACGTACTACTGCCTCGAGGCCCACATCTCGATCGCGGGGACGAGCGCCGCCTCCAAGCCCGGCACCTGGCGGGTCCAGGTCTTCTCCGACAAGATCTTCGACGTCCCGTACGTCGACCTGAGCTTCACCGTCACCTCGGGCGGCGGCACCGGCTTCCCGACGATCACGAACGCACGGACGGCGAAATCGGTCCCCCAGGGCGCCTGCACGCCGCTCCCCACGCCGGTGACGACGTTCGCCCCGACGGACGAGCGCGTCTACGTCTTCTTCAACATCAGCGGCCACGTGAGCGGCGAGACGCTGACGCGCGTCTGGTACGCCCCGGACGGCTCGATCGCCGCCTCGGGAAGCTGGAGCCCGCTGGCGGCTGGAACGGGCTACTGCCTGGCCGCCAGCCTGACGATCGCCGGCACCGTGGTCGCGACGACGCCGGGGACGTGGCGCGTGCGGGTCTTCTCCGACAAGATCCTGGACGTCCCGTACCTCGACCTGCCGTTCACGATCTCCGCGAGCGGCGGCTCGGGCTTCCCGACGATCACGAACGCGCGGACGACGAAGTCGGTGCCGGCGAACCAGGCGTGCACGCCTCTTCCCACCGCCACATCCTCGTTCTCCTCGACCGACGCGAGCGTCTACCTCTGGTTCCAGATCAGCGGGCATGCGGCCGGCGAGCGGCTCTCGCGCGTCTGGTACTCGCCCGACGGCCAGGTCCACGCGACGGGACAGTGGGACCCCCTCCCCGCGGGGGGCGCGCCGTGCAAGTGGGCCGCGCTGGACATCGCCGGCGCGTCGCCGGCGTCGAAGCCGGGGACGTGGCGCGTCCAGGTCTTCTCCGACCGGATCTTCGACGTCCCGTACGTCGACAAGACGTTCACGATCACGGCCGGCGGCGGGGGCGGGTTCACCGTCGTCGGCACCTGGCTCCTCACCTCGAGCGCCCGCGTTCAGGGCGCGGGTGCCTTCTGGAAGACCGACCTCTCGATCCGGAACAAGGGGACGTCGTCGGCTTCGGTGATCGTGAAGTTCCTCGGCCATTCGACCGACGGGCGCGGCGGGCCGGAGCGGTCCGTCTCGATCCCCGCCGGACAGACCGTCACGTGGCGTGACGTCCTCTCGAGCCTCTTCGGCCTCTCGGAAGAATACGGGCCGATCCTCGTCCGCGCCTCGACGTCGAACCTCGCCGTCCTCGGGCAGACCTGGACCGCCGGCGGCGCCGGGACGTATGGCCAGAGCGTCCCCGTTCTCTCGACCGACGAGCTGATCGGGAGCACGCCGAAGTCGATCCTCGGTATCCGCCAGGACTCCTTCTTCCGGACGAACCTGATGCTCGCGAACGCGACCGAGGCGACCGTCGCGGTCACCGTCCAGCTCGTCTCGACCGCCGGGGCGGTCCTGAAGACGTTGAACGTCTCCCTCGGGCCGCTCTCGCGCGCCCAGTACAACGTCGGCGGGGACTTCGGCTACACGAACCTCTCCGACGCGGTCCTCGTCGTCTCCTCCCCGACCGCAGGGGCGCGGATCGGAGCCTACGCCTCCGTCATCGACGCCGGCACGGCCGACCCGAGGACGCTCCTGCCGCGTTGAGCGGCCGGAGCCGGGAGGTCCGGGGTCCGCGCTCCGCGGGCCCCGGCCTCAGCGCCCGCGGAGCGGCCTTCGGAACGCGCTTGCCACGAGCCGGTCGAGGAGCAGCGGGAGCGGCAGCCCCGTCGCCTCCCACATCTTCGGGAACATCGAGATCGGGGTGAAGCCGGGGAGCGAGTTGATCTCGTTGAGGAGGACCCGCCCGGTCGCGCGCTCGACGAAGAAGTCGACGCGCGCGAACCCGGCGCCCCCGACCGCGTCGAACGCCGCGCAGGCCATCCGTCGCACCTCGGACGAGGTCTCCTCCGGCAGGTCAGCGGGAAGGACCGAGCGCGAGCGGTCGTCGATGTACTTGTCCTCGTAGTCGTAGAACTCGTGACCCGGGACGACCTCACCGGGGAGCGACGCCTCCGGCTCGCCCCGCTCGCCCTCGAGGACGGCGCACTCGATCTCCCGGGCATCGGCCGCCGCCTCGACGAGGGCCGTCGCGTCGACCGCGAGGGCCGCGTCGACGGCCGCCTCCAGCCCCGCGCGCTCCTTGACCTTCGTGATCCCGACGGAGGAGCCGGCGCAGGCGGGCTTGACGAAGAGGGGGAGGCCGAGGGCCGCCGCGCGGGCGAGGAGCGCCGCGCGGCGACTCTCGTCGCGCCAGGCGGCCGCGCGGACGCCGACGTAGCGCACCTGCGGCAGGCCGGCCGCTCCGAACGTCGCCTTCATCAGGAGCTTGTCCATTCCGACGGCCGAAGCGGCGACGCCGAAGCCGACGTACGGGACGTTCATCGCCTCCAGCAGCCCCTGGAGGACGCCGTCCTCGCCGAACGTGCCGTGGAGGATCGGGAAGACGACATCCCAGCCTCCGTCGCGGAAGGCCGCCTCGAACGCGGCGACGACCTCGGACGGAGGTGCGGGTCTCGAGCCGGGGACGACACCGTCGAGGAGCGCCTCCCGCGCCGGACGCGCGAAGTACCGAAGCATCTCCTCGCGCGAATCGGCGACGCCGTGCCATCGGCCGTCCTTGCCGACGAACACCGGCACCGCCTCGTATCGGTCGGACGGGAGGTTCTCGAGCAGGCAGCGCGCCGAGAGGAAGGAGACGCCGTGCTCCCGCGACGGCCCCCCGAAGACGACTCCGACCCGGGTGCGGATGCTCATGCGCGCTCCATGTTCGTCGCCTCCTCCTCGGAGGAGGCTCGAAGTACCTCCCGGCAGCGTACCGCAAACGAGAACGGGCCCCGGGGTCGTCGCGACCCCGGGGCCCGCAGCGTCCTCCCGATCGGCCGGGCTCCGGTGCCCCGCCGTTCAGCCCTTCGACGCGGAGAGGAGCTTCGCGGCCTGCTCCTCGTAGGCGGCGAGGACGTTCTTCACCGACGCGACGTCGACGTCGCCCATGTGTCCGATCCGGATGTTGAGCGACTTGAACTTGCCGTAGCCCGAACCCGGCACCCAGCCCGCGCCCTTCATCGCCTTGTTCAGGTCCTCCGCGCCGACGCCCTCGGGCGGGAAGAGGGAGGAGACGCTCGGCGAGTGCGCCGGCGGGTCGGGGAGGAAGCGGAAGCCGGCCTTCGGCGCCCACTCCTCGACGGCCTTCAGCATCTCGTGGTGCCGCGCCCAGCGGGCCTCCATCCCCTCGGCGAGGATGTGGTCGAGCTGGACGTCGAGTGCGTAGAGGAGCGGGAGCGAGGGCGTCGTCGGGTTCTGCTTCTTCTTGCCGAACGCCTCGACGTCGAGAAGGTCGAGGTAGAGGCCGCGGCACTTCTTCGCGCGGGCCGCCGCGAGAGCCTTCTCCGAGATCGCGAAGACCGCGATGCCGGGAGGCAGCGCGAGCGCCTTCTGCGAGCCGCAGACGGCGAGGTCGAGGCCCCACTCGTCGGTCTCGACCTTCGTCGCCGCGAGCGAGGTGACGACGTCGGCGAAGACGAGGGCGTCGCTGTTCTCGTGGATCACCTTCGAGATCGCCGCGAGGTCGGAGATCGTGCCGACCGACGTCTCGTTGTGGACGACCGTGACGACCTGGTACTTCTTCGCCGCGAGCGCCTTCTTCACGTCGTCGGCGAGGATGGGCTTGCCCCACTCGGAGCGCACGAAATCGGTCTCGAGGCCGAGCCGCTGGCTCATCTCGCCCCACTTGTCGGAGAAGGAGCCGTTGCAGCAGGCGAGGACGGGGCCAGTGGCGCAGGAGACGAGGCCGGCCTCCCAGACGCCCGTCGCGGAGGTGGCGAGCGTGTGGGCCTGCCCCTTCGTCCGGAAGACCTTCGGGAGCTTGTCGAGGATGCGGCCGTAGAGGTCGGAGAAAGCCGCGGAGCGATGGGACATCATCGGGCCGCCGAGGGCCTGGAGCACCTGCGGACGGACCCACACGGGGCCGGGATTGAAGAAGCGAACCTGCCCGGCGTGGCCGGAGGTGGAGTCGAAGGCGGAGCTGCTCATGTTCAGGATTCTACCCTCGGAGTGCGCTCCCACAGGGCCGCGGTAACCTGCGCGAACCAACGGCCGCGACGCGCCAACCAGTCCATTTCAGCTCACTTCGCCCCCGCCATTGGGAAGAGCGTCCCGTCGGACGTGACAGCGTCGTTCACGACGCCGTAGGCGACGAAGCGCCCCGCGCCGCCGACCCGGCGCACCTCGGCCCAGGCGTCGCCGCCGTAGCCGACCTGGCCGAGGGGCCGGTCCAGCTGGACCCGCCGGCCCGGCGCCAACGTGACGCGCGGCAGCGTCCCGATCAACGCTCCGCCCGACGCGGCGTGCAGCGTCACCTCGAGCGTCACCTCCGGCCCGCCCGAGCCTTCGGGGTTTGCGAGAGCGACGTTGGAGCGGAACGAACCGTCCTCGCGCAGGCCCGGGACGATCGCCCGCTCCCTCGCCCAGCGCCCTTCGTTCACGACGGGGACGCTCACGCCGTAGTCCCCCTTCGCGCCCGGTGCACGCGCCTGGACGACGGCGGTGACGAGGAGCGCGGCGGCCCCCTCCGGGCGTTCCGACGTGAAGGAGAGCGTGCCGACGAAGGCCTGAGGGTCGATCGGCACGCCGTTCGCGACGAGCCACGCGCCGACGTCGGGGACCTCGAGGACCTCGCCGGACGGCATCCCGCCGGACGACGGTCTCCCGTCGAGAGCGACCGGGAACGACTTCGAGACGGCTTCGTCGCGGTAGGTGGCCTGGAACTCCAGCCGGGAGGGCCGCTCTCCGACCGTCGATCGCCAGCAGAGCGTCAGCTCCGTCCTGTAGGCGGCGTGCGCGGAGGTGACGCCGACGACGGCCGGCAGGAACCGCGTGAGGCGGCCCGGGATCGCGTCCGGCGGCTCGAACGGGACGACGGTCCCGTCGTTCGTCGCTCCGTCGTTCCGGACGAGGTAGCCGAGGAGGTCCATCGGCTGGTCGACCCAGCCGGCCGAATCCGTGATCGCGTTCGGAGCGAGGACGAACGGACGCTCGACGGCATCGGGGTGGGGGTCGAGCTGGAGGAACCCTCCCCTCGCCACCCTCGACAGGGCGCTTTCGATCCACGGCTCGGCCGACCTCGGGTCCCAGACCCAGAGGCCCGCGCCCGTCCCGTCGTTCGTCGCCGCCATCGCGACGTGGAGCCGGCTGCCGGGAGTCCTCACGGGTCGAAGCGTCGTCCCGTCGGCGCCGGCGCCGCCCGGGTCGGTCGCGACGACGGAGGTCCCCGCCGTCCCCCCTTCCGAGGGGCTCCAGACCCTCACCGCCGCCCACGCCTCCGCTTCGTCCTCGAGCCCCTCGAACTCCACGGTGACCGGACCGACGAAGCCCGGGAAGGGATCTTCGATTCGGAGCTGTGCTCCTGGCGCGAGCGGCAGCTCGCGCGCGGGGACGACCGCCGTCCCCGGGAAGAGCCGGGCGACGGCGGAGCGGGAGGACGAAAGGTTCGCGACGGAGAGGCTGCTTCGGTAGCGGATCCCCCAGACCCCGAACACGTCGACGACGGCCGCGAGATGCTTCCGGACCCTCGGCACCGGGACGAGGAGAGGGTGCTCCCTCTCGTAGCGCCGCGCGCCGTAGAACCCGAAGGCCCCCGAGGGGTCGATTGTGCGTGGCGCGAGCGGGCCCATCGGGCGGCGCAGGCGGCCGTCGGTGAACGCGAGCTGCGCGAAGAACGCCGTGTCGCCCACTGCGGCGATCGGCGCCGTCGCATCGGGGCTCAGGTTCGCGTTCTCCAGGTCGTTCGCCGTGAGGAGCGTACGGAACGCGGCGCCGTCGAACGAGACGAGCGCCGCCGCATGTCCGTCGCCGTACGCTCCCCGGACCGCGAGGAAGGTGCGACCTCCCGCCGACGCCGCGTCGAGGACGCGAAGCGCCGGGTCGAGGCCCGGGAACGCTGCTTCGAGGCGCTCGTTCCGAAGGACCCAGGCCGAGGGCCGGGTCTCGCCCCGCCACCCGAAGAGATGCGGGGTGCCGTCCAGAACGCGGACGACGCTGCCGGAGAAGCCTTCTGCGGGAGGCTGCGGCGGCGTGAAGATCGTCCAGACCCCGTCGCGGCAGCGCGCCAGCCGGTTCCCGGTCCCGTTCACCCAGACCGCGTCCGCCGTCGCCGCCAGGGAGCGCTGGAGGCCGTGCGGGAGCCCCGCCTGCAGGAGGCCGAAGCCTTCGGGCAGCTTCAGGTCGCGCCAGGTGTCGGAGGCCGGGTCGTGCTCGAAGAGGTGGTCCTCTCCGTCGTCGACGGCGACGACGGCCTTCTCGCCGACCGCGACTGCGCCCGTGATCAACCCTGTCATCGGGAGCGGGGCGAGCCGGGACCAGCCCGCTTCTCCTCGCCGGAAGACGCGGTTGCCGAGCGTCGCGAAACGCCTCGAGGCGCTCGCGAAGTACGTGTCGGCCCCGATCGTCTCGCCCGCGCCCGCCGTCGGCACCCAGGCTTCCTCCTCACGAACGTGGACGTCCCACCCGCGCGCCCAGGTGAGGAGCCGTCTTCCGGCGACGGCGACGTTCAGCCCAGGGGACCGCTCTCCGAGGACCGGGGACTCCGGCTCGAGGACCTCGAAGCGCCCGTCCTTGAACTCGTAGATGGTCCCGCGCGCCGTCCGGGTCGCGGCGAGGAGGCGGCCGTTCCACTCGTGCAGGCGGGCGCCGTAGACGACGTCGTGGACGCCTTGCGGGGCGGGGATCGGCCCGGAGAGGCCGGCCGCGGTGAGGACGCGCGCTTCGACACCCGTCGGGTTGACGGAGTAGAAGCCCCAGAGGCTGTTCGGCGTGGAGCCGAAGCCCCAGCCGTGGGCGGGCCACGGCTCGAGCGTCGTCCAGTGATCACCATCCAGCCGGTGGAACGGGATCGGGGCCTGCGCCGTCGCGACGACGGCCGCAGCCGAGCTCGGCCCCGAGCAGCCGGGTCCCCCGGCCTCCAGGAGGTGGAGCTTGCCGAAGAGGACGAAGAACCTACCGCTCCTTGCCGGGAGCGGAGGCTCCTCGCGGATCGACCCGTCGGCGAACGAGATCGAGCGCAGCCTCCGGCCCTCAGCGTCGTGGACGCCCGCCGGGTCCGGCTCGCAGTCGTTGAACCGGACCGTGGAGACGTAGAGCCGGTCGTCCGACGGGACATGGTCGTACCCGGCGTCGGGCACTTCCCCGAGGGAAACCCAGGCGTTCTCGCGGAGGACGTACACCTGGATGCCGCGGTCCCGAACGGTGTAAGCGACGAACCGCCCGCCCGCGACGAAGGAGGGCGCGAGCTTCCCCTCCGGCGAGGCCGAGCCGTCGAGCGAGATCCGGCGCCAGGCCGTCCCGTCGAGCTCCCAGGTCCCGCCCGAGCCGGACGCGAGAACGCGAACGTCGTCGCCGACGATCCCGACCGAGCCGGGCGCCCGCGGCCCCTCGTCCGCGACCTTCCAGACGAGGTCCGCGACGGACGGAAGAGCGAAAAACGGACCGAGGACCAGGATCGCGACACGGCAAATCCGAAGGAGCGTTCGAGCCATCGTCATCCCCCGATGACGGAAGTGTCCCGAAGCGCCGACTCCTCACGCGGGATCGTGGACGCGTTCGACCGCGCCGACCGGCAGAAGGTTCTCGAGCGCCTCGCCCGCCGCGACGCCGCTAAACGGCGCGGACCTCCCCGAACAGAGGGAGCACCTCCGCGAGGGAGCCGAAGAGGAAATCGGGACCGATCGCTTCGAGCTCCTCTCGCGTCGAGGAGCCGAGCGGGACGACGGCGACGGCGAGGCCGGTCGCGCGGGCCGTCGCGACGTCGACGGTCATGTCGCCGACGAAGAGCGTCCCGGCGGGCGGCACGCCCATCGCGTCGAGCGCGGAGAGGACCATCGACGGGTCGGGCTTCTCGGGAAAGCCGAGGTCCGGCCCGCCCACGAACGCGAAGAGCTCCTCGAGGCCGAAGCCGGCGAGGAGCTGACGGCTGAAGACCGCCGGCTTGTTCGAGGCGATCGAGAGCTTCACGCCCCGCCTCCAGAGCTCCGAGACGACGAGCTCGGCGTCGGGCATCAGGCGGGTCAGCTTCGGCGCGTTCACCTTGTAGCGGAAGCGGAAGCGCTGCGCCCCTTCGGCGCGGAGCTCCTCGGGGAGGACCTTCGCGATGAGCGCCTCGAGGCCGTGGCCGACGAGCCGCCGCGACTCCTCGACGGTGACCGGCGGGCGGTCGAAGTGCTCGAGGACGGTCGAGAGGGCGTCGTGGATTCCGACGTAGGAGTCGAGGAGGGTCCCGTCGAGGTCGAAGACGGCGGCCCGGTACGTCACGAGACCACCGTGAGGACGATCTTCCCGACGTTCGCGTTCGACGCCATCCGGCGATGGGCGTCGGCGGCCCGCTCGAGCGGGAAGACGGAGTCGACGAGGGGCCGGAAGCGGCCGTCGGCGAGGCCGGGGAGGACGTCGCGGACGAACGCGGCCGTCAGGTCGGCCTTCTCGGCGAGGGGGCGCGCGCGGAGCGTCGAGCCGACGATCCGGAGCCGCTTCGTGAGGACGGCGCGCAGGTCGAGCTCGGCCGCTCCGCCCCCCATCGTCGCGATGAGGACGAGCCGTCCGCCCCGCGCGAGAAGCCGGACGTTCCCCGCGAACGCGGAGCCGCCGACCGGGTCGAGGACGAGATCCACCGCCGCCTTCCCGAAACGCTCCTCGACCGCTTCGACGAAGTCGCGCGTCGTCGTGTCGACCACGAGGTCGGCGCCGAGCGCCTCGAGCGCGCCCGCCTTCGCGGCGGAGCGGACGGTCGCGACGACGCGCGCCCGGGCGTCCTTCGCGAGCAGGATCGCCGCCGTCCCGACGCCGGAGGCCGCCGCGTGAAGGACGACGACCTCGCCGGCGGCGAGCGCCCCCTCGCGGAAGAGGTTCAGATACGCCGTGAACCACGCCTCCGGGACCGCCGCGGCCTCCTCAAACGAGAGCCGGTCGGGGATCGGCATCAGCATCGAGCGCGGGACGGCGACCTTCTCCGCGTAGCCGCCGCCCGGCAGGAGGCAGAAGACGCGCTCGCCCGTCCCCTCGACGACGCCCGCCGCCTCGAGGCCGAGGATCTCCGACTCCCCTGGCGGCGGCGGGTACTTCCCCGCCGCCTGGAGGAGGTCGGCACGGTTGACGGCCGTCGCGCGGACGCGGACGAGGACCTCCCCCTCGCGGAGGACCGGCTCCGGCGCCTCGCCGAGGGCGAGCGCTTCCGGGCCGCCGGGAGACGGGACGAGGATCGCCTTCATCGGGGACCTCCGAGGCCGAGGGCGTCGAGGACGAGCGGGACGAGCCGATCGACCGCGCCGAGCGGCAGACGCGGGACGGAGGAGGGGTGGGAGGTCTCGCGGTCCGTCATCACGGCGAGGACCTCCGGGTCGTCGGCGGCGACCGGCTCGCGGCCGGTGGCCGCCCGGCAGATCTCCACCTTCGGGCCAGGCGCCTCGCGGAAGCCTTCGACGACGACGACGTCCACGTCGGGCATCTCGCGCGCGACGACGGCGTCGAGCGACGGCGCCTCCGCGTGTCGGGCGTGGACTCCCGTCCGCCGCCCCGAGACGAAGGCGACGGGGCTCGCGCCCGAGGCGGCGTACTTCTGCGAGTCGCTTCCCGCGACGTCGGTCTCGTGCTCGTGGCCGGTGTGCTTCACGGCTCCGACGGAGAAGCCGCGCGCCACGAGCGCCTCGACGAGATGGATCGCGTGCGTCGTCTTCCCGGAGTCCTGCGCGCCGACGGCGTGCACCCGCGGCGGCCCTGCCCGGTAGAGGAGCGCCGCCTCGCGGGACGGCGCGAATCGAGCGACGTCGTCCGGGAAGGTCGCGATCCACCCGTCGAGGCTCTCGCCCGCGTCGACGAGCTCGCGGTAACGCGGCGTGCCCGCGAGGAGGTCGACGGCGGGGACGTCGTTCCGGAACTCGTACGTCTCCGTCCGCCAGCGAAAGCGAGACGGCTCGACGTCGCGCAGGAGCTTTACGAGTCGAAGGCCCGTCTCGTACGGCCGGAACGCGTCGCGGTCCGTGACGTGGAGCTGGACGCCGCCGCAGTCCTGCCCGGCGAACTTGTGGAACGTCGGCCGGAAGACGTGCGGGCGGAAGAGGACACCGGGGAGGCCGAGCGCGTTCGCGCCGTCGGCCGCGGCCCCCGGGTCGATCCACGGCGCCCCGACCGTCTCGAACGGGCGGGTCGTCCCGCGCGCCTCGGAGAGGTTCGCCCCCTCGAGGAGGCACATCCCCGGGTAGACGAGCGCGGTGTCGGGAGTCGGCATGTTCGGCGACGGAAGGACCCAGTCCGGCGTTTCGCCGACGCGACCCCGCGGCGCGGGCCGCCCGTCCACGCGCATCGGCACGACGGTAAGGTCGCAGCCGAGCGCGCTCTCGACGTTCGCCCAGCGGGCGAGCTCCCCCGGCGTCATCCCGTGGCGGGCCGGCACGGGGCGGAGGCCGACGAACGAGAGGAGCCGATCCTCCGGAAGGTTCCCCTCGACGGCGAAGCCGCCGAGCGGGTTCGGTCGGTCGAGGACGAAGACGGGCTTCCCCGCCGCGGCGCACGCCTTCATGACGAGGAACGTCGTCCAGACGAACGTGTAGTAGCGGGAGCCGACGTCGGGGAGGTCGCACACGACGGCGTCGAGCCCCGCGAGGTGCTCCGGCTTCGGAGAGAGGTCCTCGAACCGATCTCCGTACAGCGAGACGACGGGGAGGCGCCCGCTCGGCGTGTCGTCGGCCCCGACGGCGATCATGTCCTGGACGGCGCCCGTCAGCCCGTGCTCCGGGCCGAAGAGGAGCCTCAGGTCGAGACCGGCCTCGACGAGAGCGCGCGCCGTCGGGACGAAGCGTGACGTGACGGAGGCCGGGTTCGCAACGAGGCCGAGCTTCAGGCCCCGGAGCGGGGTCGGGTCCGCGAGGAGGACGTCGAGGCCGGAGAGGAGGCGGGGTCTCGTCATTCGGCTGCTCCCCTTGCGCCGAGCGTCGCGACGGCGGCGCCCCGATAGTAATGCGCGAGGATCGCGTCGCGGCTCTCGCCGCGCCGGGCCCGTGCGATCGCGCCGGCCTGGCAGAGCCCCGCGCCATGCCCCGTCCCGCGGCCGGTGAAGGCGTAGCCCGCGGGGCGCTCCTCGACCTCGAAGTCTGTGGAGCGGATCGAGCTCCAGCCCCAGAGCTCCGAGGCGCGTGCCCTCACGTCGAAGGCGCGGACGACCCGCGACCGCCCCCCGGGAGCGGCGAGGCGCAGGGCGGCGACGCGGCCGTCGTCGGCATGGGCCCAGACCTCCAGGAAGCGGGCCGCGGGGAAGCCGAGCTTCTCCGCGAGGAGCGGCACCTTCGCGCGCGGGAGGAAGAAGGTCCAGCGTGCCCCCGGCGACGCGAGGCAGGCGTCGTCCTCGACCGGCGTGAGTTCGGGCGTCTCCTCGTCGTCCCAGATGGCGGAGGGGCGGGCGGTCCGGCCGCCGCAGACGGCGTGGAACGGTGCGGCGACGACGTGACCTCCCTGGACGAGGACGAGGCCGCGCGTCGCCGCGGCGGCGCGCCGCGTCGCCTCCGTCGCCCGCCCGAGGCCGCGGAAGACCTGGCAGTGGACCGAGTCGCAGACGTCCGCGCCCTGGTCGGCGTGACGCCCCTTCTGGGCGACCGCGTACGAGCGCGCGGCGACGGCCTGCGCCTCGAGCGCCGCCGGAGGCGCGAAGCTCCCGATCTCGTCCGGGAGAACGGCCGCGACGTACGCCTCGAGCGGCACCGTCTCGACGGCGCCCGTGGCGAGGCGGAGGACGCGCCGCGTCGTCTCCCCCGTCGCGTCGACGGGAATGCGGGAGGCCGCCCGGGCCGAGCGAAGGGCCGCGGCCGCAGCGAGGAGGAGGAGCGCGCAGAGCGCGGCGGAGCGGGCGAGCCTCACGCGGTCGGGTCCTCGGCGCCCGCTCAGGCGCGGAGGGAGGTCGGGTGCGACTCCGCGCCCTCGCCGCGGAGCATCGCGACCGCGTGCGGCAACGCCGCGGCGATCGCCTCGAGGCACTCCACCGCCCCGCGCGGCGAGCCCGGGAGGTTCACGACGAGCGTCTTCCCGCGGATCCCGGCGACCTGCCGCGAGAGCATCGCCGAAGGGAGCGCCGAACGGCTCGCGGCGCGCATCGCCTCCGGCAGGCCCGGCAGCTCGAGCGAGATGACGGAGCGCGTCGCCTCCGGCGTCACGTCGCGCTCGGAGATCCCCGTCCCTCCCGTCGTCAGGACGAGGTCGGCGAGGACGTTGTCCGCGAAGCGGGTCAGGTGCCAGACGATGTCGTCCTTCTCGTCCGGGACGACCTGCGTCTCGACGACCTCCGCGCCGAGGAGCCGCCGGACGGCCTCGGCGACCGCCGGGCCGCCGCGGTCTTCCCGCTCGCCGCGGGCCGAGCGGTCGGAGACGGTCAGGACGGCGACGCGCAGCGGGACGGACCTCATGCCGACCTCGGTGAAAAGCAGTCCGGCGCGGCCCCGCAGAAGGCGACTCTCTCTGACATGGACGGGATTCTATGTGGCCTCTACCCTCCGCTTGCCCGGGACTCCCATCAGACGGTCGGGCCCGGACAGCGCCGTGAATCGCGCCGACCGGCACAGGGCGCCGCCGAACGCTCACGGAGCGCGTCGCGCCGAGGGCGCCGCACCCGCTCCGCTCCCGCCGGTCCCGCCCAGGTCGAAGAGCTCCAGACTCTCGCCCGCGCGAGCAACGAGGCGCGAGCCGGGGGCTCGGGCGAGGGCGAGAGACCGGGCCGCGCGCCCGGACGTGTCGGTGACGAGCACGGCCTCGGGACCGAGCAGGAGGAGGTGGCGGGACACCGCGAGGTACCGGCGGGGCGGGGCGCTGCTCTCGAGCAGGTCCGCGACCCCCGGGATCCGCAGCGAGGGGTCGTCGCCGCCGAAGTACGCGATCCCGACCTGCGACGACGGGATCCCGCGCCGGGCGAGGAGATCGCGAAGACGAAGGAGGTCCTGCCCCCAGTCGAGGTTCGAGTCGGCGAGGACGGGACGACCGACGAGACGCCCGACGAGACCATCGGTCCCGAGGTTCCTTTCGGACGCGAGCGGGGAAAGCGCGACGAGGAGCAGGGCGGCACGCGAGACGCGCGGAAGCCTCGAGAGAGAAGGGCCCAGCGCGGCCCCCGCGCCGAGCGCCAGGAAGACGATCGACGGGAAGACGTGGCGCACGCCGATGCGCGGCCCGGGTAGCGACCCGGCGAAGAGCAGCAGCGCGGCCACGTAGGAGAGCCGCGCGAACCGGGGCCCGCCGCGAGCCGCCAGGTACGCACCGGCAAGGACACCGGCGAGCCAGACGACCGGGGACTTCACGACGAGCGCGACGACATGGTAGTGAGCGCCCGGATGCGACGTCGGGCCGTCGAAGTAGGTGAGGCGTCCAGCCTCTGCCTGCCTCAGATGGAAGAGGAGGCCGAACCCCCAGCGAGCCAGTCCGCGATGGACGGAGTCCGCGCGCTCGAGCAGCGCCAGGTCCTCCTTCGGCATGCGGTACACCCTCCCGAGGACGCGGATCATCTCCGGCTCCTCGCCGCGCACGGACCACGAGAGCGCCGCCGCGAGGATCAGGATCGCCGCCACGGGAACACCGGCCGCCGCGAGGAGGTCCCTTCGGGTCGGTCGTCCGTCGCGCCGAGCCAGAAGGGCGAGGACGGTGAGGGGAAGGAGGAGGATCGCCGAGTACTTCGTCGCGAGCGCCGCCGCGAGCCAGACGGACGCCGCGAGGGCGGGACGAAGCCGTCGGGCCTCGTCGAACCGCCGGAGAGAGCCGGCGAGCAGGACCGTGAACAGCGCGAGCGGCACGTCCGTCGTGACGAGGTGTCCGTGCGGGAAGACCGCGGTGTTCCCGACGAGAAGCGCGGAGGCCGCGATCCCGCCGGGTCCCTTTCCGGCGGCGGCCCAGGCCCCGACGACGAGTGCCGCGAAGAGGAGCGCCACGGACACCCGCGAGGCGAACAGGACGGAGTCGTCGCGGCTCGCGAAGAGCCAGCTCCTCGTCGAACGAAAGAAGTCGCGGAAGTCCAGGCGTGGCGGCTCGGCCCCCCCCAGCCCGACGGCCGAGATCCCGACGAGCTGCTTCGCGAGCGGAGGATGCTCCACGTTGACGAGCCACGTCCCGCTCGTGACCTGCGAGACGCCCGCCGCCGCGTGGATCGGCTCGTCGGCCGTCGCAGAATCCCGGCGAGCGTCCAGGAGTGAGAGGCCCAGCGCGAGAAGAGCCAGAAGCGCGACGACGAGTCCATCGGGGAAAGGGCGCCTCCACGCGGTCCGCAGCGCAGTCGAGGCCCCCGCAGGCCGAAGAGGACCTTCCCCGAGCCCGTGAGCGTCCGTGGAGCGCCCGCCCGGCGCGGGCTCCGCGAAGACGGCGGTCGTCGCCGGGGCACGGACGCGTCGGACGCTGCCCCCCACGGAAAGTGCCGCCCCGTCGGGGACGATCCTCGCGGCCATCCGAGGAATTCTAGGCGCACCCTAGAATCGGGGTGGAGCCCGACACCGTGCATGCCCTTCGCGCCCGCCGCGCCGTAGCGGCCCTCCTCGTCGGGACGGGCCTTCTCACGCTGTCGGCCGGCGCTGTCCGACACGACCTGTCGTGGCCGGACTCGTTGCGCATGGCCCGGCGCTTCTGGCGAGCCGGACCTCGCGGGCGTCTGCTCAACGCACCCGGAATCGCGCGAGATGCCGGTTTCGCGGCCGAGGTCATCCGCGCGGATGCGATCTGGCCACGCGACGAAGACGTCGTCCTCACCGTCGGCCGGGAGCTCGCGCCCGAACGGAGGGAGCGGGTGCGGCGCACCACCGCCTACCTTCTCGCTCCCCGTCGTGTCCTCCTCGAGGTCGGCCAGGGTACGGAGCTGCACCTCCGGCCCGTGAGCGCGAAGGGGCCGGCGCGATGAGACGGCTCCCCGCCGCCGCCGCCGGGCTCCTGCTCCTTCTCGGTCTCACGTCCGCGACTTTCATCGCCGTCCGGCAACCCCTTTCGCTCGGCGACTACCTCGCGATCTGGGGGCTCAAGGCGCGCGCGATCCACTTCTCCGGCGAGCTCGATTCCGTCTTCCGCGTCGACCCGGAGGGGGATTACTCCCATCCCGCATACCCACCCCTCTGGCCGCTCCTGCTATCGGGTGCCTCGCGCCTGATCGGCCGATACGACGAGCTTCTCCTCTCTCTCGTCCGGCCGGTCCTTCTCGTCTTTGGGGCCGCCCTCACCTTCGCCCGAACGCGCGGCACGACGACCTGGCGGCTCGTTGCCGCCGCAGCGTTCACGCTCCTTCCCTACTTCCAGAGCGCCGCCTACACCGGGTACGCCGAGACGCTGCTCGTCGTTCTCGTCCTCGGCGCGCTCCTCTTCCTCGAGCGGTCCGCTCCGGGCTGCCGGGCGTCGACCGCAGCCGGGGCCCTGCTCGCGCTCGCCGCTCTCACGAAGCAGGAGGGGATCGTCGCCGTCCTCGTCGTCGCAGCGGGACTGCTTCTCGCCCGGAGGCGTGGCGACGCCCTGCGCGTCGCCGCTCTCGGCCTCGGTCTCGGCGTCCTGCCCTGGAGCCTCTACCGAGCCGCGCACTCGGTCCGCGCCTTGTCCGTCCACGGGGCGTCGGCGTTCGACCTGGAGAAGCCCCTCCGCGCTCTCTCCACCCTCGCGACGGAGGTCGGGTGGCCGGGCCTGTTCTGGTCCGCCGGGGCGGTCGCGCTCCTGGTCGTCGGTCCCGTCGCGCGGCGCGACCGCGAGCTTCTTCTCGCGGGCACCCTCGCCTACGCCGCGCTCCTCACGGCCTCGTTCGTGTTCGCGCGGATCGACGTCTCCTGGTACGTCGCCTGGTCCTGGGACCGGCTCGCGCTCCTCCCGGTCGCCGCGCTCCTCCCCGCCCTCGCCGAGGCCGCGGCGG
>JAKPXO010000264.1 GCA_029567505.1 Acidobacteriota bacterium
GGTCGGCGTCGGCGGGCGCTGGAAAGGGAACGGCCCGGCGCGAGGCCGGGCCGTTCGGGGTTCGGGGCCGCAGGAGCGGCGGCGCGGGGGGGGCGCCGTTCGCTCAGCTCCCCTTCACGATCAGTTCGTTGAAGCGGCCGCGCGGGGTGTAGTGCGTGTGGAGCAGCTCGTGCGAAAGGTGCCCGAGCGGCTCGCCGAGGTACTCGTCGTAGAGCGCCATGAGGGACGGGTTCTCGTGCGACTTGCGGCGCGGCTTGCCGGCGTCCTCGGCGTAGATGGCGCGCATCCGCGCCTCGCGGATCGTCCGGGTCGTCGGGCGAGGCTGTCCGCCGCCCGCGATGCAGCCGCCGGGGCAGCCCATCACCTCGATGAAGTGCCACGGGGCCGTCCCCGCGGCGACCTCCTTCATGAGGCGCTTTGCCCCCTTCAGGCCGCTCGTGACGGCGACCTTCACGGTGAAGCCCTCGAGCTCGGCGTACTCGGGCTTGACGTCCTCGAGCTTGAAGGTGGCCTCCTTGACCTGCGAGAGGCCGCGGACCGGGGTGACCTCGAGAGCCGGGAACGGGACCTCACGCCCGGTGACGACCTCGTAGACCGTCCGGAGGGCCGCCTCCATGACGCCGCCCGTCGTTCCGAAGATGTCCGCGGCGCCGGTCGAGAAGCCGAGCGGGTCGTCGAACGACTTCTCCTCGAGGGAATTGAAGTCGATCCCGGCCTCCTTGATCATCCGCGCGAGCTCGCGGGTCGTCAGGACGGCGTCGACGGTCGGGCGGCCGTCCATGAACATTTCCGGCCGCGTGATCTCGAACTTCTTCGCCGTGCAGGGCATGACGGAGACGACGTACATGTCCTTCGGGTCGACGCCCTGCTTCTTCGCCCAGTAGGTCTTCGCGAGGGCGCCGAGCATCATGTGCGGCGACTTGCACGAGGAGAGGTGGGCGAGCTGGTCGGGGAACTCGTGCTCGACGTATTTGATCCACCCCGGCGAGCAGGAGGTGATCATCGGGAGGACGACGTCCTGTCCGCGCACCGCGGCGAGCGCCCGGTGGAGGAACTCCGTCCCCTCCTCGAGGATCGTCAGGTCGGCGGCGAAATTCGTGTCGAAGACGTCGTCGAAGCCGAGGAGCCGGAGGGCGTGGGCCATCTTCCCGGTCACGATCGTGCCGGGCTCCATCCCGAACATCTCGCCGAGGGCGACGCGGACGGCGGGGGCCGTCTGGACGACCGTGCGGATCTTCGGGTCGAAGAGAGCGTTCCAGACGGGGGTCATGTCGGCGCGGGTCAGGAGCGCCCCGACGGGGCAGACCATGACGCACTGGCCGCAGTTCGCGCAGTTCGCCGTGCCGAGCGGGAGGTCGGCGGCGGGGCCGATCGTCGTCCCGAAGCCGCGGTTGTTGACGCCGAGGACGCCGACCCCCTGGATCTCGCTGCAGACGGTGACGCAGCGACGGCAGAGGATGCACTTGCTGGTGTCGCGGTAGACGGAGGGGCTCGAGTCGTCGACGAAGGTCTTCGACCGCTCCCCCTCGAAGCGGCAGTCGGGGATCTTGATCTCCTCGCCCAGCTTCTGGAACTCGCAGTTCTGGTTCCGGTAGCAGGAGAGGCAGTTGCGGGGGTGGTCGGAGAGCATCAGCTCGTAGAGGACCTCGCGCGCCTTCTTCACCCGCGCGGTGTTCGTCTTCACGACCATGCCGTCGCGGACGGGGACGGTGCAGGAGGCCTGGAGGCTCCGCATCCCCTCGACCTCGACGACGCAGATCCGGCAGGAGCCGATCTGGTGGACGCCCTCCAGGTAGCAGAAGTGGGGGATCTTGATGCCGTTGTGCTTGGCGGCCTCGAGGACGGACCAGTCGCTCTCGGCCCTCACGTCGCGGCCGTTGATGACGAGGTGAACGGGGTTCGTCATGGCTCTTTTCCCTACCGCCGGTCGCAGCGGAGGCAGCGCATGGCCTCGGCGATGGCGTTCAGCTTGTGGAACCCCGCGGCGACCTCCTGGAAGCCCTTCCTGCGGGAGTCGGGCTCGAGGAAGCGCATCGGGAACCTCTCGTGCTCGGCGACGTCGGTCTCGTCGGTGGGTCGCGGGATCGGGATCTCCTCTCCCTTGTTCAGGACACCCGTCCCGCCGAGGTAGCGGTCGATGGCGCGCGCGGCGCGCTTGCCGTCGGCGATCGCCTGGATCGCGACGTCGGGCCCGCGGACGACGTCCCCGCCCGAGAAGACGCCCTTTTTGCGGGTCATCATCGTCTCCTTGTCGACGACGAGCGTCCCCCACTTCGTCAGCTGGACCTCGTCCCGGTCGATGAACGGGAGGTCCGAGTGCTGGCTGATGGCCGGGATGACCATGTCGGCCGGGACGACGAACTCGGAGCCGGCGACGGTCTTCGGCTTCCGCCTCCCGGCGTCGTCGAAGCCCTTCAGCTCCATCCTCACGCACTTGACGCCCTCGACCCGGCCGTTCCCGAGGAACTCGACGGGCGCGACGAGCGGGAGGATCTCGATCCCCTCCTCGCGCGCCTCGCGGATCTCGCGCGGGTCGGCCGGCATGTCCTCGACCTGCCGGCGGTAGAGGACGGTGACCTTCTCGGCGCCGAGGCGGAGGACGGTCCGCGCCGCGTCGAACGCGGTGGAGCCGCCGCCGATGACGACGACGTTCTTCCCGACCTCGACCTTCCGCCCGAGGTTCGCCTCGCGCAGGAACGAGACGCCGTGCGCGATGCCGGCCTTCTCCTCGCCCGGGATCTCGGCCTTGTTCGGGAAGTGGGTCCCGGTCGCCACGTAGATCGCCTGGTGCTGCTTCTGGAGCTCCTCGAACGGCACGTCCCGGCCGATCTCGACGCCCGTCAGGATCCGCACGCCGACCTGCTCGACGAGGCGGATCTCCTTCGCGAGGACCTCCTTCGGGAGGCGGTACTCGGGGATGCCGGAGGCGAGCATGCCCCCGGCCACCGGGAGCGACTCGTAGACGGTGACGCCGTAGCCGAGGCGCGCGAGGTACCAGGCGCAGGTGAGGCCCGAGGGGCCGGCGCCGACGACGCCGACCGACTCGGCCTTCTTCGGGAAGACGAGGTCGCGGTGCGGCTCGTCGTTCGCGAAGACGTAGTCGGCGGCGTAGCGCTTCAGGTCGCAGATGGCGACCGGCTCGTCGAGCTGCGCGCGGCGGCACTTCGACTCGCACGGGTGGGTGCAGACGCGGCCGCAGATCGCCGGGAAGGGGTTCTCGCGGCGGACGAGGTGGTAGGCGTCGCGCGGGCGGCCCGCGGCGATGAGGGCCACGTACCCGGGGACGTCGACGCCCGCTGGGCAGGCGTTCTGGCAGGGCGACCTGAAGAGGTCGGAGCAGACGCCGGCGCGGCAGTACTTGTCGCGGATGTGCTCCTCGTACTCCTCGCGGAAGAGGCGGAGCGTGGAGAGGACGGGGTTGCCCGCCGTCTGGCCGAGGCCGCAGGTGGAGGTCTCCTTGCAGTTCGCAGCGAGCTCCTCGAGGAGCTCGATGTCCCCTTCCTTCCCCTGGCCCTTCGTGATCCGCGTCAGGATCTCGAGCATCCTCTTCGTCCCGATCCGGCACGGCACGCACTTGCCGCAGCTCTCGTCCTGGACGAAGTCCATGAAGAAGCGGGCGACGTCGACCATGCACGAGTCCTCGTCCATGACGATGAGGCCGCCCGACCCCATGATCGTCCCGAGGTGGACGAGGGAGTCGTAGTCGATCGGGGTGTTCAGGTGCTCGCGCGTCAGGCACCCGCCCGACGGGCCGCCCGTCTGCGCCGCCTTGAAGCGCTTCCCCTTCGGGATGCCGCCGGCGATGTCGTGGACGACCTCGCCGAGCGTGATCCCCATCGGGACCTCGACGATGCCGGTGTTCTCGACCTTGCCGGCGAGAGCGAAGACCTTCGTGCCGGTGCTCTTCGGCGTCCCGAGCGAGGCGTACCAGGCGCCGCCGTTCTTCACGATCGTCGCGACGTTCGCGAGCGTCTCGACGTTGTTGATGATCGTCGGCTTCCCGAAGATGCCGCGCTCGAACGGGAACGGCGGCTTCTGCCGCGGCTCGCCGCGCCGGCCCTCGACGGAGTGCATGAGCGCGGTCTCTTCGCCGCAGACGAACGCGCCCGCGCCGATCCGGATCTCGACGTCGAAGGCGAAGGAGCTCCCCATGACGTTCGGGCCGAGGAAGCCCCGCTCGCGGGCCTGGCGGATCGCGGCCTCGAGCCGCTCGACGGCGATCGGGTACTCGGCCCTGACGTAGACGTAGCCCTGGCTGGCGCCGATCGCGTAGCCCGCGAGGATCATCCCCTCGAGGACGGAGTGCGGGTCCCCCTCGAGGAGGGATCGGTCCATGAAGGCGCCGGGGTCCCCTTCGTCCGCGTTGCAGACGACGATCTTTTCGTTCCCCTTCGCCTTGAAGCCGGCCTGCCACTTGGCGCCGACCGGGAAGCCGCCGCCGCCACGGCCCCGGAGGCCCGAGGCGCGCATCTCCTGGATGACCTGCTCGCCCGTCATCGTCGAGAGCGCCTTCCAGAGGCCCTGGTAGCCGTCGGAGGCGATGTAGGCCTCGATCGAGGCGTACGGCATCGAGCCGCAGCGGGCCGTCGCGATCTTGACCTGGCGCTTGAAGAACTCGATGTCGGAGAGGAGCGGGACGGGCTGCTTCGTCTCGGGGTCGACCCAGCAGTGCTGCTCGACGACCTCGCGGTGGACGAGGTGCTGCCGCACGATGCCCTTCATGTTCTCGGGCTTGAGCTCGGTGTAGAGGACGCCGTCGGGCTGGACGACGAGCGTCGGCCCGAGGTGGCAGGAGCCGAGGCAGCCGGTCTCGTGAACGGCCGTCTCGTTTTCGAGCCCGGCGTCCTTCAGGGCGGCGAGGAGGGCGTGCTTGACGGCGTGGCAGCCGGAGGAGACGCAGCCGGCTCCGGCGCAGACGAGGAGCTGGTGCTTCTTCCCCTGCTGCTCGGCGTGCCAGCGGGCGGCGATCGCGTCGAGGTCGGACTTGCTCGCGGGACGCGTCAGGTTCGGCTCGGGGGTCATCTTGCGCTTCCTCATCATTCGCAGAGGGCGAGGACCCGGTTCAGCTTGTCCGGGTTGACCTGCCGCACGACCTTGTCGTTCACGAGGAGCGCGGGCGCGAGGCCGCAGGCCCCGATGCAGCGCATGACCTCGAGGGTGAACTTCCCGTCGGGGGTCGTCTCGCCGACGCCGACGCCGAGCGTCTGCGAGAGGCGCTTGACGATCTCGACGCCGCCGCGGACGTAGCACGCCGTCCCGAGGCAGACGCGGATCGAGTACTCGCCGCGCGGCTTCGTCGAGAAGAACGAGTAGAACGTCGTGACGCCCCAGACCTCCGAGACGGGGATGTCGAGCTTCTCCGCCACGAGCCGCTGGACGTGGATCGGGAGGTAGCCGTAGATCCCCTGGGCGAGGTGGAGGATCTGGATGAGGCTCCCGGGCTTGTCGCGGAACGCCTCGACGACCTCCGCGATGCGGGCGAGCTTCTCCTCCTCGGTCGCTTCGCCGCACGCGCAGGCGGTGGCCGGGGACGGAGGGGGAGACGAGACCTGGACCTGCATGGAGCCTCCTCAGGCGGGGCGCGCCGGCCGCACGCGGACCTCGCGGGCGGCGGATCGCCGTTGGGATGTGGGGCCACGAAAAAGCCCGGCCGTAGCCAGGCGGACGGAGTCGTGCTGAGCGCGGCGAATCGAAATCAAGGCGGGTCTGCCCCGACCCGAAATCGTAGTCCTGAGGTCACCTGAAGTCGAGGAAATGGTGTCTCCAAACAGGGCAGAATCGGTCCGGTTGTTCTGTAACCGGACCGATCGGGTCCCGATGACCCGTCGTCTCTTGCATTCACCTCCGGGCGGCCCGAAAGTCGGCGGAGTGGAGGGAATCGAGGGCGCGAGGACGACGAGAGAGGACACGGACGGGCGAACGCTCCGCCGGGCGCTCGTCTTCGCCCTCCTCGTCGGCGGGGGAGCGCGACTCTTCCTGGCGCTCGCCCGTCCACTCTGGGCCGACGAGGTCTTCACCCTGACGCTGGCGCGCCGGCCGCTCGTCGACCTCCTCTCCTCGCTCCGGCTCGACTCGGGCCCGCCGCTCCACTACGTGGCGGCGAAGCTGCTCCTCCTGCCGTTTCCGGCGCCGGGGACGGCCGACGTCGTCGTTCGCCTCCTGTCCGTCGCCGCGTCCCTGCTGCACGTGCCTGTCCTGCTGCGGATCGGCCGGCGCCGCGGGGCCGCCCGCGCCGGGCTCGTCGGGGCGGCGCTCTTCCTCCTCTTCCCTCTCGCCGCGTCTTCCGGCGCGGAGGGGCGCGGATACGCCCTCGCCTCTCTCCTCGCGCTCGCGACGTTCGAGCGGCTCCTCTCCCTGGCGGAGGCTCCGCGGCCGCGCACGGCGCTCGCCGCCGGCCTCCTCGGGGGAGCCGCGGTCCTGACGCACTACCTGGCCCTCCTGCCGGTCGCGGGACTGCTGCTCGCGGCCCTCGCGCGAAGAGAGGGGCGCCGCCTCGTCGTCTTCGCCGGGTCGGTCGCTGCCGTGGTCGCCGCGGCCTGGCTTCCGGTCGCGCTGGGTCAGCCGCACGCGTCGATGGCCTGGAGCGAGGCCCGTCCGCTTTCGGAGCGGGCTCTCCAGTCGGCCACGAACCTGGGGCTGGGTATCCCGGTCGACCCGGGCCCGTCGCGCTACGCGGGACCGCTCGCCGCCGCCGTCCTCGGTCTCGCGATCGCCGGCGGCCGGCGTGCGCGGGTTCCGGCGGCGACGCCCCTGCTCCTCGGGGCGCTCGGGCTCCTGCCGCTCCTCGTCTACAGCCGGTCGGCTGTCCTGCCCGACCGGACCGCGCTCGTCTTTCTCCCTCTGGTCGCGCTCGTGCTGGCCCAGGCGCGCTGGAGCGAGGTGGCGCTCGCCTCGGGCGCGGCGTCGGTCGTCATCCTCGCGCTCTCGGTTCCTCATTGGGTCCGGCCGACGCCGGCCGCGGAGCTCGCCGCCGCGCTCGCGCCGAGGGTCCGCGACGGGGCTCGGGTCGTCGCCGCGGAACTGTGGGGGCCGGAGCTCGACTACCGGCTCGCGCGGGACGGGCTCGCGGGCCGGGTGACGTTCTTCCCGTCGGACGTGGCGCTCCATCCCGGCTGGTACTCGGACGCGGGGCCCGCCGAGGAGCGCCTGCGGGAGGAGTCGGAGGCGGTCGTCGGCGGCGTGGCCGGAGGTCGGGCGCTCTTCGTCTTCTCCCCGGCGACCCGGGCGGGTCTCGCCCTGCGCCGCCGGATGGAGGAGGCGCGGGCGGAGCGGGTCGCGGCGGCCGGTCCGTTCGAGGTCTGGGCGGCCGGCTTCGCCCGCGACGGGGGCGGACGGTGAGGGTCCTCCTCGTCGTGCCCCGCCTCCCGGGGACGGGCTTCACGGGTGACCGCGTGAGGGCGGAGCTGCACCTCGAGGCGCTCGCCGGGCTCGGCGCGCGCGTGACGATCGTCGGCGGCGTGCCACCGAACCGTCCCGTCGCCGCCGTCGCCGGGACGGAGGAGGTGCGGGGCGTCCCGGTCCGGGTGTCGGCCCTTCCTCTCCACCTCGTCCGCGCCGCTTTCCGAGGCTGGCCGCTCCAGACCGCGCTCTTCGACGGGGACTGGAAGCGAGCCCTCGACGGGACGGGGCCGTTCGATCTCGTCGTCCTCCTGCTGGCGCGCCTCCACCCGCGCCTGCAGCCTCTCCTCCCGAAGGCCCCTCTCGTCGTCGACTACGTCGACGCGCTCTCGGAGGCGGCCCGCCAGAACGCCGAGCGGGACCCGGCGCTCTGGCGGCGTCTCTACTGGAGGGCGGAGCAGGCGCGTCTCGCGCGCGCCGAACGGGAGGCGGCGCGGGGCGCGCGGCTCCTCCTCGCGACGACGCCGGCGGACGCGGCGGCGCTCCCCGAGGGGACGGAGGCGATCGCGATCGGCGCCCGAATCGGGCCGCCCCCGCCGAGGGAACGCGCCCCGGTCGTCGTCTTCAGCGGCAGGATGGGTTACCGTCCGAACGCCGTGGCCGCCGAGTTCCTGCTGCGCGAGATCTGGCCGAGGGTGCGCGAGCGCGTCCCGCGGGCGGAGCTCGTCGTCGGCGGCGCCGACGCCCCCTCGTCGCTCCGCCGAAGGGCGGCCGCGACGCCGGGCGCCCGGCTCCTGAGCCCGGTCTCCGACATGAGGGCGCTGCTCGTCTCGGCGCGGGTCGCGGCCGTTCCCGTCGACATGGGGACCGGAACGCCGAACAAGGTCTACGAGGCGCTCGAGGCGGGTTGCGCGGTCGTCGCCACGCCCGCCGCCGCCTCTCGTGCGGTCCTCGACGGCGTCGCCGCTCCGGTCCGGACCGCTTCGGGGCCGGAGGCCTTCGCGCGCGAGGTCGTGGAGCTCCTCACGGACGCGAAGGGGGCCGAGGAGCTGGGAGAGGCGGGACGCCGGTTCGTCGTCGCGCACGCCGATCGCGGAGAGATCGCGCTTTCCCTCGGGCGGCTCCTGCGTCGGGCCGCGGAGGAAGCGTGAGGCACGCGAGCCCCGGCCGGCGCGCCCTGCTCGCCGCCGGGGACGTCCTGGCCGCGGTCGCCGCCTTCGCGGCGGTCGTCCTCCTTCGCCGGCTCGTCCCGCTGCCGGGGACGGAAGGGGTCCTTCCGGCGGGGAAGGTCCCGCTCGACCCGTGGCCGTGGCTCGCCGTCGTCGGGCTCGCCGCCCTGCTGGCGCATTCGCTCGCCGCGACCTGGTCCGAGCCGCTCGAGACGCTCCGGGAGAGGGGCGGCCTCTTCGTCGCGTCGGTCCTGACGGCGCTCTTCCTCGTCGGCGCGTTCTTCCTCCTCTCCCGGGCGCTGCCCCGGACGGTCGCGCTCCTCTACGTCCCCGTCGCCTGGAGCCTCCACGCGCTCTTCCGGGCCCTGGTGGACCGCGCGGCGCCTCCGCCTGTCCGCCGGGTCCTCGTCCTCGGTGACGGAGAGGACGCGCGGCGCGCCGCCGCGGCGCTCGAGGGGGGCGAGGCGCCGGGGTACACCCTCGTCGACTGGGTCCCCGACGGGGCGGGGGCGATCGCCCTCGGCCGGGGGCCGGGCGCGCCGCACCAGGTCGACGACGTCGTCCTCGCCTCGGGCAACCCGCGCGAGCGCGAGGCGTTCGCCTCTCTCGTGGAGCGGAGCGCGGCGGGAGGCTTCGAGCTGTGGCTCCTTCCGGGCCTCGCGGACGTCGTCGCCTCGCACGTGGCGACGCGGAGCCTCGGCGACCTGCCGTTGACGCGGGTCGCCGCGCGGGGCGCGTCGGCTCCCGCGTTCGCCCTCCGGAGGATCCTGGACCTCGTCCTGGGATTGCCGCTCGCGCTGCTCGCCGCGATTCCGGTGGCGGCCGTCTCCCTCGTCGTCGTCCTCGAGACGCCGGGCCCGGCCTGGATCCGCCAGCGCCGCGTCGGACGCGGCGGCCGGGAGCTCCACGTCTGGAAGATCCGGACGATGCGGGCGGACGCCGAGAAGGAGACGGGCCCGGTCCTCTCCCGGGTCGGCGACGAGCGCGTGACGCGCGTCGGCCGGCTCCTTCGCAAGGCCCGGCTGGACGAGCTGCCCCAGCTCCTGAACGTCCTGGGCGGCTCGATGAGCCTGATCGGGCCGCGCCCCGAGCGGCCCGAGCTCGTCGCGACGTTCGCGGCGGAGGAGCCGCTCTACCGCCTCCGCCACCTGCTGAAGCCGGGCCTGACCGGCCTCGCGCAGGTGATGGGCGCCTACGCCACGAAGCCCGACGTGAAGCTCCGCTACGACCTCGGCTACCTGTTCCAGTGGAATCCGGTCCTCGACCTGTTCGTCCTCGTCCGGACGGTGACGACGGTCCTCCGGGTCAGCGGAGTCTGAGCGGCGGCGGTGCCGGTGGCGGCGCCCCGCCGGCGGCGAGCGCGGCCTCGAGGCGCGCGACCTCGGCGACGACGCCTTCGGGGTCGCCGGCCGGGGGGATCGCGGCGGCCAGGCGCGGGAAGACCCACACCGCCCGCAGGAAGAAGGGGCGGGCCGCGTGGTCGTCTCCGCGGGCGATCGCGAGACGGCCGAGGTTCAGGAGCGTCTCGGCGCGCTCTTCCAGCTCGCGCGAACGCTCCATCGACGCGACGGCGCCGGCAGGGTCGGCCCCCGCGGCGCGCGCCGTGCCGAGAGCCAGGTGGGCGGTGGCCGACCTCGGACGGAGCGCGACGGCCCGGCGGGCGTCGGCGAGGGCCGAGGCGACGAGCGCGCTGCGCCCCTCCCCCGAGGCGCCCGGGACGAGCCGGAGCGCGGTCTCGGCGCGCGCGAGCGCGCGGCCGCCGGCGAGGCGGACTGCGGCGCCGGTGGCGAGAAGGAGCGCCAGGAGCGCGAGGGCCGTGCGCCCGGCGCGCCCGGAGGGGAGCGGGACAGAGCCCCCGCCGCGCGCGAGCGCGAGCCCGGCGAGAAGAGCGAACGGACCGGACACCGGGACGATCTGGATCGGGAAGTTCGCCAGCGAGAGGACGAGGACCGCCGCGAGCGAAGCGAGGAGCGCCTCGGCGGGAAGGCCTCCGGGCCTCTTCCCGGCGCGCTCTCGCCGCGTCGCCGCCACGAGGGGCACGAGGAGCGCCGCGAGGACGAACGCGAGCGCGACGGCCGCCGGGACGCCGGCCTCCGCGGCGACCGTCAGCGGGTCGTTGTGAGCGTTGTCGAAGTGGGCCGAGGCGGAGCGGTGGACGAGGCGCCGGCCGGCTCTCTCCTCGGCGGCGAGGCGTGCCCGGACGAAATCGGCCGAGAAGCCGCCGGGACCGACGCCGAGGACGGGGTGAGCGCGGACGGTCTCGAGCGCCGCGAGGACGCCGATGTCCCGCTGCGTCGTGAGCGCTCCGACCTCGCCGGCGGCGAGCTTCTCCGAGACGCGCGACAGGACGCCGCCCGCCTGGAGGAGCCCGAGCAGGACGAGCCCGGCGCCGAGCGCGGGTAGGAGGCGGCGGCGCAGGTCGGCGAGCACCAGGACCGCCGCTCCCGCGCCGAAGGCGGCGATCGGAGCGAGTGTGGCGGCCGCCGCGAGGCCGGCGAGCAGAGCGGCGAAGGCGAGGGCCGAGGCGAGCCGCCGCTCCCCCCGGGCGAGCGAGGCGGCCGCGAGGAGCGCCGGGACGACGAGCGCGGCGCCGACGTCTCCCGGGTTGCCGATGAGCGCCGTCGCGAAGAAGCGCGGCTCGGGGGCCTGGACCGGCAGCCGGAAGAGGCCTGCGAAGCGCTGGAGGGCCGCGAGGAGCCCGGTGAGGGCGCCGCACGCGACGAGGAGAGCGAGTGCTCGCCCGGCGCTCGCCTCGCCCGGCCGGGTCGAGCCCCAGGCGAAGAGGGCGAGCGCGGGGAGGACGGGGAGGAGGTCGAGAGGGTCGCGCCCGCCGAGGACGCCGGCCGTCGCCGAGGCGGCGAGGAGAGCCAGGAAGACGGGGAACGCCACGAGGGCGAGGCGCGCTCCCCGGCCGGCCGGCTCGCGGGTCGCGGAAGGGCTCCCGTACGCAAGCCCCAGGAGGACGAGGACGGCCCCGGCCGCCTGGGCGGCGAGCTTGGCGTCGCGGGTCGCCTGGGCCGAACCGAGAGCCAGGACGAAGAACGGAAGCGAAAGCGCCACGAGCGTGCCGAGCGGTGCCAGAAGCTCCCGGCCCGCCGCCGTCGCGTCTTCCGGCCCGTTCCTCATCCCGCGAAGAATAGCCGGGGCGGTCGATTGGTAAAGTGAGGGTGTGCCGATCCTGAAGCCGGAGCCCGACCTCTGTCCCGACGACCTCTTCGCGCTCCCGGAGGAGCGGTTCCCCTGGTGGGTCATCCACGTGAAGTCGCGTCAGGAGAAGCTCCTCGCCCGCGAGTGCCGGCGACGGGGCGTGCCGTTCTACCTGCCGCTCTGCGAGCAGCGGAGCGCGCGAGACCGCCGCGGGCGGATCGCCTACGTGCCGCTCTTCACCGGGTACCTCTTCGCCCGGGGGGACCTCGAGCACGAGCGGCTCGAGATCCTGAAGACCAACCTCTGCCTCCAGGTGCTCGCCGTGCCCGACCAAGAGGGGCTGTCGGCCGACCTCGCGCAGGTCCGGCGCCTTCAGGAGATGGGCATGCCGCTCGTCCCCTGGCCGGAGCTGACGAAGGGCTCGGCCGTCCGGATCGCCGAAGGTCCGTTCCGCGGGATGACGGGCCGCGTGACGAAGCTGAAGGGGAGAAGCCGCTTCATCGTCTCGGTCCGCTTCATCCACCGGTCCGTCTCGGTCGAGATGGCGCGGGACGCGCTCGTGCCGGCGGTGCTGGAACGCCCGACGAGGCGCTGAGGGCGAGGACCTTCCCGAGGAGGCCGCCCCGGGGCTCGGACTCGAGATCGCGGGGGAGGACGAGCCGAACCGGGACGCTCTCGTCCGTCGGTCCGGCTTCCTCGACGTCGAAGACGTCGACGGCGTAGAGCCGCTCGAGGACCGAGTGCCTCACGCGGCCGAGCGGCGCGAGCCGTCGCGCACGACGGCCGGCGAGTCCGGGCCAGGCGGTGCGGAGGAGGCGGGCCGCGTCGGCCTCCGAGGGGAGCTCGAGCATCGGGACGACGAGGTGTCCGCGGACGAGGTGCCCGTCGGCGACGAGGACGAGCCGGTCGTCCCGGCGTGCGACGCCGGCCGCGAGGCGAAGCCGGACGGCGGGCTTGCGGGCGCGCGGCGCGGGGAGCTCCGCCGGACGCCCGAGCGCGAGGGCCCGGCAGCCGGCCCGGAGCGGACAGTCGGGGCAGCGCGGAGCGCGCGGGAGGCAGACGAGGGCGCCCAGCTCCATCAGCGCCTCGTTGTGCTCGGCGGGGCGCCGGCGGTCGAGGAAGTCCGCGGCCGCTTCGGCGACGGCGGCTCCGGAGCGTCCCGACCGGCCGTCGCCGGGAATCGCTCCGAGCCTCGAGAGGACGCGGGAGACGTTGCCGTCGACGAGGGGGATTGGGACGCCGAAGGCGAGCGACGCGACGGCCGCAGCCGTGTAGGGCCCGACGCCGGGAAGCGCGCGGAGCTCGTCCACGGTGCGCGGGACGAGGCCTCCGCGCTCGGCGACGAGGCGCGCGGCGCGGTGGAGGTTGCGCGCGCGGGCGTAGTAGCCGAGGCCGCTCCAGGCGGCGAGGAGCTCCCGCTCGTCGGCGGAGGCGAGCGCCTCGACGGTCGGGAAGCGGGCGAGGAGCCGCTCGAATCGCGGGGCCCCGGCGGCGACGGTCGTCTGCTGCAGGACCGTCTCCGACAGCCAGACCGCCCACGGGTCGCGCGTCCTGCGGAACGGCAGGTCGCGGCGGTGCTTCCGGAACCAGCGAAGGAGGGCCGCACGAAGGGCCGCGGGATGCGGCCCGGGCCGCTCGCCCTGCGATCGGCGCATCGGCTCCTCAGTCGAGGTGCTTGCGGAGGCGGATGAGGCCCTGCCGGATACGGGTCTTGACGGTGCCGAGCGGCTGCCCGAGCCTCTCGGCGATCTCGACGTGGGTCATCCCCTCGAGGAACGCGAGCTCGACCGCCTCGCGCTGGGTGGCGGAGAGCTTCGCCATCGCGGCCCGGACCGCGTCGCGGTTCTGCCGGAAGGAGACCACCTCGTCGGGCGCGGCCTTCTCGTCGAGCGGGTCGATGTTCAGGTCGGGGTCATCGATCGAGACGGTGCGGCCTTCGCGCCGTTTCCGGGCGCGGAGACGGTCGATGGCGCGGGAGCGCGCGAGGGTGAAGATCCAGGCCGGAGGGGCCCCGCGCGAGGGATCGTAGCGACCAGCCTGGCGCCAGACCTGCCAGAAGACGTCGAGGGCGACGTCCTCTGCTTCCTCGGAGCTCTGGAGGACCTTCCAGACGAGGGAGTAGACCGGCGCGGAGTAGCGCTTGTAGAGGAGGTCGAGGGCGGCCTGGTCCCCTTGCCGGATGCGCTCGACGAGCTCGAGGTCCGTGGGACCTCCGGCCGCCGTCGCCACGGCCGCGACCGTACCGGGAGGCCTTTCCATCGCGCCCGAGGTTACAGGATTTCGACGAATCGAAACGTGGCGAAGGCCGACGGCACGTGGAAGTCGGGCGGCGTGGCGCGCCCCGTCGGCGCGAGCGTCTCGAAACGAAGGCTCCGTCCGCGGGCGATCCGCGTGAGGTTCCCGCGCCGCTCTTCTCCGGGCCGCGGCCGTCCGAGGGGAGGCGTCAGGACCGCCCAGGGAACCGATATGCCGCACCGCCAGCTCGTCCAGCGGGTCGCGGGCTCGTTTGCCGGCGACCCCTCGACGCGGATGCGCAGCCCCGGCACCGGCACGCCGCGGACGACGTGCCACGTCTCGCGGCTCGCATGAGGATTCGCGATGCGGGCGGTGTAGTGGATCCCTTCCGGGTTCACGACGACCTCGAGGTAGCGGGAGGGCTCGGCGGCGTCGGCCCAGAAGAGCTCGACGCACTCGTCCTCCCAGACGTTCCCGTGAAGCCTCCGGCTGCGGACCCGGAGCGGCGGCTCGGCGCGGACCTCGAAGAAGACGTGGAGGTGCCGGATTCCCCCGAGGAGGCCGACGCGCGTCGCGTCCGCCTCCGGCGGCTCGCCGCGGAGGCCGCCGAGCGGGTGGAGCTCGAGGTGCTGCTGCGCGTCGGACCGTCGGGCGGAGCTCGCCAGGAGCGGAACGGTGAGGACGGGCGGCGTCACCTCGCCCCCGGCGGAGAAAGACCGAGACGCGCGGCGACGCGCGCGGCGACGTCGACGGCGCGGACGAGCGGCAGCCGTGCGGGGTCGAGCCCGCCGCCGACGTGGAAGAAGATGCCGTCGAGGGCGGGGTCCGGAGCGTAGCCGTGCTGGCCGGCGACGTCGGCCGGGAGAAGGACGGGCGCCTCGGCCCCGAGCCTCGGGAAGCCGCTCCGGAGCGCGGTCCCCTTCCCGGCCAGGAGGAGGAGGTCTCCGACGTTCGGGTGGTCGAGCCCGAGCGTCGCCGCCTCGCCGCGCAGCGCGACGGTCTCGAAGAGCGGTGCCCCCGTCTCGTCCTTCAGGTCGCGCAGGTGGCTCGCGATGTCGGCGAGGACCCCCGCGCCTTCCTCCGGCGACAGGACGCCTCCCGGCATCTCCCCCGCGCGGTTGAGGACGACGAGCGCGGTTCCGCCGGAGACGGCGACGTCGGCGGGCGAGTCGGCGCGAACGACCGGCCGTCCGGCGAGGTCGTCGGTCGTGATCCACCCCTGTCGGCGGAGGATCTCGGCCGGATGGACGACGCGCCGGACCGGCCGCTGACCGTGGTCCGAGAGGAAGAGGACGTCGCCGCCGAGCTCCAGGAACCTCAGGTAGCGCGCCGCGGCGCGATCGGCGATCCGCCATGTCTCCCTCATCGCGGCTTCGGCCCGCTCGGCGTGGGCCGCGTCGAATCCGGCGGCTCCCGGCTCCGGCGGCGTCAGCTCGTGGCCGACCTCGTCGAGGAGCGGCTGGTAGCCGAGGAGGACGTCCCAGTCACCGCGCCGCTCGGCGACTTCGTAGGCCGCGGTGAAGAACTCCGAGAAGCGGCTCGCCATCTCGAGGAAGGACTTCACGTCGGGCTCTCCCGAGAGGAGAGCCCTGTCCGGAGGGCCCGGCCAGAACCCGCAGCGCCGATCGAGGGTCCGCTGGAAGTCGTCCGGCCACGCCTCGGTCTGGCCGATCCCGCCCACGTAGAGCTCGACGCGCGAGGCGTCGGGCGCGAGGCGGAGGAGCTTCACCCACCGCCCGCGAAGGGCCACGCCGTCGGACCTCTCCGAGAGCGCGAGCCATTCACCCGGTCGGAGTCGGCCCTCCAGGCCGCCGGTCTCGTCGAGGGCGGCGAGGCCGTCGTACTCCCGTCGCCCGTCGTCCCGCGTGTCCACGACGACGAAGAGGAGGGATCGCGGGGCGGCGCCGTCGCGGCCCCGGGCCGGCTCGACTCGGACGAGGCGGGGCGGCGAGTAGCTCCGGACCTCGGGCGGAAGGGCGATCGCCGCGTCGGGCAGGACCGCTCCCTCCTCCGGCCCGCGCCAGACGAAGCCGGGCGAGCGAAGAGAGGCCCACCTCAGGCCGACCGGAGTCGACGAGCGCGTCGACGCGCCGGAGACCCCGGGCCAGGAGAGGGCGGCCACGCGGTGCCCCTGGCGCGCGAGCGCCTCCCAGAGCGTCTCGACCGCCGGCTCCGCCGCGAACCCGTCGACGCGGGCCTTCAGGGGGCCGCCCGCGGGCCAGTAGGTGTTCGAGACGATGCCGGTCGCCTGCGGGAGAGCGCCGGTCGAGATCGAGGCGTGGGCGACCGCGGTGAGGGACGGCGTGACGGTCTGCAGCCGCTCGGCGGAGACGCCCTCGCGCTCGGCCCTGCGGAACCCGTCGGGGGAGAGCGCGTCCCGATGCCGCGCGTAGTCGAGGCCGCCGGCTCCGTCGAAGGAGACGACGACCATCCGCCTCGGAGGGTCGGGCGGCGGGGCGGGCGTCGCGGCGGCGGCGAGCAGCGGAGTGAGGGCGGCGGCGAGGCAGACGACGTTTCGGAGGCGGGACATTCGCGTCAAGCCTACCTCGTCTCGAGCCTCCGGAGTGCCGTCCGAAGGGCGGCCCCTCGCCGGCGCGCCCGGGCGACGGCGCGTCGGGCCTCCTCCTGGAGCTCCCGGCCGAGATGGCCGAGACGGGGGTCGTCCGCCGCCGGGCCGGCGGTCCGGAGCCGGACGGCGAGCTCGAGCAGGTCGTGCGCCTCGCCGGCCGCGTCCTGGAAGGGCCGGAGACGGTCGAGAAGCGGTGCGGCCCGCGGCTCGAGAGCCTCGAGCAGCTCCAGCGCGTAGCGGAGGCGCTTGGCCGCGATCCGCGCGCGGTGGAGCGTGCGGGAGGTGGGAGGGAGGAGCGCGGCGAGGCGCTCGAGGCGCCGGCGGAGACGCCGCCCGGCGCGCCTCCGCAGCTCCCTCCCGGCTTTCGAGCGCGGGGCGAAGGGTCCCCCGAGGGCCGCGGCGAGCCGCCGCCGCCAGTCGGTGACGCCCTTCGCCAGCCGCGCGATCTCCGCCGGGTCGACGCGGAGGGCGGGGAGCTCGTCCGGGAAGACCGTCCGAAGGAGGCCCTCGTCCCCGGCCCGCTCCGCGAGGAGCGTGCGCCCGACCTCCTCGGAGCGGAGCGACGAGAGGCGCCGGCGAAGGTCCCGCGCCGCGATCCGGAGCGCGTCGCCGTCCTTCGCTTCCGGGAAGCCGCGAAAGAGGCGGCCGGTCGCCTCGAGTCGCCTCAGGGCGACCCGGACGTCGTGGACGAGCGCCCCGTCGCCCCCGCGCCGGGCCCGCTCCCGGAGCTCGCGCAGGTTCGCGCTCCGCGCCTCGAGCGCGTCCTCCAGGACCGGGAGGATCGTGCGGGATCGAGCGTTCGGCAGGGCGGGCCTCCGCCCCGAATCGTAGGCCTTCGGTGTGAAGAAAGCCCTCAGCCCGCCTCGCCCGACCGGCCGGGCAGCTCGAGCGACGGGTGGCCGACGTGGTAGCCCTGTGCGCGGTCGACGCCGAGCTCACGGAGGATCTCGAGGATCTCCGGCGTCTCGACCCCCTCCGCGACCGTCTTCACTCCGAAGCCGCGGCAGATCTCGGCGATGCCGCGGACGAAGACCCGGTTCTCCATCTTGTGCGGCAGGTCCTTCACGTAGCTCTGGTCGAACTTGAGGGTCGACATCGGCAGGTCGCGCAGGTATCGGAACGAGCTGAAGCCGACGCCGAAGTCGTCGAGCGCGAACCGGAAGCCTTCGGAGGTCAGCGCGCCCGTGAAGTCCTGCACCCGGCCGAGGTCGCGGAGGGCCGCCGTCTCTGTGATCTCGAACGTGATCCGCGAGGGGCGGATCCCCTTCAGGCGCGCGAGGCGCGAGATCTCCGCGACGAGGGCGTCGTCCTCGAAGTCGAGGCCCGACAGGTTCACGGAGACCTCGAGGTCGGGCGAGATCCGCTTGCGCGACGCGACGAGGGCGTCGAAGACGCCCGCGATGACGACGCGGTCGATCGCGGTGACGAAGCCGAAGCGCTCCGCCGCGTCGAGGAACTGGTCGGGCCGCACGAGCGTGCCGTCGTCCTCCCGGAGGCGGACGAGCGTCTCCGCCGCGACGATGCGGCCGGTGGCGACCTCGGCGATCGGCTGGTAGACCGGTACGAATCGGGCGCCGGCGAGCGCGGTGCGGATCCGGTCGGCCTGGCCGTGGAGGAGGCCGATCCGCTCCCGCTCCCGTGCGTTCGGGTCGTGGAGGATGAAGCGGGCCCGGCCCCGGGCCTTCGCCTGGTGCATCGCGAGGTCGGCCGCGAGCATCAGGTCGGAGGCCCGCTGGCCGTGCGCCGGGTGAAGCGCGACGCCGACGCTCGCCGTCAGCTGCAGCCGCCTCCCCTCGAACGTCGGAGAGAACTCCGTCAGGAACCTCACGAGGCCGTCCGCCTCGAGGGCGGCCTCGGCCGCGTTCGTCTCGGGGGCGATCAGACCGAACTCGTCGCCGCCAAGCCGGGCGAAGACCCGCCCCGGCTGGAGGTCGGCGAGGAGGGCCTCGCCCAGGCGCCGGAGGTACTCGTCGCCCGCCGCGAGACCGTGCGTGTCGTTCAGCGCCTTGAAGTCGTCGAGGTCGAAGAAGAGGAGCGCGAGCGAGCGTTTCGCCCGGGCGGACTCCTCGATCGCGATCTCGAGGAGCTCCTGGAACGCCGTCCGGGTCACGAAGCCGGTCACGGGGTCGGTCGACGCCGGCGTTCCCTCGAGAGAACGAGGTCCCGGAGCGGCGTTCTTCTCGGCCTCGACCGCGGTGACGTCTCGGGCGACGGCGACGAGGCGCGCCGGCGCCTCGCCGACGAGGCGACGCGCCGAGACCCGGAAGACGCGCCGGCGGGAGCCGTCCTCGAACGCGATCCGGACCTCGAAGTCGCGTGCTCCCCCGGGCGCGGCCGTCGCCTCGAGGAGGGCGTCGCGGGACTCGGGGTCGTTCCAGAAGGGGAGGAGCTGTCCGAGCGGGGCGCTCGCGCCCTCCGGCGCGGGCGCCCCCTCCGCCCGGGCGGCGTCGTTCGCGGCGAGGAGACGGCCCGTGCCGTCGAGGACGGCCGCGGGGTCGGGAAGGCCGGAGAACGCGAGCGCCTCGAGCGAGGGCTCGCCGGGCCCCGGCTTCGGAAGGGCGACGGTGTCGTAGCCGTGCCGGCGGCGCCGCTCCTTCACGCGTCGCCGGCCGCGCGGGCCGCCTTTCCGGCGAGCGCGCGAAGGGGCTCCGCCGTGAGCCGGTAGACCTGCCACTCCGCCATCGGCACGGCGCCGAGGCGCTCGTAGAAGCCGATGGCCGGGGCGTTCCACTTCAGGACGCTCCACTCGAGCCGGCCGCAGCCCCGCTCGACGGCGAGCCGCGCCAGCTCCGCGAGGAGCCGCCGGCCGAGCCCGAGGCCGCGCCGTTCCGGGACGACGAAGAGGTCCTCCAGGTAGAGACCCGGCTTCGTCAGGAACGTCGAGTAGCTGTGGAAGAAGAGCGCGAAGCCGGCGGGCGCGCCGTCGACCTCCGCGAGGAGGACCTCGACGTAGGGCCGCGGGCCGAAGACGTGCGTCTCCAGGGCCGCCTCGTCGGCGAAGCACTCGTGCGCGAGGCGTTCGTAGTCGGCGAGGTCGCGGATGAGCCGGGCGACGACGGGGACGTCCTCGCGCCGGGCGGGGCGAATCGAGATCTCGGTCCCGTTCACAGGGCCGGATTATCGCGCGGCGCGCAGGATCTGGACGGCCACCGCCGTCGTGCCGTTGATGACGAACTGGATCCCGATGACGGCGGTGATGAGCGCCATCACCTTGTTCGTGATCTTCATCCCCGTCTCGCCGAGGCGGCGGGTGATCGCCGGCGCGGCGAGGAGGATCGCGAGCGTCACCGAGAGCGTCGCGACGAGCGCGCCCGCGAGGGCCAGCCGGTGGCTCGCGCCGCCCGCCTGCCCCACGAGGACCATCACGGTCGAGATCGCGCCGGGCCCGGCGATGAGCGGGATTCCGACCGGGACGATCGACGGGTCGCGGCCCGGCGCCGAGGTCTCCGGGACCTCTTCATGGCCGTGCTCCAGGGCGCGGAGCGACATGAGCGCGAAGAGGATGCCGCCGGTGATCTGGAAGGCCGGGACGGTGATCCCGAAGAACGAGAAGATCGCCCCGCCCGCGGCGCTGAAGACCGCCAGCGTGGCGAGCCCCGTCAGGACCGCGCGGACGGCCGCTCGCTGCCTCTCGGCATGGCGTAGGTGCGCCGTCAGCGACACGAAGACCGGCGCGCCCGAGATGGGGTTCACGACGGAGAAGAGGGATGAGAACGCGAGGACCGCGAAGGGGAACGGGGCGACGGGCTCGTTCATCGTACCGGCCGGGCCGGACGGCTATCATACGGGGCGCCCCGGGGCGACCGTCGCGGGACGCTCTCCGATGACACGGACCGACGAGAATCCCGCGGGCGGCCGGCGGCTCGCCCCCTACTTCGGCCTCCTGACGAGGCGCGTGCAGCGCGCGCGGCTCGCGGCGGCCCTCCCGCACGTCCGCGCCGGGGCCAGGCTGCTCGACCTCGGCTGCGGGCTGACCGATCTGCCGGCCCGCTTCCCGTCGTACGTGGGCTGTGACCGGAACCCCGTCGTCCTCGACGAGATGCGCCGCCTCCATCCTTCGGCTTCCTTCGCCTCCTGGGACGTCGAGGCCGACGAGCCGCCGCCCGCGGTGCGCGAGGGCGCGCCGTACGACGCGATCCTGATGCTCGCGATCCTCGAGCACCTCGCGGAGCCCGCGCGCGCCCTGGCCCGGGCCGGCGCCCTCCTCGCCCCGGCGGGACGACTCCTCGCGACGACGCCTCACCCCCTGGGGCGGCTGCCGCTCGAGGCGGGGGCGCACCTCGGCCTCCTCTCCCGGCACGCCGACGAGGAGCACGAGACGCTCCTCGACCGGGCCGGTCTCGAGCGCTGCGCCACGGAGGCGGGCCTCGGAGTCGTCTCGTACTCCCGCTTCCTCCTCGGCCTGAACCAGCTCGTCGTCCTGGCCCGCCGATGAGCCCGCGAGGGGCGCGCGCCGTCGAGGTGGCCGGCGCGCGGACGCACAACCTGAAGGGGGTCTCCTGCCGCGTCCCGATCGGGGCGATCACGGTCGTGACGGGGCCGTCGGGCTCCGGCAAGTCGTCCCTCGCCTTCGACACGCTCTACGCGGAGGGGCAACGCCGCTTCGTCGAGTCGATGTCGACCTACGCCCGGCAGTTCCTGGAGCGGATGGAGCGCCCCGACGTCGAGCGGATCGACCATCTCCTCCCGGCGATCGCCCTCGAGCAGAGGGCGCCCGCGCGGTCGGCCCGCTCCACGGTCGGGACCGCGACGGAGATCCACGACGTCCTCCGGCTCCTCTTCGCCGCCGCGGGGACGGTCGTCTGCCCGGCCTGCGGGCTCGACGTGAAGCGCGACTCTCCGGCGAGCGTGGCGGATGCGCTCGTCGCCGGCTTTGGCGAGGGGGCGCGGCTCCTCGTCCTCGCCCCGCGCCCGGCCGCCGAGCTCGCCGATCGCGCGCCGCTCTGGGTCCGCTCCGGCCTCTTCCGCGCCGTCGCCTCCGACGGGAGCGTCGTCTCGTTCGATGCCGGGACGCCGCCGCCCGCGGGAGCGGACGGCCTCGTCCGTCTCGTCGTCGGCCGGCACGTCCTCCGCGCGGGGGACGCCGAGCTCGCCGCCACGCTCGACGGGGCCTTCGCGGTCGGCGAGGGGACGCTCCTCGCGCGCGACGCGGCGACGGGGCGCGAACTCCGCTTCCTGCGCGGCCTCGCCTGCAACGGCTGCGGCCGGGCGTTCGAGGAGCCGACGCCGGCCCACTTCTCGTTCAACTCGCCGCGCGGCGCCTGCCGCGCCTGCGAGGGGTTCGGGCGGATCGCCGGCCTCGACGCGGAGAAGGTCCTGCCGGACCCGTCGAAGACGCTCCTCGAGCGCCCCTTCGCCCCGTTCAACACGCCCGCCTACGCGAGCGCCTACCCCGACCTCTGGCGCGCCTGCAAGCGGCTCGGGATCCGGAAGGACGTCCCGTGGCAGCGGATGACGTCGCGGGAGCGGGACCTCGTCTGGAACGGCGACGGCGACTGGTACGGCGTGAAGGGGCTCTTCGACTGGCTCGAGACGAAGCGCTACAAGGTGCAGGTCCGGGTCATGATCGCCCGCTACCGCGGCTACGAGCGCTGCCCGGAGTGCCACGGGGCGCGGCTGACGCCCGAGGCGCGCGCGGTCCGCGTCGGCGGCGTGACGCTCCCCGCGCTTTGCGACCTGCCGCTCGACGCCCTCCTCGACAGGCTCCGCTCCCTCCCGCTCGACCCGCACGAGCGGGCCCGGGGCGGGGCGCTCGTCGACGACCTCGTGAAACGCGTCGGGACGCTCGTCGACGTCGGGCTCTCGTACCTGACGCTCTCGCGGACGACGCGGACCCTCTCGGGGGGCGAGGCGCAGCGGGTCCAGCTCGCGGCGGCGCTCGGGAACACGCTCACCGGCACCCTCTACGTCCTCGACGAGCCGACGATCGG
>JAKPXO010000282.1 GCA_029567505.1 Acidobacteriota bacterium
GTGGTCGGGCTGCACGGCGGACGTCTGCCCCGTCGGCGCCCTGACGACGAAGGAGTTCCGGTTCCGCAAGAGGGTCTGGTGGCTCGACAAGGCGAAGTCCGTCTGCGACGGCTGCGAGATCGGCTGCAACATATCGATCGAGCACCGCGACCGGACCGTCTACCGCTTCCTTCCCCGCGTGAACCTCGCCGTGAACGACTTCTGGATGTGCGACTACGGCCGCTTCCGCGCCGAGGAGCTGAACGGGAACGACTTCACGAGGCCCGTCCTCCGGGGCGGCGGAAGCTCCCGCGAGACGCACTGGGGCGAGGCGCTCGACGCGGTGAAGGCCGCCGTCGACGCCGCCGTCGCGAAGGACCCGGCTTCCGTCCTCGTCCTCGGCTCGGCCCGGCTCGCGACCGAGGAGAGCTGGCTGCTCGCGCAGCTCTTCAAGGAGACTGTCGGCGTCTCCCGGGTCGAGTTCCACCCCGACCTCGGCCCCGAGAGGAAGATCAAGAACCCGACGGTCCCCGGAGGGTGGCTCGTCGGCAAGGAAGCCGCGCCGAACTCGCGCGGCGCCGAAGCCGCGGGGCTCGCCCGCGCCGGAGCGGGCTCGGCCCTCGCCCGCCTCCTCGACGGGTCGTACACGCCCGACCTCCTCTACGTCGCCGACGCGGAGTTCACCTCCCGCGCCTCCGACCCGGAGTTCGTGAAGGCCCTCCGCCGCGCGAAGACGCTGATCGTCCACGGCCGGCGGACGAATCCGCTCACGGAAGCGGCCGACGTCCTCCTCGCCGTCGCGAGCCTCGCCGGCAAGGAGGGGACGTTCGTGAACGTCCTCGGGCTCGTCCAGCGGTTCCAGCTCGCGATCGTCCCCCCGCCGATCGTGAGGACCGACCTCGAGGTCCTCCTCCACCTCGGCAAGCGGTGGGGCGTCTTCGACACGAAGTGGACGGCGAGGGACGTTTTCGAGAGGATGCGCGAGTCCGTCCCCGGCTATGCCGGACTCGAGTGGGACGCGCCCGCGCTCGTCGGGACCGAGCCTCCCGTCTCCCCTGTCTCCGCCTACGACGCGCTTCTGGAGCGCCGCCTCCAGAACCCGGCCGAGGTCCTCGCGCTCGCAGCCGAAGCCGCCGGAGCGGCCCCGGCCGGAGGGGAGAAGTGAGCGACGCCACCTTCGCCCTCGTCGCCACCGGCGCGAAGATCCTCTTCGTCTGGGTCATCGCCCTCGCCACCATCCTTCCGAACCTCGTCTGGGCGGAGCGGCGGGTCGCCGGGATGATCCAGGACCGTCCCGGCCCGAACCGCGTCGGCCCCTTCGGCTTCTTCCAGATCATCGCGGACGGCACGAAGTTCTTCATGAAGGAGAGCGTGACGCCGCTTTACGTCGACAAGCTCCTCTACAACCTCGCGCCCTGGATCACCCTGATGCCGGGGCTCGTGACGTTCGCGGTCATCCCGTTCGGGGCGACGCTCCCCGTCACGATCGGCGGGGTGACGCGGGAGGTTCCGCTCGTCATCGCCGACGTGAACATCGGCGTCCTCTACATCTTCGCGTTCACCGGGCTCGGCATCTACGGCCTCGTCCTGGCCGGCTGGTCGTCGAACAACAAGTACTCCCTGATGGGCGGGCTCCGCGCCTCGGCCCAGATCATCAGCTACGAGCTCTCCATGGGGTTCGCGGCCGCCGGGGTCTTCCTCGCCGCCGGGACGCTCCGTCTCGCCGGCGTCGTCGAATGGCAGCAGGCCCACGTCTGGAACGTCGTCCCGCAGTTCGTCGGCTTCCTCGTCTTCCTGATCGCCGCTTTCGCCGAGACGAACCGGCTCCCCTTCGACCTCGCCGAGGCCGAGGAGGAGCTCGCCGGCGGCTTCCACGCCGAATACTCGTCGTTCAAGTTCGGCATGTTCTTCATGGGCGAGTACGCGAACCTGATCGCCGCCTCCGCCCTGATGGCGACGCTCTACTTCGGCGGCTGGTCGCTCCCGGGCGTCACGTTCACCGGGGTCTGGGGGGCGCTCGCCTCCGTGGCGGTCTTCTTCGCGAAGACGATCGGATTCATCTTCCTCTTCCTCTGGGTCCGCTGGACCTTCCCCCGCTTCCGCTACGACCAGCTGATGGACCTCGGCTGGAAGTTCCTCCTGCCGCTCTCCTTCTTCCACCTGATCGCCGTCGCGGCGTTCGTCGCCGCGAAGTGAGGGGCTGAAGCCGATGTCGCTCGAGCTCGTCGTCTTCGCGATCGCCTCGGGGCTCGCGATCGTCTCCGCCCTCGCCATGGTGGTCGTGAAGACCCCCGTGAGGAGCGTGATCTCCCTCGTCGTGACGTTCTTCGCCCTGGCGGTCCTCTCGATCCTCCTGGCGGCGCCCTTCATCGCCGCGATCCAGGTCATCGTCTACGCCGGCGCGATCCTGGTCCTCTTCCTGTTCGTCGTCATGCTCCTGAACCTGACGAAGGAGGCCGAGGCGACCGACCGGAGACCGATTCAGAAGCTCCTCGGCCTCGTGTCGGTCGTCGCGCTCGGGGGGCTCCTCCTCGGCGTCACGCTCCGGGCCGGGGCTCCGCCCGTGCCGGCCGCCGGCGGCCTCATCCCGGCGAAGGACGAGATCCCGATCCTCGGGAGGCTCCTCTTCTCCGACTACCTGCTCGCGTTCGAGGCGCTCTCGGTGCTGCTCCTGCTGGCGGCCGTCGGCGCGCTCGTCCTCTCCAAGCGGAGGTTCGACTGAGATGGAGGGCGCCGCGATGAACGCCGTCGTCCCGATGACCGTCCCCCTGAACGCCTTCCTGGCCGTCGGGACGATCCTCTTCGTCATCGGGCTCGCCGGGGTGCTCCTGAAGAGGAACGCCCTCTCGATGTTCCTCTCCATCGAGCTGATGATGAACGCCGTGAACCTCCTCTTCCTGGCCTACGCCCGGATGCGGGGGGACGCCTCGGGCCAGATGGTCGTCTTCTTCGTCATCGCCGTCGCGGCCGCCGAGGCCGCCGTGGGGCTCGCGATCTTCGTCGCCCTCTTCCGGGCGAAGCGGACGATCGACGTCGACCAGATCGCCTCGCTGAAGTGGTGAGGGAGACGATGCGATGAATCTCCCCCTCTGGCTCATCCCCGCGCTCCCGCTCGCCGGCTTCCTCCTGAACGGCTCCGTCGCCCTCTTCGCGGGCTGGCGGCGGGCCCGGAAGTCCACCGCCGCCTGGCGCGAGGCCCATCCCGAAGACCACGGCCACGACGGAGACGCCGCCGCCGGTCACGGGCACGACGACCACGGACACGACGCCCACGGCCCTTCCGGCCCGTTCCTGCCGTACGGCGAGCGGCTCTTCTACGGCGTCGTCGGGGTCCTCTCCGTCGGCCTCGCGACGGTCGTCGCCCTGGCGAACGCCGTCCCGTACGCCCTCGCTTCGACGGCCTCGGAAGGCGGGATCGGCCCCGTCGTCCAGAGCGTCTGGAAGTGGATGGCGGCGGGCCACGTGTCGGTCGAAATGGCGTTCCGGCTCGACCCGCTGTCGGCCATGATGGTGTCGTTCGTCACCTTCGTCGGCCTCCTCATCCACGTCTTCAGCGTCGGCTACATGCAGGACGAGGAAGGGTACGGGCGCTACTTCGCCTACCTGAACCTCTTCATGTTCGCAATGCTGACGCTGATCCTCGCGGACAGCCTGGTCGTCCTCTTTATCGGCTGGGAGGGGGTCGGGCTCTGCTCCTACCTCCTGATCGGCTACTACTACGACAAGGACTTCGCCCACGCCGCCGGCAAGAAGGCGTTCGTCACGAACCGGATCGGCGACTTCGGAATGGTCCTCGGGATCTTCGGGATACTGGCCCTCTTCGGGACGACGGACTTCTCCTTCGTCGACCTGGCGAAGGCCGGCGCGATGAACGGGACGGCCTCGATCACGGTCTACGCCGTCTGCCTCCTCCTCTTCCTCGGCGCCGTCGGCAAGAGCGCGCAGGTGCCGCTCTACGTCTGGCTGCCGGACGCGATGGCCGGCCCGACGCCGGTCTCGGCTCTCATCCACGCGGCCACGATGGTCACCGCGGGCGTCTACCTCGTCGCCCGCTGCTCGGCCGTCTTCGTCCTCGCGCCCGACGCCCTGACACTCGTCGCCTGGGTCGGCGCCGGGACGGCCGTCTTCGCGGCGACGATCGGCCTCGCCCAGAACGACATCAAGAAGGTCCTCGCCTACTCCACCGTCTCGCAGCTCGGCTACATGTTCCTGGCGTGCGGGGTCGGGGCGTTCGGCGTCGGCATGTTCCACGTCTTCACCCACGCCTTCTTCAAGGCCTGCCTCTTCCTCGGCTCGGGCTCCGTCATCATGGCGATGCACCACGAGCAGGACATGAGGGCGATGGGCGGCCTCGCCCCGAAGGTGAAGCGGACGTACCTGACGATGATGGTCGCGACGGTCGCCATCGCGGGGATCCCGCCCCTCGCCGGCTTCTTCTCGAAGGACCAGATCCTCGGCGCGGCGTTCGCCGGCGGGCACCTGGTCCTCTTCGCGATCGGCCTCTTCACCGCCGGAATGACCGCGTTCTACATGTTCCGCCTCGCCCGGATGACGTTCTACGGCGAGTTCCGCGGGACGGAGGAGGCGGAGAAGCACGTTCACGAGTCGCCCGCCACGATGACGGTCCCGCTGATCGTCCTCGCCGCCGGGTCGATCCTCGTCGGCTTCCTCGGCGTCCCCGAGGCGCTCGGCGGGTCGAACCGCTTCGTCTCGTTCCTGGCGCCGTCGCTCGCGACGGCCCACCCGCACCACCTCTCCCACGCGACGGAGTACGTCCTGATGGCCCTCTCCGTCGCCGTCGCCGCGGCCGGCATCCTCCTGGCCTGGCGCTGGTACGGGCAGAAGGGGGCGACGCCGGAGGTCCCGAGCGCCGCCGCGCAGGCCTTCTACGAGAAGTCGGGCGCCCTCGGCCGCCTCGTTGCGAACAAGTGGTACGTCGACGAGGGGATCGAGGCCGCGGTGCTCTCCCCCTTCCGGAAGATCGGGACGTTCCTCTGGCGCGGATTCGATTCCCTCGTCATCGACGGGATCGTCAACGCCTCGGCCTTCCTCGTCGAGCTGACGGGAGACCTCGTCCGCTTCTTCACGACCGGCAACGTCCGCAATTACGCGCTGAGCTTCTCGCTCGGCGTCCTCGTCCTCGCGCTCTACGTCTTCCTGCGGTAGGAGAGCATGCTCGACTCCAGCACCCCCATCCAGTGGCTCGGGGCCGACATCCTGACGACGCTCGTCTTCCTGCCGTCGCTCGGGGCGCTGGTCCTCCTCCTCCTCCCGAACGGGGCGAAGAACGCGATCCGGGCCGTCGCCCTGCTCGCGAGCGGCGCGACGTTCGCCCTGTCGGTCCTCGTCCTCCAGCGCTTCAACCCGGCGATCGCCGGCCTGGAAGCGTTCCGGCCGCTCCTCGTGGACCGCCCCTGGATCCCCCGCTTCGGGATCCGCTACCTCCTCGGCGTCGACGGCCTCTCGCTGATCCTCGTCGTCCTGACGACGCTCCTGACGCTCTGCGTCCTGGTCTTCTCCTTCGGGCAGACGATCCCGAAGCTGCGCGGCTACGTCGCGGCCTTCCTCGTCCTGGAGACGGGGATGGTCGGGAGCCTCGTCGCGCTCGACGCCGTCCTCTTCTACGTCTTCTGGGAAGTGATGCTCGTCCCGATGTACTTCATCATCGGGATCTGGGGTGGCAAGCGTCGCATCTACGCGACGATGAAGTTCGTCCTCTTCACGCTCGCCGGCTCGCTCCTGATGTTCGTGGCGATCCTCTTCGCCTCGGGCGTCCACGCGAAGGCGACCGGCATCCTGACGTTCTCACTCCTCGAGTGGATCCCGGCCGCCTCGGCCGGCGCCTGGGGCCTGACCTCGGGCCAGGAGGCCCTGCTTTTCTGGGCCTTCGCCCTCGCGTTCCTCGTGAAGGTGCCGCTCTGGCCGCTCCACACCTGGCTCCCCGACGCCCACGTCGAGGCGCCGACGGGGGGCTCGATCATCCTGGCCGGCGTCCTCCTGAAGCTCGGGACGTACGGCCTCCTCCGCTTCGCGATCCCGCTCTTCCCCGGCGCAGCGGCGCGCTACACGCCGCTCATCGCGGTGCTCGCCCTGATCGGCGTCGTCTACGGCGCCTGGGTCGCCGCGGCGCAGAAGGACATGAAGAAGCTGGTGGCCTACTCCTCGGTGAGCCACCTCGCGCTCGTCGTCCTCGGGATCTTCGCGGGGAACGTCACGGCCGTCTCCGGCGCCGTGATGCAGATGGTCGGGCACGGGCTGACGACCGGCCTCCTCTTCCTGCTCGTCGGCGTCCTCTACGAGAGGCGGCACACGCGGGAGATGGCCGACTACGGCGGCGTCGCCTCGCAGGTCCCCGTCACGACGACGCTCTTCGTGATCGCGATGCTCGGCTCCGTCGGCCTTCCCGGCCTGAACGGCTTCGTCGGCGAGTTCCTGATCCTGGCCGGGGTCTTCAAGGCGAACGTCTGGTGGGCCGCGTTCGCGGCGACCGGGCTCATCCTCGGCGCGATCTACCTCCTGACGCTCACGCAGAAGGTCTTCTGGGGTCCGAACCGGGTCGCGGCGAACCTCGGGCTGACCGACATCAACGGCTGGGAGCTCGCGGGCGCGCTCCCGATGATCGTCCTCGTCGTCGTCCTCGGGGTCTGGCCGCAGCCGGTCCTCGACCTCGTCCGCAACTCCGTCGAGACGGTCGTGCAGATCGCGTCCGTCCGGATGGTCCCGTGACGTCCGCCGCCGAGAGGAGCTGCTGAACGTGCCCGGCTTCCTTCACGTCACCGCCGCCGACGTCTCCGCCGTCGGCCCCGAGGCCTTCCTCTGCGTCGTCGGGATCGCGCTCGTCCTCCTCGACGCCTTCGCGAGGAGCCTCCGGCCCTCCTTCCCCTACCTCGCCCTCGGCGGCGTCGCCGTGGCGAACTTCCTGGGCGGCTACCCGTCCGGGAGCGCCTTCGCCGGCGCGATCGAGACCTCCGAGCTGACGCGATTCGTCGACCTGCTCGCCCTCGCGGCCGTCGCGCTCGCGACGCTCGGCGGCGGAGCGCTCCTCGCCCGCGACCGGAAGAACCAGGGGGAGTTCTACGCGCTCCTCCTCTGGTCCGCCGCCGGCCTGATGCTGATGGTGAAGGGCGACGACCTCCTCGTCGTCTTCATCGGCCTCGAGGTGATGTCCATCGCGCTCTACGTCCTCGCCGCGTGGTACCGGGAGGTCGCCGAGGCGACCGAGGCGGCGATGAAGTACTTCCTGATGGGGGCGCTCGCCTCGACGTTCCTCCTCCTCGGCGTCGCGCTCGTCTACGGCCGTCTCGGCTCCACCCGCCTGACGGCGCTGAAGGGCGCCCTCGCCTCCGGCGAGGGCTTCTCCGACCCGATGCTCCAGGTCGGGCTCCTCGCGATCCTCGCGGCCCTCGCGTTCAAGATCGCCCTCGTTCCATTCCACTCCTGGGCGCCCGACGTCTACCAGGGGATGACGACCCCGGCCGTCGCGTTCCTCTCCACCGCCCCGAAAGCGGCGGCCGTCGTCGTCGCCGTCAAGGTGCTCGGGACGCTCGCGCCGTCCGGCCTCGGCGAGCCGTGGCGGCCTCTCCTCTCGCTCCTCGCGATCCTGTCGATCCTCTTCGGGAACGTCGTCGCGCTCGCGCAGCGCGACCTGAAGCGGATGCTCGCCTACTCGGGCATCGCGCAGATGGGCTACGTCGCGATCGGCCTCGCGACGTTCGACGGCGCCGCGTTCGAGGGGATCCTGGTCTTCCTCGCCGGCTACCTCGCGACGAACATCGCGGCGTTCCTCGCGGTCGCCGCCCTCTCGAACGGCGAGAAGGAGGCCCACCCGCTCGCCGACCTCGCCGGGATGGGGCGGAACCGGCCGTTCGCCGCCTCGGTCCTGACGCTCGCGATGCTCTCGCTCACGGGGCTCCCGCCGACGGTCGGGTTCATCGGAAAGCTCCTCGTCTTCCGCGCCGCGATCGACGCCGGCCTGATGACGCTCGCGCTCGTCGGCATCTTCGGGAGCCTCGTCTCCGCGGGGTACTACCTCCGCGTCGTCTACACCCTCTGGATGAAGGAGCCGAGCCGCGAGGTGTCGGTGCCCGAGGAGGACGTCCTCTCCGGGGCGGCCTACATCCTCGTCTCCGTGGCGATGCTCTACCTGGGCGTCTTCCCGCGGCTGCTCCTCGACCTCGCCCGGGTCGCCGCCCGGTCCCTCCCCTACTGACCCGCGATGCGCGCGGGGCCCGATGTCACGGGAGCGCCCCGGAGGGCCCTCCCGTGACGTCGGCGGCCCGGCCCGGGAAGGAGCGCCTCTCCGAGGCGGCGGTCCTCCGGCTTTCGCTCCTCCTGCGAAGCCTCGCGCACCTGCCGACGGACGGCGTCGAGACGGTCTCTTCGAAGGCCCTCGCGGAGCGATTCGGCATGAACGCGGCCCAGATCCGGAAGGACCTCGCCCACCTCGGGGAGTTCGGCGTGCGCGGGGTGGGCTACCGGGTCGCGGACCTCCGGGCCCGCCTCGGCTCGATACTCGGGCTCGACAGGGTCCGCGTCGTCGTCATCGTCGGCGCGGGTCATCTCGGCCAAGCGCTCGCCGATTCCGGGAACTTCAACGGGGAGTCGTTTCGCGTCGCGGCGCTCTTCGACGTCGACGGGCGGAAGGTCGGCGGCCGGTCCCGCACGGGGGTGCCGATCCTCCACGTCGACGAGCTCCCCCGGTCGGTCGCGGAGCTCGGCGCGGAGATCGGGGTCGTGACGGTGCCCGCCGGCGAGGCTCCGCGCGCCGCTCGGGCCCTCGCGGACGCGGGCGTGCGCGGGGTGCTGAACTTCGCGCCGGCGACCGTCGGCCCGTTCCCGGCCGCGACCGTGAAGAACGTCGACCTGACGCTCTTCCTCGAGTCGCTCGCCGTCCACCTCTCGGCGGCCGGCTGAGGCGACGGGGCGGCCGCTCCGCCGCCCCGCTCCTCTTCAGGACTCGAGCGCGACCTTCTTCGCCCGAGAGAAGGCCTCCGCGCGGGCCGAGTCGTTCGGACGGTCGTCCGAGATCTGGCCGTCGCGGATGCGGATGATCCGCTTCGCGTGCGCGGCGATGTCCTCCTCGTGGGTGACGAGGACGATCGTGTTCCCCAGCTCGTTCAGCTCGCGGAAGAGCCTCATGATGTCCTCGCCCGTCTGCGAGTCGAGGTTCCCCGTCGGCTCGTCGGCCAGGAGGATCGACGGGTTCGTCACGAGGGCCCGCGCGATCGCCACGCGCTGCCGCTGACCGCCGGAGAGCTCGTTCGGGTTGTGGTGCGCCCGGTCCGTGAGGCCGACGTGCTCGAGCGCCTTCTCGGCCTTGTCGCGTCGCTCCTTCCGGGCGAGCCCCGCGTAGACGAGCGGGAGCTCCACCTGCTGGAGCGCGTTCGTCCGCGGGAGGAGGTTGAAGGTCTGGAAGACGAACCCGATCTCCTTGTTCCGGATCCGGGCCAGGGCGTCGTCGTCGAGGTCCTGGACGAGCTGGCCGTTCAGGAGGTAGCTGCCGCCCGTCGGCGTGTCGAGGCAGCCGATGAGGTTCATCAGGGTCGACTTACCCGAGCCCGACGGACCCATGATCGCGACGTATTCCCCCCGGCCGATGGCGAAGGTGACCCCGCGCAGGGCGCGGACCTTCTCCTCGCCCACGACGTAGGTCTTCTCGATCTCCCGCATCTCGATCAGCGTCGACACGGCGTCACCCCAGGAACGCGGCCGCGAGGGCCGACTTTCCGAGCACGTAGAGGGCCCAGAGGACGATCGGGACGGCCGCTCCGGCGGCGGGCGGCATCGACGGGAGCTTCCTCATTCCGACGACGAGGAGCGCGAGCGCCGCGAGGCTGAAGAGGTCGATCGAGGACGCGATCGACGCGAGGAACGCCGGGCTCTCCGGAGAGAGGAAGGCCCCCACGTTCGACTTCAGGATCCTCTGCACCGAAAGCTGCGTCTCCGAGGCGTCCGGGAGCGACATCAGGAGCGGGATCGAGACGAGCAGCCCCACGACGTTCGGCAGGTTCGCGTGGGCCCAGACGGCCGTCGCTTGCCCGAATCGGGCATCGGAGCCCGAAGCCCGCGCCCCTCCCCAGAGGAGGAGCACGACGAGGAAGAAGGTGGCCGCCGTGAACGGGAGCGCCCAGAGGACCGCCTTCGCCGGCGGCCTCTCGGAGCGCGTGGCCATCTCGCGGATCTGCTCGTCCGAGATCGACTGACCCGTCTTCTCGGCCCGCTTCTCGAACATCTCGCGGAAAGAGCGCTCCATGTCGATCTTCGGAGTCGAGACGAAGACGACGACGACGATCCCGGCGATCCAGAGGAGGAACGGGAGCCACCACGTCGGACGGCGGACGAGCCCCGCGAACGTCGCCGCGGGGCTCGTGAAGGTTCCGGCGATCGCGCCGAAGGCGGACGGTCCCTCGAGGGACGGGCTCTCCGGCGCCCCGGCCGGGGCGCCGGGCTCGGTCTCGGTCACGGCCGCGTCCCCTCCTCGACCGGCGTCCTCTCGAGCGGCACCGGCATTCCGGACAGCTCGACCCCCTTCGTCGGGAGGAGGTCCCCCACCGCCTTGTGCCAGGCGGTGAGCGCCTTCAGGTGCCCCGCGACGGCGAGGAGCTCGTTCGAGCGGGCCGAGGTCAGGTCGTTCTGGACCTGGGCCACGGTGAACGAGGTGGTCATCCCGTTGTCGAACTTCTTCCGCTCGGCGTCGAGGTTACGCTCGGCGAGCTCGCGCGCCTTCCGGGCCGCGGCCACGGAGCGGACGGCCGTGTCGACGTTCCGCGCGGCGGCGCGGACCTCCACGGCGAGGTTCTGCTTCAGGAGCGCGAGGTTCGTCTTCGCCAGCTCCAGCTCCGTCGCGGCGACCGCGGCGTTCGACCGCGCCGTCCTGTTGAAGACCGGGACCGAGAAGCTCAGCCCGAGCGACCAGTTCGGGTAGTCGAAATCCTTGAGCTGGTAGAACGCGTCGGAGTAGCTCGAGCCGGGCCGGACCGACTCCTGGTTGAAGCCGCTGCCCGACAGACCGTACGTGCCCTTCGCGTCCAGGCGCGGCCGGAGCTCGTCCCGGTTCCAGGCGAGGTTGACCTTCCGCGACTCGATCGAGTTGAGCGCCTGCTTCACCTCGGGCCGGAGCTCGAGCGCGGAGCGGATGCCCGACTCGACGTCGAGCGCGACGTCCTCCTGCGGGGGCGCGTCGACGGGGACGATCGGACGGGTCCAGGAGGCGAGGTCGGTCAGGTTCAGGAGCCGCTTGAGCTGGTCCTGCGCCGCGCCGATCTGCCCCTCGGCCAGGATGATCTCCTGCTCGCGCTGGGCGATCGTCACCTCGGTCTGGACGATCTCGATCGGGGCGAGCGCGCCGACGTCGATCTTGATCTGCGTGATCCGGTTGAAGTCCTTCGCGCGATCGAGGGCTTCCTTCTTCGACTCGAGGTTGCCGAGGGCGTAGGAGAGGTCCCAGTAGGCGTTCTCGACCGCCTGAACGACCTCCTGGACGCTCGCGACGAAGTCCCAGGCGGACGCGTCGCGGGCGAGGCGGCTCTGCACGATGAGGCGCGTGTTCACGCCCTTCCCGAAGCCGCGCAGGATCGGCTGCGTGACCGATGCCGTGAGCCCGGTGGAGAACGTCGGGTTGATCTCGACGTAGCCCGGGATCGAGGTGTTCGTCGGCGAGTCGGAGCGGGTCCCGCCGATCCCGAGGCTGTACTGCGTACCGTAGGCCGTGAGGCCTCCGATCCCGAGGTCGAAGCTCTGGGTCTTCGAGACGTCCGACTGGAAGCTGCGCGTCTGGGGCGACTTCCGCGAGCTGGTCTCGACCGACGCCGTGAGAGACGGGTCGAAGATCCCCTCGGCGGCCCCGAGCCCGAACGCGGAACGCTCGTAGGTGAGCGACGCGACGTCGAGGTCGAGGGTGTTCCGGAGCGCGAGCTCGATCGCCTGAGAGAGCGTCAGCTCGACCCTCTCCGCCTCGGGGAGCGGCTGCGGCTGCCTCTTGCCGCTCTCGATCGGCACGGTGACGCGGGCCCCCGCGTCGCTGCCGAGGGCGGGGCCGTTCCAGAACGGCGCGAGGGCGAGGAGCGCGGCCGCGGCCGCGCGGCGCGGGAAGCGGCGCTCCCGTTCGTCGATTCTCAAGGCGTCCTCCTTGCCAGGTGTATCCACGCCAATCCCTTACGAAGTTGGAGGGAAAAAGTTTCCCGGAGCGGTCGGCTCGGGATCGTGACACGAGTAGCGCCGCCCGCCCGGGGCCGGAAGCCTCGTCTCGGCCGGAAGCTCCGTCCGGCAGCGCTCCGACGCTCGGGGACAGCGGGGGTGGAAGGGACATCCGGGGGGCGGGCTGGACGCGGACGCCGGCTCCCCGGCGAGACGGCGCCGCTCGGCGGCCCCGGCGTCGGCGCCCCGTCCGAGGCCGGGGCGGGACGCGAGCAGCAGCGCGGTGTACGGATGTCTCGGCGTCCCGAGGACCTCGGCGGTCGGCCCCTCCTCGACGATCCGGCCGAGGTACATCACGGCCGTCCGCGTCGCCACGTGCCCGACCACGCCGAGGTCGTGCCCGATGAAGAGGTACGCCGGGCGGGACGGCGTCGTGACCTGGAGGTCGAGGAGGAGGTTCAGCACCTGCGCCCGGACCGAGACGTCGAGCGCGGAGACGGGCTCGTCGAGGACGACGAGCTTCGGCGTCGTGGCGAGCGCGCGGGCGATCGCGACGCGCTGTCGCTGGCCGGTGGAGAGCTCGCCCGGCCGGGCGAGACGCGACTCCGGGGAGAGCCCGACGGCGGTGAGGAGCTCGGCCACGCGCGCGCGCCGGCCGCGGGCGTCGCCGATTCCGTGGATCGCGAGCGGCTCGCCCACGACGGCGCCGACGCTCATGCGCGGGTTCAGCGAGCGCCCCGGGTCCTGGAAGACGACGCCGACGTCCTTTCGGGCCCGCCGAAGCTCGCCGGGCGACAGGGCGAGCCAGTCGCGCCCGTCGAAGTCGATCCGGCCGCGGTCCGGCGCGAGGAGACGGAGGACGAGCCGGGCCGTCGTGCTCTTCCCCGAGCCCGACTCGCCGACGAGCGCGAGCGTCTCGCCGGCGGCGAGGTCGAAGGAGACGTCCGCGACCGCGCGGACCTCCCGGCGTGTCCGTCCCGGGAGGAGGACGCGCGGCGAGCGGAAGGCCCGGGCAAGCCCCCGGACGGAGAGGAGCGGGTCCGGGCGCCCGTTGGAGCCCGTCACGTGCCGCCTCGTCCGGTGAGGTGGCACGCGGCCCGGCCTCCCGCGAGGGGCGTCAGGCGAGGCTTCTCGCGGCCGCAGAGGCCGTATGCGACCGGGCAGCGGGGGGCGAACCGGCATCCCGGCGGCCAGGCTCCCGGGACGGCCGCGGGCCCCTCGGTCGCCGGCAGGGAGCGGCGCTCCGCCCCGCTCCCGTCCGGGGGCCGCGCGGCGAGCAGGGCCCTCGTGTACGGATGGGCGGGAGAGGCGAGGAGCCGGGAGACCGGTCCCTCCTCGACGATCTCGCCGGCGTACATGACCAAGGCGCGGTCGGCGACCTCGGCGACGACGTCGAGATCGTGCGTGACGAGGAGGACGGCGAGCCCCAGCTCGTCCCGGAGAGCGCGAATCTGCTCGAGGAGCTGCGCCTGGATCGTGACGTCGAGCGCCGTCGTCGGCTCGTCGGCGACGAGGAGTCGCGGCCCGCCGGCGAGCGCGAGCGCGACCATCGCGCGCTGCCGCATCCCGCCCGACATCCGGTGAGGGAAGTCCTCCATCCGGGAGTCCGGCTCGGGAAGGGCGACCCGGGAG
>JAKPXO010000285.1 GCA_029567505.1 Acidobacteriota bacterium
TCGCCGAGGTCTACGCCTCGATCTTCGGCCCCGACCCGATCGAGTACCGCGCCGAGCGCGGCCTCCTCGACGTCCACGAGGAGATGGGGATCATGATCCAGGAGGTCGTCGGCTCGCGGGTCGGGAAGTACTGGCTCCCGACGTTCGCCGGCGTCGCCTTCTCGAACAACGAGTTCCGCTGGTCGCCCCGCATCCGGCGCGACGACGGGCTGATCCGCCTCGTCCCGGGCCTCGGCACGCGTGCCGTCGACCGCGTCGGCGACGACTACCCGATCCTCCTCGCCCCCGGGCAGCCAGGCCTCCGCGCGAACGTCACCGCCGACGCCGTCGTCCGCTACGCGCCCCGGAAGGCCGACGTGATCAACCTCGAGACCCGGCAGTTCGAGACGGTCGAGATGGAGACCCTCTTCCGCGAGGCGGGCGGGAGCCTGTCGGGCATCGACGAGATGGTCTCGGTCCACGAGGAGGGGCGGATCCACCGCCCGCTCATGGTCGACTATCAGGAGCGGGCTCGGGACCTCGTCGTCACGTTCGAGGGCCTCGTCACCGGGACGCCGTTCGTCGCGAGGATCCGGGCGCTCCTGAAGCTCCTCCAGGAGAAGCTCGGGAGCCCGGTCGACGTCGAGTTCGCGTCGGACGGGAAGGACCTCTACCTCCTCCAGTGCCGGCCGCAGAGCTTCGCCGACGAGAGCCAGGCGGCCGTCCTCCCGACCGACGTCCCTCCGGAGAGGATCGTCTTTTCGGCGAACCGCTTCGTCTCGAACGGGCGCGTCCCCGACGTCACGCACGTCGTCTACGTCGACCCGGAGTCCTACGCGTCGATCCCGAGCCTCGAGACGCTCCGCGAGGTCGGGCACGCCGTCGGGCGGCTGAACAAGCTCCTCCCGCGGCGGCAGTTCATCCTGATGGGGCCGGGACGTTGGGGGAGCCGCGGCGACATCAAGCTGGGCGTCGCGGTGACCTACTCCGAGATCAACAACGCGGCCGTGCTGATCGAGATCGCGCGCCGCAAGGGGAGCTACGTCCCGGACCTCTCCTTCGGCACCCACTTCTTCCAGGACCTCGTCGAGGCCCAGATCCGCTACCTCCCGCTCTTCCCGGACGACCCCGGGGTCGACTTCAACGAGCGCTTCCTGCTCGATTCCCCGAACCTCCTGCCGACGCTCGTCCCCGAGGCCGCGCACCTCGCGAAGACTCTCCGTGTCATCGACGTCCCGGCGGCGACTGGCGGCCTCGTCCTGAAGGTGAGGATGAACGCCGACCTCGACCGGGCCGTCGCGATCCTCGCCCCGCCGGGAGCGCCGGAAAAGGGGGCGGGAGGGGTCCGCCAGGCCGCGATCGGCATCCCCGGCTCGGCCGGCGCGGACGACGACCGGCGCTGGAGGATTCACCTCGCCGAGCGGATCGCCGCCGAGACCGACCCGGAGCGCTTCGACGTGAAGGGGATGTGGCTCGTCGGCTCCTCGCACGACGGCACGGCCGGGCCGGGGAGCGACGTCGACCTCGTCGTCCACACCGACGACGACCCTGCCCGGCGCGAGGCCCTCGCGACGTGGCTCGAAGGGTGGAGCCTCTGCCTCGGCGAGGTGAACTACCTGCGGACGGGGCTCCGGACGAAGGGGCTCCTCGACGTCCGCTTCATCTCCGACTCCGACATCTCCCGCGGAACGAG
>JAKPXO010000287.1 GCA_029567505.1 Acidobacteriota bacterium
TGACGGTCGGCAGGTCGGTGAAGCTCACCGGCGTTCCCGGAGAGCCGCGGCGAGGGCGCGGGCGTCCTTCTCGAGGACGTCGACGGGAGGCTGCTCCATTCCGTCGTAGTAGCCGCGGATCGTCCCCTCCCCGTCGACGAGGACGAAGCGGGTGGAATGGAGGATCGGCTCGACGCTGTCGGCGGGGCCGTCCTCGATCGCGAGCTTGAAGCCGTCCTTGATCAGCGAGCGAATCACCGGCCGCTCGCCGTGGAGGAATCTCCAGCGCGAGAGGTCGGCGCCGAGGTCGCGCGCGTAGGCCGCGAGGACCTCGGGCGTGTCGTACTCCGGGTCGACGCCGAAAGAGACGTACCGGATCGCGGGGACGTCGGCCGTCTTCTTCGAGAGGGCGAGCATCCGGGAGGAGAGGATCGGGCAGCTCCCGCCGCAGCGGGTGAAGATGAAGTCGGCGATCCAGACGGTGCCGCGGTAGTCGGCCGTCGTCACCGCCGTTCCGCTCTCGGAGACGAGCGTGAAGGCGGGGGCGGCGCCGAGGCGCGGGAGGTCGGGTCCGGCGGCCGGGCGATGCAGGAGGAGGTAGAGCCCCGTGGCGACCCCCGCGAGGAGGAGGACGACGAGGGCGACGGCGAGGGCGGGCGAGAGGCGGCGAGGAGTCTCGGAACTCACGGCTGCTTCCTCCGGGAGGGGCGCGCGGGGCGGTCGGGGCCGGCCGGGAAGCGCGCGATGACGGCGGCGGCCGCGAGGGCGGCGCCGAGGGCGAAGGCGAGCGTGACGACGACGGAGAACGTCGCGGAGGGGCCGGCCGCGGCCGCTGGGTCGAGCGCGCGACGGAGCGAGGCGACGCCGTAGGTGAGCGGGTTCGCGGCCATCGCGGCGCGGAGCCACGCGGGCGCCCCCTCGGCGGGGAAGAACGACCCGGAGAGGAACCACATCGGGATCAGGACGAGGTTCATGACCGCGTGGAACCCCTGCGTCGACTCGAGCATCCACGCGATCGCGAGGCCGAGGCCGGTCAGCGCGAGGGCGACGAGCGCGAGGACGATGAGGGCCGGCGCGAGCGCCGCGGCCGAGGGGGCGAACCCGAGGAGCGGCGCGAGGGCCAGGAGGACGCCCCCCTGCGCGAGGGCGAGGAGCGTCCCCCCGGCGATCTTCCCGGCCGCGACGGAGAGCGGCGAGGCGGGCGAGACGACGACGGCCTGCAGGAACCCCTCGCGCCGGTCCTCGATGACGGAGATCGTCGAGAAGATCGCCGCGAAGAGGACGACGAGGACGACCGTGCCGGGAAAGAACCAGCCGAGGTAGCTGGCGCCGCCAGGAGCGCGGAACGAGGCGCCGAAGCCGGCGCCGAGGAGGAGCCACGCGAGGAGCGGCGGGGCGAAGGCGCCGACGATCCGGCTCGGCTGGCGAAGGAACCGGACGACCTCGCGCCGGGCGAGCGCGTACGCGGCCCTCACGCGGCCGTCCCTGCTGCGGAAGGGGCGCTGGCCGCGTCGCCGTCGAAGGAATGGCCGGTGCGGTCGACGAAGACGTCCTCGAGCGACGGCGCGCCGAGCGTGAGCGAGCGAAAGCGGCCGGCGAAGGAGGCGGCGAGGGAGGGGACGAGCGCGGCGGCTTCGGGACTCTCGATGCGGACCGCCGCGCCGAGTCGAACGACGCGGCGGGACGGGGCGGGGGCTTCGGCCCGCGCGTCGAGCGCCGCGGCGACGGCGGCCGCGAGACGCACGGCCTCCTCGTCGGACTCCGTCGCGAGGACGAGGACTTCGCCGCCGACGTCGCGCTTCAGTTCGGCCGGCGTGCCGAGCGCGACGAGGCGGCCGCGGTCGAGGAGGCCGATCCGGCCCGCCTCCTCCGCTTCGTCGAAGAGGTGCGTCGTCAGGAGGACGGTCGTCCCGCCACCGGCGAGCTCGCGGAGGAGCGCGCGGAGGCTCCGCCGCGCGAGCGGGTCGAGGCCGGTCGAGGGCTCGTCGAGGAGGAGGACCCTCGGGGCGTGGAGGAGCGCCTTGGCGATCTCGACGCGGCGCGCGAGGCCGCCCGAGAGGGTCTCCACGCGGTCGCCCGCGCGGTCCGCGACATCCATTCGCTCGAGGAGCGCACCGGCGCGCGCGCGAAGGGGCGCGCCGCCGAGGCCGAGGACGGCGCCGTGGACGAGGAGGTTCTCGAGGACGGTCAGCTTCCGGTCGAGGCTCGGAGACTGGAAGACGACGCCGAGGCGGCGGCGGAGGCCGCGGAGGTCGCGGGCGGGGGACAGCCCGTCGACGCGGAACGTGCCGGACGACGGTGGAAGGAGCGTCGAGAGGAGCTTGAAGAGGGTCGTCTTTCCGCCGCCGTTCGGGCCGAGGAGGGCGAAGAGCTCCCCTTCGGCCACGCCGAAGGAGACGCCGTCGAGGGCGAGCCGGTCGCCGTAGCTCCGGCTGAGCCCCTCGACCTCGACGAGGGGAGGCGCGCTCATCCGCCCGAGACGCGGTCGGCGAGGAGGAGGACGACGATCGCGGGGAGCCAGGCGATGGAGGCGAGGAACATCGACTTCGCCGCGCGGTCGGTCGTCTCTCGGAAGAACCTCACCGCCGTCCCCGCGAACCACGCGGAGAGGAGGAACGCCCCCGCCGCGTAGACGAGCCCCGCCGTCCCGAGGGCCGTCGGGAGGACGCTCACCGGGACGAGCAGGAGGCCGAATGCGAGGGCGTGCCGCGCGGAGCTCCGACCCGTCGGGTCGACGGTGGAGAGGATCCGGAAGCCGGCGGCGCCGTAGTCCTCGCGGTGCCGCCAGCCGATCGCGTAGAAGTGCGGCATCTGCCAGAGGAAGAGGATCGCGAAGAGCGCGAGGCCGGGGGCGCCGATCGCGCCGGCGGCCGCGGTGTAGCCGCCAAGCGGCGGGAGCGCGCCGGGGACGGCGCCGACGATCGTGGAGAGGGGCGAGCGGGTCTTCATCGGGGTGTAGACGAAGACGTAGCTCGTGAGCGTGAGGGCCGCGAGGAAGGCGGTGACGCCGTTCGCGAAGACCCAGAGCTCGGCAACGCCGAGGAGCGAGAGGAGCGTCGCGAAGGCGACGGCGCCGCCGAACGGGAGCCGCCCCGCCGGGAGCGGCCGCGTCGCCGTGCGCGCCATGCGGCGGTCGAGGTCGACCTCGGCGATCTCGTTGAAGGCGCTCGTGCCGGAGGCGACGAGGGCCGTGCCGAGGAGCGTGTGGAGGAGGAGGAGCGGGTCGAGCCCGGAGAGGGGGCCGTCCGTCCCGGCCGCGAAGCCGAGGAAGGCGGTGAGGACGACGAAGACCGTGATCCTCGGCTTCGTCAGCTCGAGGAGGTCGGCGAGGACCTGCCTCATGCGGCAGCCTCCTGCGGCTCGCCGACCTCGGCTGCCGCCGGGGCCGGGGAGAGCGTCGCGGCGCGCGCGAGGAGGACCGCGGCGAGGACGCCCGCGATCCAGAGGAGGCCGCCGACCGCGAGGTGCGCCGAGGTCGCCCAGACGGCCTTTCCCGTCCAGACGGAGGTCGCACCGAGGGCGACCTGGAGGGCGACGAGGCCGAGCCAGAGCGTCGAGAGGCGGCGGAGGCCGGGAATGGCGTCGAGCTTCCGGAGCGCGAGAGCGGCCGCGACGACGAGCGCCGCGACGGCCCATGCGAACGTTCGGTGGAGGAAGTGCGCGAGGACGCCGTCGGTGGCCCATTCGGCGCCCGTCGGGACGACCTTTCCGAAGGAGAGGGGCCAGTCGGGGATCGCGAGGCCGGCGCCCGTATGCCTCACGATCGCGCCAAGGAGGATCTGGACGTACGTCGCCCCGGCGGCCCAGAGGGCGAGGCGGGAGGCGCGCGTGCGGAGACCGTGCTCGACGGCGGCGCGCGGCGCCGCGTCCGTGAAGCGCGACCAGAAGAGCGAGGTGCGGAGCGCGATCGTCGCCGTGAGCGCGAAGACGATCTGCGCGAGACCCGCGTGGGCGGAGGAGATCGCCGGCGGGAGGAGGAAGAGGACCGTCAGCCCGCCGAGGACCGCCTGCGCGAGGATCGCGCCGAAGGCGGCGAGGCCGAGGCGGAACGTCGTCCGGTCGGTGCGCCGGAAGCCGAGGACGAGGATCTGCAGGCCCACCATCGTCGCGACGGTTGCCGCGATCATCCGGTGGCCGTGCTCGTAGAGGATCCCGCCGACCATCGGCGGCATCAGCTTCCCGTAGGAAAGCGGCCAGTCGGGGACGGCGAGGCCGGAGCCGGTGGACGTGACGAGCGCGCCGGCGATCAGGAGGAGGAAGACCGAGATCGCGACAGTGCGCGTGGCGAGGCGGACGGGTCGGGAGGGAGTCATCTGGTCGCCGTCGCTCACGCGGAGGGGACGGAGGGGAAGGCGACGTCGTGTGTCGCCGTCTCGCCGTCCGCGAGGGTGAGGGTGAAAGTCTGCCGGGGGAGCTTCTCGTGCCACGCCTCGACGGTGTACGTCCCGGCGGGAAGATCGCGGATCTCGAAGCGCCCGTCGGCCGCCGTCACCGCGAAGAACGGGTGCGGGAGGACGGCGACGAAAGCGCGCATCCAGGGGTGCACGTCGCATCGGAAGGGGACGATCTCGGGCTTCTCGAACGTCCGCGTGTAGCGGGTGCCGGGCGCGGGCATGCCGAGGTTGAAGGCCCGGTTCTCCTTCGCGGCGGCGTGGACGTTGTGGATCGTCGCGTCGGAGGAGACGATCTCGAGCGGCTGGCCCGTCATGATCGCGAGGACCCGGGGGGAGTAGGCGCACCCCTTCTGGTCGAGCGTCTTTGCCTCCGCGGGGGCCGCGTAGACGCCGCTTACGCCTTCCGTCACCCGGAGGAGAACGTTCTCGAGCCCGCCGTCGGGACCGACGGCGACCTCGGGCAGCTCGGTCTCGCCCGGGTGCTGCCCGTTGCAGAACGGATCGGTCGCCATCGTCACCCGCGTGTTCAGGGGGGGGGCGCCCTCGAGCGTGACGCGACCCGCGACGACCGCCGTCCCGAGCTTCCCCGCGGGGCCGGCCGGGGCCTTCGGGGCCTCGGGCGCATTGGGGCTGCAGGCGGCGATGAGGAAGGCGAGGGGAACGAGGGCCCCCCAGAGGGGACGAGAGGCGGGGAACGTCTTCATGCTTTTCGAGGCGTCGGACCGGAAGTCCGTCCGCATCAAAACGATCGACTCTATTTCCGGGCTGAGACTCTGTCAAATCCCTGCGGCGGGGGTCGAGCGGAGCGTCAGAGTGCGTCCTCGAGCCGGTCGCAGAGCGTCGAAAGGACGGCGAGTCGGGCGGCCTTCTTGTCGGTCGCGGCGACGAGCGTCCACGGCGCGTCGCGGGTCGATGTCCGGGCGACCATCTCGTCGATCGCGCACTCGTAGGCGTCCCACTTCTCGCGGTTCCGCCAGTCCTCGCCGGTGATCTTGTGTTTCTTCCACTCGACGGTCTCCCGCTCGCGGAAGCGACGGAGCTGCTCCTCGGGCGAGATGTGGAGCCAGACCTTCGAGAGCGCGATTCCCGAGTCGACGAGCTGGGCCTCGAAGTCGTTGATCTCGAGGTAGGCGCGCTTCCATTCCTCCTCCGTTGCGAAACCCTCGACCCGCTCGACGAGGACGCGCCCGTACCAGGAGCGGTCGTAGATCGTGAAGCTCCCGCCCGGCGGAACGTGTCGCCAGAAGCGCCAGAGGTAGTGGTGAGAGCGCTCCTCGTCCGTCGGCGCGGCGACGGGGATCACGCGGTAGAGGCGCGCGTCGAGCGCCCAGGTCACGCGGCGGATGGCGCCCCCCTTGCCGGCGGCGTCCGAGCCCTCGAAGACGGCGACGCTCGAGACCTCTTTTCGCTTGCCTTCCCACGCGAGCTTCGAGAGCCGCTCCTGGAGCCGCGGGAGCTCCTTCCTGTACTCCTCGTCGGAGACCGTCCGTCCGAGGTCGATCGTCGAGAGGACGCCCCTCCGCGACGACGAGGGCTCCGCCCGCCTCGCCGGCCTCGAGGCCTTCTTCGTCGGCGTCGTTCCGGCGGCCGACCGCGCGGCTTTCCGCTCTGCGGCCTCTTTCACCGCCGCGAGGCGCGTCTCGAGCGCGTCGGCGAGGGCCCGCCCGACGGCGAGGTCGCGCCATCGGTCGTCCGCGGCCTCGATGATCGTCCAGGGCGCTTCGGTCGTGTCGGTGGCCCGGAGCGCGCTCTCGGCGACCTTCACGAAGCGGTCGTACCGGCCGAAGTGTTTCCAGTCGAGGCGCGTCACCTTGAAGCGGCTCGCGGGATCCCTCTCGGTCTTCTTGAGGCGCTTCTTCTGGGCGTCCTTCGAGAGGTGAAACCAGCACTTCACGAAGAGCGCGCCGTCTTTCGCGAGCGACTCCTCGAAGAAGGCGACGCGGGCGAGCTCGGCCTCGAAGCGGGCGCCCCCCATCTTCCCGGTCGTCCGCTTGAGGACCGGCTCCGTGTACCAGGAGCCGAAGAAGATGCCGATCCTCCCCCGGGCGGGGAGCGTGCGCCAGAAGCGCCACGCCGCGGGGCGGTCGCGCTCCTCGTCGGTCCGTGGCCCGAAGACGTTCGTCTCGACGCCCCGCGGGTCGAGCCACTCGAGAAGGCGGTTGACCGTGTCGCCCTTGCCGGAGCCGTCGGCCCCGGCGATGACGACGATCACGGGGACCTTCGTCGTCCGGAGCGCGAGCTGCGCGGCGAGGAGGCGCGCGCGGATCGCGGGGAGCTCGGCGGCGTACTCGTCCTTCGAGAGCCGGAGACCCAGCTCGGCCGTCTCGAACACGTGCTCCTCCCAGCCGTGGCCCCGCGGGCCGGATGCGCGAAGGGGAGGGAATCGAATCACGGCGCGGCGAAACGAAACGCGCCGCTCGGACGAGCCCCGGGGACGTCAGGCCTTGGCGAGCTCCATTTTGAGCTTCTCGGCCTGGAAATGGGCGACGAGCGGGTCGATCAGCTCGTCCAGCCGGCCGTCGAGGACCTCCGCGAGGCGGTGGGAGGTGAAGCCGATCCGATGGTCCGTGACGCGTGACTGCGGGAAGTTGTAGGTCCGGATCTTCTCGCTGCGGTCGCCGGAGCCGACCATCTTCTTCCGGTCGGCGGCGTAGGCCGCTTCCTGCCTCTCGCGCTCGACCTCGAAGAGGCGCGCCCGGAGGACACGCATCGCCTTCGCCTTGTTCTTGATCTGCGAGCGCTCGTCCTGGCACTGGACGACGGTGTTCGTCGGGAGGTGGGTGATCCGGACGGCGGAGTACGTGGTGTTGACCCCCTGCCCGCCCGGGCCGGAGGCGCAGAAGAGGTCGAGCCGCAGGTCCTTCTCGGCGATCTCGAGCTCGACCTCCTCGGCCTCCGGGAGGACGGCCACGGTCGCCGCCGAGGTGTGGATGCGTCCCTGGGACTCCGTTTCGGGGACCCGCTGGACGCGGTGGACGCCCCCCTCGTACTTGAGGCGCGAGAAGGCGCCCTCGCCCTCGACGATCGCCTCGACTTCCTTGAGGCCGCCACGGCCGCCCGACTCGGAGCGGTCGATGACCTCGACGCGCCAGCCGCGCCCCTCGGCGTAGCGGACGTACATCCGGAAGAGCTCCTCGGCGAAAAGGGCGGCCTCGTCGCCGCCGGTCCCTGCCCGGATCTCGAGGACGACGTTCTTGCCGTCGTTCGGGTCCTTCGGGAGGAGGAGGATGCGGATCTCCTCCTCCAGCGCGGCGACGGCCTGCTTCAGGCCGTCCGCTTCGCCCTGGGCCATCTCGCGCAGCTCGTCCCCGGCCGGGAGGGTCTCGAGCATCTCGAGCGCGCCGGCCAGGTCGGCTTGCGCCTTCCGCAGCTCGCGCACCTTCTCTACGACGGGCGCGATCTCCCGCATCGCCCGGTGAATCTTCGTCGACTCCTGGTGGTCGGAGGCGACGTCCGGGCTGCCGAGCCGCTCCTCGAGCGAGGCGTACCGCCTTTCGATCTCGTCGAGCTTCTCGAGCATCCTTCGGTTCCCGGGTCAGAGGGGGAGGGAGGGGACCGGCCTCCTCAGGCGTTCGGCGTGGCGGCAGCCGCGGCGACGGCCGCAGCCGACTTCGCGTAGCGCTTCTGGAAGCGCTCGACGCGGCCAGCCGTGTCGATCAGCTTGGCCTTGCCGGTGAAGAAGGGGTGGCAGTTCGAGCAGATCTCCAGCCGCAGCTCCTTCATGGTGCTCCCGGTCTTCCAGGTCGCGCCGCAGGAACAGTGGACGGTGACCTCCTGGTACGTGGGGTGGATCTTTTCCTTCACGGGCAGGCTCCTTCGTCGCCCGGCCGCATGTGAGCCGGGCCGGAACCGGGGAAGATACCACAACCGGCCCCCGCTTCAGGCCCAGGAGCGGGACGGCCGGTTGCCGGGAAGGGGCCGGGGATAAACTGGCGTCCCGTGCTCGTCCTGACGATCAGCAGCCCTGGCGAGCCCCCTCGCCGCCTCCGTGTCGACCGGCCGGAGCTGACGCTCGGGCGCGCCTCGACGAACGACGTCTTCCTTCCCGACCGGACGCTCTCCCGCGCGCACGCCCGCCTGACCCAGGGGCCGAACGGGGCCCTCCTCACCGACCTCGGCTCCCGGAACGGGACGCAGCTGAACGGCGCCCGGATCGCGGAGCCCGTCCCCGTCCGGGCGGGGGACCGGATCGTCCTCGGCGAGACGACGATCGAGGTCTCGGAGGAGGCGTCGTCGTCGGCACGGGTCGTCATCGAGGCGAGCGTCG
>JAKPXO010000300.1 GCA_029567505.1 Acidobacteriota bacterium
GCGCCGCCGAGAAGGACCCGGAGCGTGTAGAGGAACGCGAGCGTGAAGACGTCGACGAGCACCTTTCGCTTCAGGAGGAGCGAGTAGAGCGTCGTCGCCGTCAGGTAGCCGGCGAGGAGGAGGCGCGCACCGGGCGCCAGCAGCAGCGCGAGGGCCGTCGCCCCCACGAGGAGGACCGGGACGAGCGCGACGGCCGTCCGGATCGAAAGCCTTCCGGAAGCGATCGGCCGGGCCCGCTTCGACGGGTGCCGGCGGTCGGCCGGCAGGTCGGCGAGGTCGTTCAGGAGGTAGACGGCGGAGGCGAGGAGCGACAGCGCCGCGAACGCGAGCGCCGCCGCCCCGATCGCCGCCGGCGCGAAGACGTGCGCCGTGACGAGCGGGACGAAGACGAGGAGGTTCTTGACCCACTGCCGCGCGCGGATCGCCGACAGAAGGGTACGGACCTGCGGCCTCTCGTCCGGCAGGAGGGCGGCGACAGGCGTCCCCGCCCCCTCGACCTCCGCCCGCAGCCGAACGGCGGGGCCGACGAGCACCGCGCTCCGAGCGCTCCGGAAGACCGGCAGATCGGCCCGGCGGTCGGCGACGTAGTCGAAGCCCTTTTCGCCGAAGCGGGAGACGAGCTCGGCGCGCTTCGCCTCCCCTCCGAGGTTCTTCCGCCCGTCGCTCGCGAGGAGGTCGTCGAAGAGCCCGACCCTCTCGGCGACGGGCCGCGCAAGGAGCTCGTCGGCGGCCGTCGCCAGGACGAGCCGCCGCCCGCGGGCCTTCTCCTCCCGGAGGACCGCCACGACCTCCTCGCGAAGCGGGAGCGTCTCCGCCTCGATCGGCGCTGCCAGGGCGAGGCGCCGCTTCAGCGCGGCGCGATCGTTCCGAATCAGGGCGGGAACGGCCGACAGGGCAGCGCGCGGCGCGCGGACGACCGCGCGGACCGCCGACTCGTGGAGGAGGTCCGACCGAACGAGTGTCCCGTCGAGGTCGACGACCAGGGGGACCCCGTCTCCGCTCTTCTCCTCGCCGTCGCCGCTCACGTCGAACGAGGTTACCCGCGCGGAAGGACCGGGGGAAGCGCCGCGATCCCTTCGGCGAGCGCGGAGTAGTCGTCCTCCGCGTGACCCCGCGCCTCTGCCGCTTCGACGGTGCGGAGGACGGCCGCCACGACGGCCGGCTCGAGCCCCGCGTCCCGAGCGGCCTTCTCGAAGAGCCGGAGGTCTTTCCCGAGGAGCCGGAGCGGGAACGTCGGGTTCTCGTACTCCGCCTCGAGCATCCGCCCGAGCTTCTTGTCGAACGTCGGGGCGTAGAGGGCGCTCGGACGGAGGACCTCCAGGAAGAGGTCGGTCGGAACGCCCGACGCGCGGACGTACGCGAGGCTCGTGGCGAAGGCCGCGGTCAGGGAGCCGATGAGCTGGTTCAGCGCGAGCTTCAGCGCGGCCGCCACGCCGACCTCCCCCACGAGGCGGACGTCCTGGCCGAGGCGGGAAAGGAGCGGAGCGAGCCGGTCGAGCTGCTCCTGCGTCCCACCGACCATCACCTGGAGAGTCCCCGAATCCGCCTGCGGAATGCTCCCGAGGACCGGCGCTTCGACCCACTCGCCGCCGGCGGCCGCGACCTCCGCCGCGAAAGCCCGGCTCTCGTCGGGGCCGATCGTTCCCATCTGGACGACGGTGCGCCCCGCGAGCGCCGCGACGACGCCGGGCCCGGCGAGGACGGCCCGGATGGCCGGGGCGTCGGCGAGCATCAGGATCGCGACGGGCGAGGCTTCGAGTGCCGAGGCCGCTGTCGGCGCGACGGCGAGCCCCTCCCGGCCGAGCGCCTCCGCCTTCGCCGCCGTCCGGTTCCAGACCGTGACGGAGAGACCCGTCGCGGCGAGGCGCCGCGCGATCGGGGCGCCGAGGAGTCCCGTGCCGAGGAGGGAGACGTCGCTCATCTGGCGATTCTCCGACGCGCGCGGATAATCGGGAACCGTCCCTGCGAGACCGTGCGTCCCCACGCGCGAGGAGACCCGATGAGCGAGAGCGCCCCGTTCCCCGAAGGCTTCCTCTGGGGAGCCGCCACGTCCGCGTACCAGGTCGAGGGGTCGCCCCTCGCCGACGGCGCCGGCCCCAGCATCTGGCACCGTTTCGCCCGGATCCCCGGCAAGGTGAGGGACGGCGACACCGGCGACGTCGCCTGCGACCACTACAACCGGTATGCCGAGGACGTCGCGCTGATGAAGGGGCTCGGCCTCGGCGCGTACCGCTTCTCGATCGCCTGGCCGCGTGTCATGCCCGAGGGACGAGGGCGCGTCAACGAGAAGGGGCTCGACTTCTATCGTCGCCTCGTCGAGGCGCTCCGCGAGGCCGGCATCCGCCCGATGGCGACGCTCTATCACTGGGACCTCCCGGCGGCGCTCGACGACCGCGGCGGCTGGACGAACCCCGACGTCGCCTCCTGGTTCGCCGACTACGCGACGGCCTGCTATCGCGCGCTCGACGGCGCCGTCGACCTCTGGTCGACGCTGAACGAGCCGTGGGTCGTCGCCGACGGCGGCTACCTCCATGGCGTCCTCGCCCCCGGCATCGCGAGCCCCTGGGCCGCTCCGCGCGCCGCGAAGAACCTCCTCCTCGCCCACGCGGCCGGCGTCGCCGCCTACCGCGCCGAAGGGAAGGGGTCGATCGGCCTCGTCGTCAACCTCGAGCCGAAGTACCCCGCCTCCGAGCGCCCCGAGGATCTCGCCGCCGTCGCCCGGGCCGACGCCTACATGAACCGCCAGTACCTCGATCCCGCGCTCCTCGGGAAGGTCCCCGAGGGGCTCGCGGGGATCTTCGGCGAGGCGTGGGAGGGGCCGACCGACGCCGAGCTCGCGGCGATGAAGGCCCCGATCGACTTCCTCGGCGTCAACTACTACACCCGCGGCGTCGTCTACGACGACCCGCGCAGCTTCCCCGTCATGGAGGGGCACGCCTTTCAGCGGAACGCGACACACACCGAGACCGGCTGGGAGGTCTGGCCCGACGGGCTCTACGACGTCCTGACGTGGATCCGGCGCCGCTACGGGAACCTCCCGCTCTACGTCACCGAGAACGGCGCGGCCTTCTACGACCCGCCGGTCGCCCACGGCCCTGTCGTCGACGACCCGCTCCGGGTCGCCTACCTCGACGCGCACCTGGGCGCCGTCCGCCGCGCGATCGCCGACGGCGTCGACGTCCGTGGCTACTTCGCCTGGTCTCTCTTCGACAACCTCGAGTGGGCGCACGGATTCCGGAAGCGGTTCGGCATCGTCCACGTCGACTTCGCGACGCAGAAGCGGACCCCCAAGGCGAGCGCCCGCTTCTACTCCGAGGTGATCCGGACGAACGGGGAGTGCCTCCGCGGCTGAAGCCCGGCCTCCCCGCGCGGACGGGCCCCGCTACGGTCTGAAGCTCACCGCGACGCGCACCGTCGCTCCCGCCGGAACGGGCGGGAGGAGCGTCCCCTCGATCCGCCTCCCGTCGACCGCGACGCGCACCTCGCCCGGCGCGAGCGCCGCGTCGCGGACGACGGCGACCTCGAGCGTCGCGCCCCGCCACGGGCGCGTCATCCTCGCCTCGTCCCAGCCGGGCGGGAGGCACGGGTCGACACGCATCCCGTCCCATTCGGGGCGAACGCCGACGACCCATTCACAGACAACGCGGTGGAGCCACTGCGCCGAGCCGGTGTACCAGGTCCAGCCGGCGCGGCCGTGGAGCGGCGAGTCGGGGCCGTCCACGTTCCCCGGCAGGACGTACGGCTCGGCGAGGTAACGCTCCGGCTCCTTCCGGGTCGGGTCGATCGCCTGAAGGAGGCGCCCGACGAGCTCCGGGTCCTTCGACTTCGCCGCCGCCGCGATCGCCCACGTCGCCGCGTGCGTGTAGACGCCGCCGTTCTCGCGCATCCCCGGCGCGTAGCGGGTGATGTAGCCGATCTCCCGGACGGGGCGGTCGTAGGCCGGCGCGAGGAGGAGCGCGCCCGCATCGCTCACGAGCCGCTCCTTCACGGCCGCCATCGCCGCCGCGGCCCGCCCCGGCGGAGCGACGTCGTTCAGGACGGCCCACGTCTGCGCGTTCAGGTAGATCGAACCGCGCGCGCTCTCCCGGCTCCCGAGCTTCTCGCCGGAGTCGAGCGTCGCGCGCCAGTACCACTCGCCGTCCCAGGCGTGCTCGTTGATCGCCGCGACGAGCGCCTCGCGGCGCCGCGCGAAGTCTGCCGCCCGGGCCGGCTCCCCCGTCCGCCGCCAGAGCTCGCTCCAGTCGGCGAGGAGGCCCGCGAGGAAGTGGGCGAGCCAGACGGACTCCCCCATCTCCTCGAGGCCCGCGGCGGAAAGGCCGTCGTTCCAGTCCCCCGCGCCGATGTACGGAAGGCCGCGCGGGCTCGTCCGCCGGGAGACCCGCTCGAAGGCGCGGAGGACGTGCTCGGTCAGCGGCGCCGGCTGCGGGTCGTCGAGGAACGGCGCCCGGTCGGCGAGGACCGAGAGGTCCCCCGTCTCCTTCACGTACGCCGCGGCGACGAACGGAAGCCAGAGGAGGTCGTCCGTCATCTTCGTGACGTGGCCCAGCTCCGAGAGCGGGTGCCACCAGTGGTAGACGGAGCCGTCGGCGAACTGGTGCGCCGCGTGGAGGGCGATCTGCTCCCGGGTCCGCGCCGGGTCGATCGTCAGCCAGACCTGCGAGTCCTGGAGCTGGTCGCGGAAGCCGTAGGCGCCGCTCTGCTGGTAGTAGCCGCAGCGCCCCTGGATCCGGGCCGAGATCGCCTGGTAGCGGACCCAGTCGTTCAGGAAGGCGTCGAACGTGGCGTCGGGCGTGCTGACACGGTGAGAGGCGAGGAGGCGGCGCCACTCCTCGCGAGCCGCCTCGAGCGAGGCGTCGAACGCCGCGACGGCGCCGAAGCGTGCGAGGAGCGCGCGCACGCCCTCTTCCGTCTCCGCCGTCGCGATCGCGAAGCCGAGGTCGAGCGAGCCTCCCGCGCCGAGCTCCACCGGCACGCGGAGAGCGCCGACGGCGTCGCCGTGCCGGCCGAAGAGGCCGGGCCATGGGGCGCCCGAAAGCGCCGCGGGCGCGGCAAACGAGCCGAGCCGTCCGAGGAAGGCGGCCTTGTCCCCCTCCGCCTCGGCGACGCGGATCGTGCAGGCAAACGCGCTCACGTAGGGGAAGGAGGTGTTCCAGTGCCCCCAGCGGGCCGACCCGACCTCCCACATGTGCGACCGGGCGAAGACGGCGTTCCGCTCCGCGTCCCGCTCGCACTCGAGGAAGAGCTTCGTGAACTCCCGCCGCGGCGACGGCGTCACCCCGCAGTTCCACTCCACGAACGCGACGAGCTCGAGGCGGCGCGGGGCGCCGCTCTCGTTCGTCAGCCGAAGCCGCCAGAGCTCGGCCGTCGCCTCCGGGTCGACGAAGAGCGTCCACTCCGATCCGACGCCGTGGAGCGCGACACGGAACGTCGTGGAGCCGATCCCGTGCCGGCACTCGAAGCGGTCGTAGACGGGGCGCGACGGAGCCGGGGCGAGCGGCCACGACTCCCCCGTCTCGACGTCCCGGAGCCAGAGGAAGCGCCCGGAGGAGTCGCGCGTCAGGTCCTGCTCCCAGCGCGTCACGACGGCGAGCTGGGAGTTGTCGACCCAGGTGAAGCCGGAGCCCGTCTGGCTCACGACGAGGCCGGCGCGGCGGTTCGCGATGACGTTCACCCAGGGGCGGGGCGTCCGCGGGTCGGTGACGACGTACTCGAGCCCGTCGTCGCCGAAGCGCCCGTAGGCGTTCGCCGCGTCGACGCGGCGCGCGGGGGGCTGGCTCATGAGTCCTCCGAAAGGGCGTTCGCGTGCCGTCGGGGTCGCGTCACGGCCGGACGACGACCTCGGCGGGAAGGGTGCGGACGACGACCTCTCCGGCCGGGGAGAGAGGCAGGGGGCGGCCGTCGACGGTCGCCGTCCGCGGGATCGCGGGGAGGGGCGGCTTCAGGACGAGGCCGCCGGGAGGGAGCTCGCGCAGGCCCGAGAGGCGGACGCGGACGTCCGTCCCTTCGGCCGCGAGGGAGAGGTCGAGGAGACCGTACGGGGTGCCGAGCCCCCTCACCGAGACGCCGCGCTCCGAGCGGATCCACCGCTCCGGGAGTCCGGCGCCGACGACGAGGGAGGAGTCCTCCTCCCGCTCGTACGCGAAGAGATCGAGGAAGGAGCGCGCGAAATCGGAGCCGACCCAGGTGTGCGGCATGTCGCCGACGAACTTCGGAGTCCGCGGGTCGCGCCAGACGACCTCGCCCCACTGGTTCCACGCGGCGGGGCGCAGGTCGCGAAGGAGGCTCTCCGCGACGCGGAGCGCCTCGTCGCGCCGGCCCAGGCGCACGAGGGCGCCGACGTTTCGCCACTCGTAGGGAGTGTAGGAATCCCCCTCCCCCGCCTCGCGCTTCGCGAGGTTCTCGACGTACTTCGCGAACGTCCGTCCGAGCGCGGCGCGCGGCAGACGCGCCTCCGCGCCGCCCGGCGAGAGGGCGACCGTCGTCGACGTCGCGTCGAAGTCGCCGAGCTCGGCGCAGCCTGGCACGTAGTCGATCCCGTGCCTCTCCATGACGAGGCGGATCGAGGCGTGGAGGTCGGCCGCGAGCTCGTCGCGGATCTCGGCGAACGCCTTCGCTTCCTCGTCCTTCCCGAGGAACGTCGCGAGGAAGACGGCGTCCTTCAGGCCGCGGAGGCCGAAGAAGCCGTCCCAGTAGGAGTGCATCGGTTTCGCCGAATACCCCTCGTGGCTGATCGACTCGGGGAGGAGGCCGTAGAAGACCCGCTTCTCATTCGTCTCGTACTCCGGCGTCCGGCGCTTCTGCCGGAGCGCGTCGATGTACGAGACGGCGGAGACGACGTGCGGCCACATCCGCGCCGCGAGGCCCCGGTCGCGTGTGTATCGGACCGTCTCGCCGATCAGGAAGAGGAGCTGCCCGTGGCTGTCGTTCTCGGGGACGCCGTCGGCGCCGCGCGCGTCGACGCAGCACGGGACACGCCCGTCCTCGCCCTGGTAGCCCGCGAACCACATCAGGAACGAGCGGGCGACGCCCCCCTGTCCGAGCCGGAGGAGCGCCTCCGAGGTGAGCGAGCCGTCCCGGATCCAGGAACGGGCGTAGGAGCGCGAACCGGGCTGGATCGCCGGGCCGTCGCGGTTCACGAGGACGAACGCGAGCTGGGAGCGGAGGACCTTCACCCACCGTTCCGCCTCGGGCGGGACGTCGAAGGCGACCCGGTCGAGGCGGCTCCTCCAGGCGGTGCGCTCGCGCGCGAGGAGCGACTCGAAGAGGGCAGAGGCCTCGGCGGGCGGGAGGCCGGGCCACGGCTCCGTCCCGAGCGCCGCCGCGAGCTCAGTCGGCACGCGCGACCTGTCGAACGGGATCGCGAGGACGACCTCGCGCGAACTTCCCCCCGGGACGACGAGGTCGAACGCGAACGCGCCCGAGGCGAAGCCGGTCGGGTCGCTCACGGCGGGCGCCGGAGGGAAGGAGCCGGCGCAGAGGTGGTTCGAGACGTCGCCCGCGTCGAGCGTCGTCGCCCCGGTCGCCGAGGGCGGCACGAGCGCGGCGACGACCCGCTCGCCGTTCACGCGAGCGCGCGCCCCCTCGAACGCGAGCGACCGGATCTCGGAGGCCCCGCCCGGCGTCCCGAGGAACTGCCACGGCGGGTTCACCTGGAGCGGCCGGATCGCGAGGACGAGCCGCACCTTCCGCTCCTCCTTCGTCAGGTTCGCGACCCGGTAGCGCGCGAGGAGGGCGGAGGCGCCCGGGAGCCCCGTCGCGAGCGCCGTCACCTCGAGGCGCGTCTCCCCCGCGTCCCACGTCACCGAGGGGATCGGCAGGTCGCCGTCGACGAGGGCGGGACGCGACGTCACGTCGGCCCAGGTGAGAAGACGGCCCCCGGCGATCAGGAACGGCTCGATCGAGAAGAGGCCGGCGCCCGCCTCGAGCGCGCCGTCCTCCGAGAGGAGCCCCTCGTCCGGGTCGCCGTCGACGCCGACGACGGTCCAGTACGACTGCTCGCCGGCGAGATACCGCGGCCAGGAGCCGCGGGGCGACTCCTTCGCGACCTCGGCGAGGAACGCGTTCGGCGTCGCCGCGAAGGCGAGCGGCTTCACCGAGACCTCCTTCAGCTCGTACGGCTCCGGCCGCGGACCTTCGAGGAGGCGAAGCCGTACGAGCTGAAGGAGGTCTCGGTGAAGCCGCTCGC
>JAKPXO010000308.1 GCA_029567505.1 Acidobacteriota bacterium
CCCTTCCGGAGCCCTGTCTCGAGCGCGACGACGAACAGGGGCCGCATCGCCCGGAACCGCTGGAACCAGAAGTCGGCCGCCTCGCTCCCCGGCTTCCTGCCGCCGCCCTGCGCTTTCGTGACCGGCGTCCCCTTGCCGTTCGTGAAGGAGACGACCTGACCGCTCCCCTTCCGGTGCGCGGCGATGTACCGGCCGAAGCCCTCGCGATCGTCGAACGCGCCGACGAACCTCGCGTGCTCGGCAGGCGTCATCTCGAGGCGAAGGAGCTCCTCCTTCTGCCGGGGGAGGCGCCCCTTGATCGGGTAGACGTCGAGGACCTCGCGGGCCACGGCGTCCTTGAGGAACTTCCGGAGCGTGCCGAGCGCCCCGTTGATCGAGCCGGCGGCGTAGCCCTTCTCGCGCAGCGTCCCGACCCAGTCCCGGACTACCGCGAGGTTGATCGCCTCGAGCCGCAGGTCGCCGAGGTGCGGCAGGATGCGCGCCTTCATCGCCTCCTCGACGGACCGGGCGCCGTTCGGCGAAAGGGCGAGCTTCATCGTCTTCCAGTGCGCCTCGAAGTACGCCCGGAGCGAGCGGGGACGGCCCGGCGCGAACTCCGCGAGGACCTCGGCGCGGAACCGCTCGAACTCGTCGTCGGCGACCTCGCGCGGATCCTTGCCCGGCGGGATGTCGGTCTCCTCGACGACGAACGTCTTCCGGCGTTTCGTCTTCCCGTGGGAACCGGGAACCAGGACGGTGAAGTGCGCCGTCCTGGTCCGCCGGTCCCACTCGAAACCGGGCTTCGTGAAGGCCCGGCGGGTCATCCCTTCCCGCTCCTCACGAACTCCCGCGGCCACGGCTCGACAGCCTTCCGCGGCCGGTCCGTATAGGCCACGATCGCCCGGCAGAGGACGTCCATCATCGTCACCCCGTGGGCGTCGGCGTAGTCCTGAAGGCGCTTCCGCACGTCGCCCGGAAGCTTCGTAGTGAACATCTTCCAGTCGCCCGCGAGCTTCGGTCGTCCCATGGGCCGATTCTGCGGCAAGAGAGCAGATTCCGTCACGACGCTACGTCTCCGCGTCGGCCAGCGACGTAGAACGCTTCGTCGCGACGTGCTGCGGGTCGGGGACCGCGAGGAGCGCCCATCGGCCGGAGGGGAGGCGGACGAGGAGGAGGCCCATCACGCCTCCCGCATCTCGCGGCCGAAGCGGTCCAGGGTTACGGTCCGTCCCTTCGCCCTGGCGAACTCCGCGTCGGTCGCCCCCTCGAAGAAGCCGAACGTCACGGCGGGCGCAACGCGCCGGCCGCTGGGGAGGATCTTCTCGCCGTCGATCGAGAGGTGCGTCGTCGGCCTTCTCCCCAGCTCCGTCCGCGCGTAGAGGCGCGTCCCGTCGGGCAGTTCGAGGTCGGTCTCCCATGCGGACTCATGCCGGCTCGCCAGGTGACGCGCGAGGACGTCGCCGGCCGTCCAGCCGGCGCCCGCGATGGCCCCGAGGACGTCAACGCTTGCGACGACGTGGCCGAGGAGCTCGAAGCCGGGCCGCGGCATGAGATGGGCCGACGTGGGAATGACGAGGGCGCTCATCGGCCGGCCTCGCTCGCCTTCAGCGGCGTCACGGTGCATCCGGCCTCGCGGAACTCGGCGACCGTCGGCCCGAGCCGCACGACGCCAGGCCGGACGAACTGGTAGACGACGCGGTCCGTCTTGCGGTGAACGGGGATCGTCGCGTCGACGTGAGGCGCGACCATCCGCGCGCGGTAGAGGTCCCCCGCGGCGAAGGTGACGACTTCGGCGCTCATCGGCCCGACCTCTTCGCCCGCAGAGCCTCGACGCCCCGTCTCGCCTCCATGACGAGGCCGGGCCGACTCTGGACCATCGCGATGACGTCGAGACTCGTGAGGTTCGAGACGAGGTGCCGGACGGCGATGTCGGTCATGACCGAGGCCAGCTCGCTCTTCGGAGACCCGAGGGACGCATGGACCTTGCGGGCCAGGTCGTTCCGCGCCGTCATCGCGAGTTCGGTCACGTCCTCGTCCCGTCCGTCCTCCGCGAGCGTCGCGAGAATCGCGTCGACCGGGAGGCCGAACCACGCCTTGAGGGACGGTGCTACCCTCGGGCCGGAGCTCTTCGGGGTTCCGTTCGGCCCCTTCGTCGCGTCTGCCGCCAAGCTCTGCGACGTCGGGGTCTTCTTCGTTCTGGGCATGGTGCCCTCCTTCTGCCGGCCTCAGCCGGCCTTCCGCTGGGTCTTCTTCGCCTTGAACGCGAGGACGGGCGCCCGCTTCTCGAGGGCGGCCCGGAGATCGTCGATCCCGAGGGGTGCGTAGACCTTCTCCGTGATCCGGACATCGCCGTGCCGGAGGAGCTTCGACGCAACGTGAAGGCCGGCCTCCTTCGCGACGTGCAGGCCGAACGTCCGCCGGACGTCGTGGACGTGGATCCCCGCCTCGGTCAGGCCGGCACGCTCGAGGGCGCGGGTCCAAGGCCCCTTCAGGTCGCGCCGCGGCTTCCCGCTCGTCCGGCCGAAGATGACGTAGGGGCCGACGCGCGGGAGCTTCCGGAGGAGGGCGGCGG
>JAKPXO010000310.1 GCA_029567505.1 Acidobacteriota bacterium
CGACCGCATCGCTGCCCAGTACCGCGATGGCGGTGCGGCGCTGTTCGATCTCGGCCTGACCGCCTGGCGTGGCCACGCCGACGGCGCCGCGCGGGCCGTGTCGCCGCAGACTGTCCAGCGGGTCTTCCTCGCCTTCCTCGAAGACCTCGGCCTGCGCGAAGAATCCGTCCCGGGCGGGCGTGGCGAGGTCCTCTTCTACAACCTCGGGAAGTTCAGCCAGCTCATCTCCGATTTCGAGAGCATCCACTTCCACTCCCCGCCGCGCGACAAGTACCCGGCGTTCGCCGATTTCCTCGAGCACGGCGCGGAGGACGCCTACCCCGAAGGGTGGCAGGAGAACCAGTACGCCAACCCGAACGCCGTCCGGGTGATGACCGTCCACCAGGCCAAGGGGATGCAATGGCCGGTCGTCTTCGTCCCGGCCCTCATCCGGAACCGCTTCCCCGCCAAGGGACAGGGGGGCAAGAGCGTGTGGCATCTGCTCCCGGCCGCTGCCGTCGCCGGCGCCGCCCGCTTCCGCGGCTCGGTCGAGGACGAGCGGCGGCTCTTCTACGTCGCGATGACGCGGAGCCAGAAGCTCCTGTTCCTCACGTGGTCCCCGGTGCCCGGGAACAAGCTCTTCCAGAAGAGGTCCGAGTTCCTGGACGACGTCTGGGCCTCGAGGTACGTCAAGCGCCGCGGGCAGGACTACTCGGGCCGCAGGCGCCTTCCCCCGCGGGCGAAGAAGAGCGTCGCGAACGTCGCCCTCTCGTTCTCCGACGTGAAGTACTTCTTCGAGTGCCCCTACCAGTTCAAGCTGCGCGTCCTCTACGGCTTCAACGCGCCGCTCGACGAGGCGATCGGCTACGGGAAGTCGCTCCACGACGCCCTCGCGGAGGTCCACGCCCGCGCGCTCCGCGGGGACTACGCCGGCCCCGAGGAGGCCCCGGACCTCGTGGCCCGCCACCTCCGGACGCCGTACGCCTACGCCAGCCTGAAGCAGGCGCTCACGCGTGAGGCGGAGAAGGTCGTCGCGGCCTATATCGGGAAGAACCGGGCCGACTTCCCGAACATCGAGATGACGGAGAAGGCCGTCGAGATCCACCTCGGCGAGGGTGTCTCGGTAAAGGGGCGGATCGACCTCGTCCGCCGCCTCGACACCGACGAGACGACCATCGTCGACCTGAAGTCGACGAAGCGCGCCCAGGCCGAGGACGTCACCGAGACGCAGCTCCACACGTACGCCCTCGGCTACGAGGAGCTGACGGGCCGGCGGGCCGACTACGTCGAGATCTACAACCTCGACGAGGGGAAGGGGCGGCCCCGCGCCGTGGACGACGACTTCATCGCCGACGTGAAGACGCACATCCGCGAGGCGGCCGACGGCCTCCGGAACGGCGCGATGCCACCGCGCCCGGAGCAGAAGCGCTGCGCCGGCTGCGACTACCGGCGCCTCTGCACCGCGGGCTGCGCGGCCGGTGCGTCGTAAGATTCCCGGCGGGAGGCCGGGTCCGCGACCCGGACGCCGCGAACGATGAGCCCCGCCGTGACGCGCCGACAGGAGGTCCTCGAGCGGATCCGTTCCGAGAGGGAGCGGTTCCGCGGCCTCGGCGTCCGCCGCCTCGGCCT
>JAKPXO010000318.1 GCA_029567505.1 Acidobacteriota bacterium
AGACGGGCGAGCTGATCGACCTCGGCGTCGAGCACAAGGTCGTCGAGAAGAGCGGCGCCTGGTTCAGCTACGGCGACCTTCGCATCGGCCAGGGGCGCGAGAACACGAAGGCGTGGCTCCGCGACAACCCCGACGTCGCGCTCGAGATCGAGAACAAGATCCGCGAGAAGCTCGGCATCTCCCCCGTCGAGCCGCCCGCTCCCCCGGCGGCCGCCGCCCCGGCCGAGAAGAAGAAGTAGCTCCCCGTATCCCGGACTCCTCTCGCGGGGCGGGCCGATCGGCCCGCCCCGTTTCCTTTATCGCCGACTCTGGCAGAGGTGACCCAACATCCCGATCGGGCCGAGATCGGTCCAGGTGAACGACTGGTTGAATCCCCGGCGCGTCTCCTGGGAACGAGGAGGGGGAAGAATCGTGTGTACACAATCGAGTACACGATGGTAGGCTCGGGCGCGGAGAGACTCCGATGAAGACCGCCTCCGTCCGCGACGCCCGAAGCCAGTTCAGCGAGATGATCCACGGCAAGGAGGCCGTGCTCGTCACGAGCCACGGCAAGGCGGCCGCGGTCGTCTACCCGCTGTCGGACCCCGATGCGGTGCCGATGGAGGTGAGGAAGGACGTCTTCTTCGCCTTCAGCCAGAAGCTCGCCCGGTCGCTGAAGGCCAGGGGCGTCTCCGAGGAAGACGTGCTGCGTGGATTCGCCGAGTTTAAGAAGCGTCGCCGCGGACGCTAACGTCCTTCTCTCGGCGGCCACCGGCAAGGCCGCCCAGCGCGTCTTCCACGAATCGAGCCTCGTCGTCGTCACGACCGAGGAGGTCCTCGACGAAGTGCGCGAGTACCTCGCCGAGCTGGCGGTAGCGAACGGCATGACGGAGGAAGAAGCCGAGGGGCACCTGCCGGCGCTTCCGATCGGGGCCTACCCAGAATCCGCCTACCACAGGAGCCTCCCCGCCGCCCGGCGCTACCTGGGGCTCCGAGACCCCGACGACATCGGCCTCGCGGCCCTGGCGCTCCACCTCGGGATTCCGGTCTGGTCGAACGACAAGGACTTCCGGGTGGTTCCCGTCGACCTCTATCCGACGGCGAAGCTCCTGAAGGTCCTCGGCCTCTGACGGTGGTTCCCCGCCGTCCGGCGTAAGAGTCTTCGGGCGACGAGCCCAGGAGCGAGAAGAGGGTCGCCCGCATCTCCGGCCCTGTCGATCCCTCGCCTGGCCGCTCCGCTTCTGGTCTTCGCCGCCGCGGCCCTCGCGCCGATGCCGCGAGTGAGGAAGGAGCCGACCGACGTAAGGTACCCGAGGCTGTAGCCGTAGGAGACCGGCCGGGCCGGGTCGGCAAGGACGGTGTCGTCGGGGTAGCCCAGCGTCCCGATCGGGCCGAGGTCGGTCCAGGCGAACGACTGGTTGATCGTCCGTCCCTCGACCTGCGTCTGTCGGGCCGAGACTCGTCCCGCTGTGCCTCCATAGGTGTAGGTCTCGACGACGGAGGCGCCCGTAAGTGTCAGCGCTCACTTGAAGCCGCGGGATTCTGGACAGGAGCCGGCGGGCCGAGGACTGGAGAGGGTGATGGCGCAGGCTTGAGCCTGGCGAGGCGGGCGTCGAGATAGGCGCCCCACGCGGGCTCGGGGGGTGCG
>JAKPXO010000350.1 GCA_029567505.1 Acidobacteriota bacterium
GAGAGCGTCGTCGAGCTGATCGGGCGGACCCCGATGGTGCGGCTCGGCGCCCTGAAGGAGCCGGGCGAGGCGGACATCTTCGCCAAGCTCGAGTACCTGAACCCCGGGATGAGCGTGAAGGACCGGACGGCCCTCGGCCTGGTCCGCGACGCCGAGGAGCGCGGGGTCCTCGCGCCCGGCGGGACGATCCTCGAGGCGACCGCGGGGAACACCGGGGTCGGCCTCGCGCTCGTCGGTGTCGCGCGCGGCTACCGCGTCGTCATCGTCATGGTCGAGGGGTACGCCCGCGAGAAGATGGTCCTGATCCGGGGGCTCGGCGGCGAGGTCGTCCTCGTGCCACACGGCTCGGGGATCCCGGGTGCGCTCGCGAAGGTGAGCGAGCTCCTCGCCGCGATCCCCGGCGCGGTCCCGATGCGGCAGTTCGAGAACCCGGCGAACGCCCGGATCCATTACGAGACGACCGCGCCGGAGATCTGGGAGCAGCTCGAGGGGCGCGTCGACGGCCTCGCGGTCGGCGTCGGCACGGGCGGGACGTTCACCGGGATCGCCCGCTTCCTGAAGGAGAAGGCCCCGTCGATCGCCTGCTGGGGCGTCGAGCCCCCCGATTCGATCTTCGGCGGCGGCGACGGGAAGGGCGAGCACATGGTCGAGGGGATCGGGAACGCGTTCATCCCCGCCACGTTCGACCGCTCGCTCGCCGACGGCGTCTTCACGATTCCCCACGCCGAGAGCTACACGATGGTCGACGCTCTGGGGCGGCTCGGTCTCCCGGCGGGAGCCTCCTCGGGCGCCGCGGTCGCCGGGGCGAAGCGCCTCGCGAGGAGGCTCGGCGAGGGCCGGCGGGTCGTCACGCTCCTGACCGACCCGTCGGAGCGCTACTTCTCGAAGTACGTCTACGACCGGTGCTACGAAGGGCGCCCGATCCGCTGAGGCGGACGAGGAGGCCGGAATGGACTATCCGATCCGGGAATTCGCGGTGGGGGGCGGCCTCCTCATCGCCGTCGTCGCGATCCTCCATGTCGTCGTCTCGCATTTCGCCGTCGGGGGCGGCCTCGCCCTCGCGGTCCTCGAGACGGCGGCGGTGAGGCGCGGAGATCGCCCGATGCGCGACCTCGTGAAGAGGTCGTCGACGATCCTCCTCCTCCTCTCCACCGTCTTCGGGGCGATCTCCGGCGTCGGCATCTGGTTCACGATCGGTGTCGTCCACCCCGCGGCGACCTCCTCGCTCATCCACACGTTCGTCTGGGCCTGGGCCACGGAGTGGGCCTTCTTCTTCCTCGAGGTCGTCACCGCGCTCGCGTGGGTCGCCACGTGGGAGAAGGTCTCTCCGAAGACGCACCTCCTCCTGATCCGGCTCTACGCGTTCGCCGCGTTCCTGTCCCTCGTCGTGATCCAGGGGATCCTCGGCTTCATGCTGACACCGGGAAGGTTCCCGAGCACGGCCTCGTTCTTCGACGGCTTCCTGAACCCGACCTATCTTCCCGGCGTCCTCTTCCGCACCGGCGTCTGCCTCGCGCTTGCCGCCGCCTGGATGGCCTTCGCCGCGCTTCGCGAGGAGGACCGCGCGGCCCGCGCGCGCCTCTCCCGCGTCCTCGGCGGAGTCGGGACGCTCGGCCTCGCCGTCGCCGCCGCCGGCTGGTTCGTCTGGGAGAGGGCCCTTCCCGAGCCTGTCCAGCGCCTCTTCCTCGGTGAGAAGCCGCTCCTCGCAGCGCTCGCGACGGGGAGGACGCACACGTTCCGGATCCTCCTCGTCGCCGCTCTCCTCGCGCTCCTCGTGACGGCGCTGCCCCGCCTCCAGTCCTGGCCGGTCGCCCTCCTCGCGCTCGTCGCCTGCTCGGGCGTCCTCGCGGGGTACGAGCGGGTCCGCGAGGGGGTCCGCAAGCCCTGGGTCATCGCCGAGCAGATGTTCTCGAACGGGGTCCTCGTCACCGAGATCGACGCGTTGAACGAGAAGGGGATCCTCTCGAAGGCCGTCTGGGCGACGAAGGAGGCGGGCGGGCGCGAGGTGCCGACGGGAGAGGCCGTCTTCCGCGCCGAGTGCTCCTCCTGCCACACGCGCGACGGCTACCTCGGCATCCGGCAGATCGCCTCGGCGATGGACGCCGACTTCGCCGCGACGTTCCTGACGGCCCTCCGCGACGACGGCGCGCGCTGGAAGGCCCGCGCCGCCGGGCAGGACGTGAAGCCCGACTACCCTTTCATGCCCCCATTCGTCGGAACCGACGCGGAGCTCGAGGCGCTCGCCGGGTGGCTCGCCTCCCAGAACGCGCCGCGGACGGCGGAGGTGTCCCGTGCCCGGTGAGACGCCGCTCCCCGCCCTCGACCCGATGCCGATCCCGGGGCCGCCGTGGCTCTTCCACGCCCTCTGGCTCGTCACGTTCGCCGTCCACGTCGTCGGCGTGAACGTCGTCCTCGGCTCGGCGATCCTCGGCACGTTCGCCTCGCTCGACCGCGATCGCGCCTTCGGCCGCCCGATCGCCCGGCTCTTCGCCGAGGTCAGCACCTGGGCGATCGCGCTGACGATCACGTTCGGGATCGCGCCGCTCCTCTTCCTCCAGGTCCTCCACGGACGGCTCTTCTACTCGGCGACCGTGATCCTCGCCCCGGCCTGGCTCGGCCTCCTTCTCGTCCTGATGGCCGCCTACTACCTCACGTACGCGGCGAAATACCGGCTGCGCGCGGGGAAGGAGGCCGCCCTGCCGCTCGCGCTCTCCGCGCTCCTCTTCCTCGCCGTCGCGGCGATCCAGGTCGCCGTCCACCTCCTTTCGGTCCAGCCCGGCCGCTGGGAGGCCGCGCTCGCGAGCCCGTGGGCGGCGTTCTCCGACCGCGCCTTCCTCCCCCGCCTCTTCCACTTCGTCCTCGCCGGGGTGACGCTCGCCGGGATCCTCCTTTCCTGGCTCGCCGTCCGGCGCGCCCCGGCGGCAGAGGACCGGGCCACGGCCGCCGCGCGTGCCACGTGGGGCGTGAAGATCGCGCTCCTCGCGACGCTCCTCCAGCTCGTCGTCGGGCTCTGGCTGACGATCTCGGTCCCGCGCGACGTCCTCCTCGGCCTGATGCGGGGCGGCGCGGCAACGATGGCGCCGTTCACGCTCGGCATCGCGGCCGGCTTCGGCCTCCTCGTCTTCCTCGCCCGCGTCCGCGACCCGATCGCCGACCGATCGTCGCTGCGCCGGGCCCTCGAGCTCTTCGGCCTCGCGATGCTCCTGATGCTGGTGACGCGCCACCAGCTTCGCGACGTCTACATCGACGTCGCGAAGGCGGGAGCCGCCCCGGCGACGGCTGCTCAGTGGGGCGTCTTCGCGATCTTCCTCGTCTCGTTCGTCGGGTGCGCCGCCCTCTGCGTCGTGGCCCTCCGGCGGAGCGCGACGGACCGGCCCGGCCCGGGCGGGGCGACGGCGTGACGCATTCCGCCTCGCGCCTCCGGGGAGCGTCGGCGCTCCTCGCGCTCGGGACGCTCTTCGGCGCCTCCTGCTCCCCGGCCCCTCCCCCGGCGCCCCCTCCGGCGCCGACGCCCGCCCCGACCCCGGTGCCGACGCGTGAGGTGCCGGCGAAGCTGGGCCTCGCCCTCGGCGGCGGTGGCGCCCGCGGCTTCGCGGAGATCGGCGTCCTCAGGGTCCTCGAGCAGGAGAAGATCCCGATCTCGTTCGTCGCCGGGACGTCCGTCGGGAGCCTGATCGGCGCGCTCTACGCCGACACGGGACGCGTCCTCGACGCCGAGTTCCACGCGGTGTCGGTGACCGAGGAGGACCTCTTCGACTACCGGGCCCTCGCCGTCTTCTCGGGCGGCTTCGTGAAGGGCGAGCGCCTTCGCGCGTTCCTCGGCGCAAACCTGAAGAACCGGTCGATCGAGCAGATGAAGGTCCCCTTCGCCGCCGTGGCCGTCGACGTCGCGGCCGGGAAGGCGGTCGTCTTCCGCCGCGGCCCCGTGGCCCCGGCCGTCCACGCCTCCTGCGCGATCCCCGGCGTCTTCGTGCCGGTGGAGATCGGCGGCCGGACCTACGTCGACGGCGGCGTCGTCAACCCCGTACCGGCCGACGTCGTCCGCTCGATGGGGGCCGACGTCGTCGTCGCGGTCGCCATCCCGGCCCTCACGCCCGCGACCGTCCCGAAGGGCCCTCTCGCCGTCGCCTACCAGTCGGTGATGATCATGTCGGCCGAGATCGGGCGGCTTCGCGCGCGCGAGGCCGACGTCGTCGTCACGCCCGACGTCGGCGACGTCGCGTACGACGACTTCACGCAGAAGAAGCGCCTCATCTCCGCGGGAGAGGAGGCGGCCCGGCGGGCCCTTCCCGAGATCCGCGCGGCCCTGGCGGCGAAGAGCCGCCGCGTTCCGGTTTCCTGAGGCCCCCGGGCCTCCTCGCGCTAGGATCGGGGCGTGCTCGGAGGCCCGCCCCACCCGACGCTCCGCGACCTCTGGACCGAAGAGGACGAGGAGGACGTCCGCGCCTTCCTTTCGGCCGTGACCGAGGACGACCTCCTCGGCGCCCTCACGGCCGTGGAAGGGTCTCCGGCCTCGATCCGCTTCGAGGACACCGCCCAGGTGGAAGCCTGGGCCGCCGTTGCCGTCCGGCGGCTGACGGTCCTCCCGACGAAGGGGCCGTTCGCGCTCTCGCGCCTCCTGCGCGGCCTCCTCGTCGACGAGATCGGACTCAAGGGGGACGCCGACGACTACTCGGCGACCCGAAACTGCTGCCTTCACCAGGTCCTGTCGCGCCGCAAGGGGATGCCGATCCTCCTTTCGTGCGTCTGGATGGAGGTCGGCCGTCGCGCGGGGATCCCCGTCGAAGGGATCGGGATGCCCGGCCACTTCCTCGTCCGCGTGGGCGGGGCGGCCGGCGTCCACGTCGACACGTTCGCCGGGGGACAGGAGCTCTCGCGGGAAGGCTGCCGCTCCCTTCACGACCGGATCGCCGGGACGAAGAGCCGCTGGAGCGACGACTTCCTCCGGCCGAACACGATCGACCAGGTCCTCGAGCGGGTCCTGAACAACCTCGCGGCCACGACGCGCGAGGAGAACGACGCGGCCGGGAGCTACAGGGTCGCCACGTTCCTCGCGGCCCTGCGCCCGCTCTCCCCGGAGCGGACGCTGCAGAAGGCGATCACCGCCGCCGCCGTCGGCGTCACGGAGGAGGCCGCGAGCGGCTTCGCCGACGTCATCGAGCGCTTCCCCGACTCACCCGAAGCGGAACGCGCCTCGCAGGGGCTGGACTCGCTCGCCGCCGGTACGACGGTGAACTGACCGCCCGGCCCCGTCACCGCCCGGCGGGAACCGGCGGGTCGAAGAGCGCGTCGTCGAGCTTCGACCGCTCGGCGTCGAGGTAGTCGACGACGGTCGTCCCGGACCGGAGCGCGTCGACGATCGTCATCCGCGTCACGGTCCGGACCCCGCGGAGCGTCCCCCACTCGTCGAACGTCGCCTCTCGGGCCGTCTTCCCCGACGGGAGGAGGAAGATCACCTTCCGCGTGAGCGACTCGGCCCGGTCGACCCAGACGCGCAGGACCGGAAACGCCGGGTCCCGCCCCTTCTTCGCCCGGAGGAGCAGGACGTCGCAGGTCCTCCCCGCGAGGACGTCCGTCCGCTCGACAGTGGCGTCGTAGTCGTCGACGAAGCGGGTCCGCGCGACGTCCGCGACGGCGAAGCCGCCGGTCACCCGGTGGCTGCGCGGCACGCGGATCGAGTTGCGGGTGTTCGGGAGGACGAGCCAGGCGTCCTTCCCGTTCACGAGGAGGAGCTTGCCGCGGTCCGCCGGCGCGAGGAACTCGATCCGGATCCTCTCGGGTCCTTTGACGAGGACGGCGAACTCGCCGGTAAAGGTCGCGCTGCCGGAGCCCGAGGTCGTCACGCGGAGGTGCAGGCGCGCCTCGGAGAGGGCCGTGCGCGGGACGTCGGCGCGGGCCAGGATCGCGGCCGCGTCCGGCGGGGCGCTCCGCGCGGACGGCGCGAGGGCCAGCAGGAGGAGCGCGAGGACCAGCAGGACGAGGCCGGCCGCGAGTCGGCGGTCAGACATGGGAGAGGGCCTCCACGGGGTCCAGCCGGGCCGCCCGCCGCGCCGGCCACCACGACGCGACGAGGAGCGTGACCGTCATCAGGACGAAGCCGACGCCGAACGCGAGCGGGATCAGCTCCACGTGGAGCGCGCCCCCGCTCGTGGCGCCCGGGGGCGGCGGGAGCTCGATCCGCGCCGCGTTGACCGCCGCGCGAATGAGGAGCGACGCGACGGCCCCGGCCACGGACCCGGCGAGGCCCATCAGGAGGCCCTCGGCGAGGAAGAGCCTCCTCACCTGGCCGCGCTCCATCCCGATCGCCAGGAGCGTCCCGATCTCCCGGGTCCTCTCGAAGACCGACATCGTCATCGTGTTCGCCGCGGCGAGGACGACGACCGTCGCCAGGACGAGCCCCGTGAAGAGGAAGATCGCCGCGTAGAGCCTCTTCACGGCGACGTAGAACGGGGCGCTCTCGATCCAGGTCTTCACAGCGGCCGGCGTGCCGGTCCGGTGGAGCCGCGCCCGGAGCGCCCCGGCCGCCCTCTCGAGGTCGGTCCCCTCCTTCAGCGTCACGGCGATCGAGGTCGCTTTCCCCTCGGCCTTCAGGAGGCGCGCGGCCGGCGCGTACGGGAGGAAGAGGACCCGGTCGTCGAGCTCCTTGATCGGCCACCGGAGGACCGCGACGACCTCGGCGTCGACGGCGTTCAGGCCGCCATCGGGTGTCGTGGTCATGACCGTCACGAGACCGCCGACCGTCACGCCGAGCGAGCGGGCGAGGCCCCCCCCGAGCATCACCTCGTCGGCCTCCGGATCGGAGAGGAACGTCCCCTCGGCGACCGCCTCCGCGGCGAGCGTCGCGCTCTTCTCGAGGGCGGGGACGGTCCCGGTGCCCATGTAGCCGACGCTCCGGTCCCCGTGCGCGACGAGGCCGAAGAACGAGAGCCGCGGCATCGCCTGGCGGACGTCCGGGCTCGTCGCGACGCTCCGGGTCAGCTCCTCGGCGTCGTCGAGGAGGAGACCGGCCGCCTCCTCGTCGGTCTTCCCGACGGCCTCCGCCGACACGACGCGGAGGTGTCCGCCCTGGCCCCGGATCGTGATGTCCTTCAACCCGCCGAAGGTCTGGGCGACGAAGCCGGCGGTCATCGTCGCGGCGACGTAGCCGACGACGACGATGCTCCCCGTCAGGAACGTCCGGCGCCGGTGCCGGAGGAGGTTGCGCGCCGCGAGGCGCCACCAGCGGAGCGTCACGTCGCGCCTCCGCCGGTCCGTTCGTCCGAGGCGATCCGGCCGTCGACGAGACGGACGCGCCGCGGGACCCGCTCGACGATCCGCGGGTCGTGGCTCGAGAAAAGGAACGCGATCCCCTTCTCGGCGTGGAGGGCGTCGAAGAGGTCGAGGAGGCGCGCGGCCGTCTCGGAGTCGAGAGAGGCCGTCGGCTCGTCCGCGAGGACGAGCGCCGGCTCGCCGACGATCGCTCGCGCGACGGCGACCCGCTGCCTCTGGCCGCCCGACATCGCGTCGGGGCGGCGTCCCTCCATCCCGGCGAGACCGACGGCGGCGAGCGCCGCACGGGCGCGGACTCGGCACTCCGCCTCCGGGAGGCCGCGGATCCAGAGGGCGAGGGCGACGTTCTCTTCGGCCGACAGGACCGGGACGAGCTGATGGGACTGGAAGACGAAGCCGAGCTTCTCGCGCCGGAGCCTCGCGCGCCCGCGGTCGTCGAGTGTCGAGACGTCCTCGCCGAGGAGCTCGAGGCGGCCGGAGTCGGGCCGGTCGAGGAGGCCGAGGAGGTTCAGGAGCGTCGTCTTGCCGCTCCCCGACGGGCCGGCGAGGACCGCGAGCTCGCCCCGCTCGAGGGAGAGCGCGGCGTCCCTCACGCCGACGACCCGCTCCTCGCCCACCGCGTAGGTCCGGGTCAGGGCGGTCGCGGAGAGGAGCGGCGCCGTCACGCGTTCCGCCGGAGCCGCCCCGCGCCGACCGCGCCGAGGAACAGGATCGTGCCGGTGAGGATGATCGCCGCGCCCGAAGGGACGTCGAGCGCGACGGAGAGGAGGAGCCCGCCGAGGACCATGACGAGCGCCGCCGACACCGACCCGAGGAGGAAGCCGGGCCAGCGCGAGAACAGTGCCCGCGCGACCGCGCCGGGAAGGACGAGCAGGGCCGAGACGAGGAGGATGCCGACGACCTTCAGCGCGACGACGACGGTCAGCGCGAGGAGGACGAGGACGAGGAGCCGCATCCGCGCCACGTTCACGCCGGCCGCGAACGCTCCGTCCTCGTCGATGGAGGCGAGGAGGAGCGGCCGGAAGTAGAGGACGAGGAGGAGGACGACGAGCGCCGAAGCCGCCACCAGGGCGAGGAGGTCCCGCGGGTCGACCGTCAGGATGTTCCCGAACATGAGGCCGAAGAGGTCGACGTTCGTCTCGAGGAAGCTGATGGCGACGACGCCGATCGCCATCCCCGCGACGGTGAAGACGCCCACCGCGGTGTCCTCGGTCAGGTCGCCGTCGCCGGACGCCTTGGCCGTCGCGAGGGCCACCGCCAGGGCGGCCAGGAGCGCCCCGAGCCCGGGGGGGGCGCCGACGAGCGCGGCGAGGGCCACGCCGCCGAAGGCCGCGTGCGAGACGCCGGAGCCGACGAACGCGAGCCTCCGGAGGACGACGAAGAACGAGAGCGCCCCGCAGACGACCGCCACGACGAAGCCGGCGAGGAGCGCCCGCTGGAAGAACGGGAACGCGAGGAACTCCGTCACGCGCGCGTCTCCTGGGCGAGGCGCCCGTCGATCCGGAAGACGGCGTCGGCGCCCCCCATCGCGTCGCTGTCGTGCGTGACGTAGACGATCGTCCGCCCCGCGGCGACCTCCTCGGCGACGAGCCGGCGGAGCGTCTTCATTCCTTCCGCGTCGAGCGCCGTGTCGGGCTCGTCGAGGAGGAGGATCGCCGGCGTCCCCGCGATCGCGCGGGCGAGGAGGACACGCTGCCTCTGGCCGCCCGAGAGCCGGCCGACGGGGCGCGTGGCGAGGTCGTCGGCGAGGCCGGCCCTCCCGAGCGCCCGCCGCGCTTCCGCCTCGACCTCGGGCGACATCCCGAAGCCGGGGCCGGGCGCGAGGGAGAGTCCGACGAGGTCGAGACCGGTCACGGGCGCCTGCGGCGAGAGCGTCGACCGCTGCGGGAGGTAGCCGATTCGCGGGCGCGGCAGCTCCCGCCCCTGCTCGTCGAGGAACGCGACGCGGCCGTCGTCCGGCCGGAGGATCCCGAGGAGGACCCGCGCGAGCGTCGTCTTTCCGCCGCCGTTCGGTCCGACCATCGCCGTGCGCATCCCGGCCGGGATCGTGAACGAGGTGGACTCGACCGCCGGCCGGCCGCCGAAGCGGACCGTCACGTTCTCGAAGCGGGCGGCGACGCTCACGGCCTCTCCTTCGCCGCGCCGGAGAGTCCCCGTGCGAAGGCGTCGGCGTTGAAGCGCATCAGCTCAGGATACGTCGCCCGACCGGGGACGCCCCCGATCGGGTCGACCAGCGTCAGGTCGAGGCCCGCCTCGTTCGCGACGACCCGCGCCGCTGCCGGCGGGAACTGCGGCTCGGTGAAGAGACGGCCCAGCCCCCCCTGCCGGCCTTCCGTCACGAGCGCCTTCAGCTCGCGCGGCGAGGGCTCGCGTCCCGGCACGGGCTCGATCGAAGCGGCCTCCACGAGACCGTACCGATCGGCGAAGTAGACCCAGGCCCGGTGCGCCGAGACGAACCGCGCCCCGCGGAGCGGCGCGAGCCGGGCCACGATCTCCCGATCGAGCTCGGCGAGCTCCGCGGCGCCCTCCCGGGCCCGGGCCCGGTAGGCCTCGGCATGGATCGGGTCGACGCCGGCGAACGCCTCCGCGATTCCGGCGAGGCTGCGCGCCGCCAGCTCGGGCGAGAGCCACCAGTGCGGATCCTCGCCGAGGACGCCGTGGACGTGCCCGTCGTGAGCCCCCCCTCCGACGATCGGCTCGTCCTCGTGGCCGGTCTCGCCCGCACCCGCCTCGTGCCCGTGGCCCTCGTGCCCGTGGCCTTCGTGACCCGGCGCTTCGTGGTCGTGCCCCTCGTGGTCCTCCGCCTCGCCAGCGTGCGCCTCCGGCTCGTCCGCCGGGCCGGAGGGACCGGCGAGCGCCGTCC
>JAKPXO010000354.1 GCA_029567505.1 Acidobacteriota bacterium
TTCGTGCCGCGCGTGCCGGTCCACTTCGTCCTGATGCGCGGGCGGATCCCGGGGACGGGCCCCGCGCAGGGGAACGCGACGGACCTCGGCAAGCCGGAGACGATGGCCGCGACCGCCTGGCTCCAGGTGGAGCCGACGGCGAACCGCGTGGAAGTGAAGCTCGCGCACCCGGAGGTCTCGATGCCGGGGCGGACGGTGGACGTGACGATCACGCTGAAGGACCCGGCCGGGAAGCCGCTTTCAGGCGAGGTGACGCTCTGGCTCGTCGACCAGGCGGTCCTCGCGCTCGGCAAGGAGCAGCGGCTCGACCCGCTCCCCGACTTCATCACGCCGGTGAGGTCGCACCTCGTCGCGCGCGACACGCGCAACTCGATCTTCGGCCTCCTGCCGTTCGCCGAGGCGCCCGGCGGCGACGAAGGCGAGGAAGGAGGGGTCCTCGACCGCGCGACGGTGCGGAGGAACTTCAAGACGGTGCCGTTCTACGACCCGGCGATCGTCGTCGGCCCCGACGGCACGAAGACGGTGCAGGTTCCGCTCCCCGACAACCTGCCGAACTTCAAGGTGCGCGCGAAGGCGATGAGCGGCCCCGACCGCTTCGGGTACGGGACCGGGACGATCGCGGTGCGTCTCCCCGTCCTCATCCAGCCGGCGTTCCCTCGCTTCCTCCGCGCCGGAGACGTCTTCACCGGCGTCGCCGTGGCGCGGATCGTGGAAGGGAAGGGCGGATCGGCCTCCGCGCAGGTGAAGGTCACGGGCGCGATGCTCGACGGCCCTGCCACGCGCTCCCTCACGATGGAGCCGAACAAGCCCGAGCGAATCGAGTTCGGCGTAAAGGTGCCGGCGAACGGCACGGGTCCGATCACGTTCCAGGCGGGCGTCGAGCGCGCGAGCGACAAGGCGTCGGACGCGTTCGAGGTGAAGCTCCCGATCCTCCCCGACCGTGACCCGGTCGCGAGGCGCGTCGTCGCCGACCTCGCGCCGGGAGCGGAGTTCAAGGTCCCGGAGATCCAGGAGCCCGTCCGGGCCGGGACGCTGAAGCGCTCGCTCCTCCTCTCCTCCGAGCCGGCCGTCGTGAAGATGGCGAGCGGGCTCGACTTCTTCGACGCATACCCGTACGGCTGCACCGAGCAGAAGGTGAGCGCGGCGCGGGCGCTCGCGGCGGCGCGGAAGCTCCGCGGGGTCCTGGGCCGCACGGGAGACGAGGATCGCGCGAGCCGCGCCTTCGCGACCGCGCAGCAGGCGATCGCCGACGCGGTCGATGCGAACGGGCTCGTCGCGTACTGGCCCGGGAGCACGGGCTACGTCGCGCTGACCGCCTGGAGCGTCGACTTCCTCGTCGAGGCGAAGGAGGCCTCCTTCGCGACGGACGCCCGGCTCCTCGACCGGCTCCTTGACGCGCTCGAGAAGGCGCTCCGCTCCGATTACGCCCACTTCGTCGGCGGGGAGTCGTACCTCGAGAGGACGTGGGCGCTCTCCGCGCTCGCGCACGCCGGGAGGTTCGACGCGGCCTACGCCGCCGAGCTGGCGCGAAAGCCCCAGGTCCTTCGCCTCGAGGGGAAGGCCCAGGTGCTCCTCGCCTTCTCGCGCTCGCCGGATGCGAAGAGCGAGGTCTCGCGCGGCATGGCGAACGCCCTCTGGGAAGGCGTCGTCTTCCGGAGCCGCGAAGGGAAGCCGGTCTACGGCGGCCTCCAGGACGGGGACCGGCTCGGCGACCTCCTCCTCCTCTGCAGCGAGGACCGGACGCTGGCCGAGGTGCTCCGCGCGCTCCAGCGCGTGGCGCCGGAGGACCCGCGCATCGCGGCGCTCGTGAACGGCCTCGTCGTCCGCGGACGCGGCGACGGCTGGGGAACGACGAACGCGAACGCGGAGGCGCTCCTCGCCCTCTCGGACGTCCTGAAGAGCGGGCGCTTCGAGCCCTTCACGTGCACGGTGAAGGAGGGTGCGAGCTCGCGCCCGCTCGCCTCCGCGAGCGGCAGCGCCGTCGCGAAGACCGTCTCCACCGCGCCGGCCGAAGCCGCGATCGCGGTGAGCGGGGCCTCCCGGCCCCTCGTCGTGATGGCCGAGACGCGCTACGTCGCCGCCGAGGACGGCAGCCGGGCTCCGGCCGCCTCCGGCGGGTTCGTCGTCTCCCGGGAGGTCGCGGTCGTGAAGGCCGACGGCCCGATGGAGAAGACGGCGCTCGCCGAGCCGGGGAAGACGATCCCGCTCGCGGTGGGGACGGTCGTCGAGGACCACGTGCAGGTCGTGAACCCTCAGAAGAGGAACCACGTGGCGATCACCGTCCCGCTCGCCGCGGGGATGGAGCCGCTCAACCCGGCGCTCGCGACGGCGCCGCCGGAGGCGACCCCGAGCAAGCCCCCGACGCTCGCGCCGACCTACGTGAAGTTCCTCGACGACAGCGTCTCCTGGTTCTACGATTCGCTGCCGGCCGGGACGTACGACTTCCGCTTCCGGACCCGCGCGACGACGCCCGGCTCATTCGTCCAGCCCCCCGCGAAGTGCGAGCTGATGTACGACGGCGCCGTGCGCGGGAGCTCGAACGGCGCGCGGATCGAGGTCTCGCGCCCGCAGTAGGTGGACGCCCGCGCGCTCCTCCGGCGCCTCCCTCTCCGCCGTGCCCTCCTCTGGGGCACGGCGGGGCTGGGGCTTCTCGTCGCCGGGCCCGGGGTCTGGCGCGCGGGCTTCGTCTCACCCGAGCCGACGCTCCTCCTGCGCGACCGGAACGACCTCTTCCTCGGCGAGGTGACCCTCGACGAAGGACAGTCGCAGCTCGGCTACTGGAGGCTCCCCGCCGTCCCGCCCCGCGTGGCCGCCGCGACGATCGCGGTCGAGGACCGCCGCTTCGCGTGGCATCCCGGCGTCGACCTCGCGGCGATCGCCCGCGCCCTGACGCAGAACGTCCGCCACGCGAGGCGGGTGTCGGGAGGGTCGACGCTCGCGATGCAGGTCGCACGCCTCCAGCACCCCGGCCGGCGCGGGCTGATCCGGAAGGCGCAGGAGGCGGTGACGGCGTTCCTCCTCACGGTGCGCTACGGCCGCCAGGGCGTGCTGCGCCACTACCTCGAGATCGTCCCGTACGGGAACCGCGTCCACGGCATCGCCTATGCGGCGCGGCGCTACCTCGACAAGCCCGTCGAGGACCTCTCGTGGGCCGAGACGGCGTTCCTGACGGCGATCCCGCAGTCGCCGCGCCGGATGAACCCGTTCGACCCGGCCGGGCGGCTCCGGGCGGTCGCGCGCGGGAAGCGGATCCTGCGGCTCCTCCGCCGCCGCGGCGAGCTGACCGACGCCGAGCTGGCGCTCGCCGCGCGCGAGATCGCGAGCCTCCGCGTGCCGCCGCGCCGCGGGCGGCCGCCGGAGGCGATCCACGCCCTCCTCCGCTTCGCGGAGGAGGCGCGGTCGCCGGGAGGGCGCGAGGCGCTCGCCGGACGGACCGTCGTGAAGCTGACGGTCGACCTTCCGCTCCAGCGGCGCGTCGCCCTCGCCGCGCGCGACTCCGTGACGATCTGGGAGAAGCAGGGGGCCGGGAACGCGGCGGTGATCGTCGTCGACCGGAAACGGAACGCGATCGTCGCGCGCGTCGGCTCGACGCGATGGGCGGACGCCGAGCACGCCGGCGCCATCGACTACGCGCGCGTCCCCCGCTCGCCCGGGAGCGCGTTGAAGCCGTTCCTCTACGCCCTCGCGCTCGAGCGCGGGACGATCACCCCGGCGACGATCCTCCCCGACCTCGACCGCGGGGCCGGCGGGATCACGAACGCGGACGACATCTTCCTCGGCCCGCTCCTGCCACGCGTCGCCCTCGCGAACTCGCGCAACGTCCCCGCGGCCGACCTCCTCGACCGGGTCGGCCTCGCGGAGGGGTACGCGTTCCTCAGGGACCTCGGTCTCCACGACGGGTCGATCCCGGTCCATCGCTACGGGCTCGGCCTCGCGATCGGCGGCCTGCCGGTGACGCTCGAGGGGATGGTCCGCGCCTACAGCGTCCTCACGAACGACGGCACGCTCGTGGAGCCGCTCTTCTGGGAGGGGCAGCCGCTCCCTCGCCCGCGGCGGCTCCTCTCGGAGGAGAGCGCGCGGGCCGTGACGCTCTACCTCGCCGACCCGATGGCGCGCCTCCCGAGCTTCCCGCGGATGGGGGTGACGGAATACCCGTTCCCCGTCGCCGTGAAGACCGGGACGTCGTCGCGCTACCGCGACGCCTGGACCGCGGCCTTCTCGACGCGCTACCTCGTCGCCGTCTGGGTGGGGCACCCCGACTTCAAGCCGATGAACCGGCTCTCCGGCTATCGCGCCGCCGCGGAGCTCGCGCAGAAGGTGATGCTCTCGCTCCACGACGGCGAGACGGACGGCCTCGGCGACCTCTCCTTCCCCGCGCCGCGCGGCTCGGTGAGCGTGCGGCTCTGCGCCCTGACCGGCCGCCTTGCCACGGACGCCTGCGAGAGGACGGTGACCGAGTGGATCCGCCCCGGGCAGGAGCCGCTCGACGAATGCGCCGCGCACGTGAAGCTCGCCGTCGACGCCCGCTCGGGCCTCCTCGCCACGCGCGCGACGCCGCGTCGCTTCGTGGAGGTCCGGACCTTCGTCGACCTCGGCCCGCAGTACGCGGCCTGGAGCGCGGCGGCCGGGCTGCCCCGCCCTCCCGGACTCGTCGCCCGGCGCGAAACCTCTGGGGGCGCCTTCACATCGGGCGCCCCGCCTCTCGTCGCGGGGACGACGGCGCGCGTGAGGATCACCTCACCCGCGAACGGCCTGCGCGTCCTGCGCGACCCGGAGACTCCCGCCGACAACGCGACCCTGGCCCTGAAGGCCGTCGTCTCACCCGCGGCGCGCGAGATCGTCTGGTGGGTGGATGGCGAACCGTACGCGACCGCGCCCTATCCCTACACCGTTCGCTGGAAGGTGACCCCCGGCGAGCACACGTTCGTGGCGCGCCTCCCGTTCGTGAGGCTCGCCTCGCCGGGCGTCACGGTCCGGGTGGAGTGAGCCCGCCGACCTCTGTCTTCAGGGCACCCGAAAACACGAAGGGCGCCGGTCGTAACTGACTGGCGCCCTTCGACTTCTGATTGGTTGCGGGGGCAAGATTTGAACTTGCGACCTTTGGGTTATGAGCCCAACGAGCTACCAGGCTGCTCCACCCCGCGTCAGGGGAGGGGGAACATACCGGGGGCACGATGGGAAGTCAAGCGACGTGGCGGCCGGAGCCGGCGGCGTGGGCGAGTGCGCCCGCTCGAGGCGCGCCCCGAGCCCGGGAAAACGAATCGACCGAACGTGGGCTTGCCTTTTCCTCCCTCTTGTCATAAATTAGAAAAGGTCTAAAAAGTGGGCCGACCCGCCCGCATCAGAACGCAAGGAGAACGAGCATGCCCGTCATCAACAGCCAGATCCCCGAGTTCAAGGTTCAGGCCTACCACAACGGCGCCTTCAAGGAGGTCTCGAACAAGGACCTCGCCGGCAAGTGGTCGGTCTTCTTCTTCTATCCGGCCGACTTCACGTTCGTCTGCCCGACCGAGCTCGGCGACCTCGCCGACAACTACGCCGAGTTCAAGAAGATGGGCGTCGAGATCTACTCCGTCTCGACCGACACCCACTTCACCCACAAGGCGTGGCACGACGCCTCCGACACGATCAAGAAGATCCAGTACGTCATGCTCGCCGACCCCACCCACATCCTCTCGAAGGGCTTCGGCGTCCACATCGACGAGGCGGGTCTCGCCTACCGCGGCACGTTCGTCGTGAACCCCGAGGGGCAGGTCAAGATCGCCGAGATCCACGACAACGGCATCGGGCGCGACGCCAAGGAGCTCCTCCGGAAGGTGCAGGCGGCGCAGTACGTCGCGAGCCACCCGAACGAGGTCTGCCCGGCCAAGTGGACCCCCGGCCAGGAGACGCTCAAGCCCTCGCTCGATCTCGTCGGCAAGATCTGATTCACGTCCCGGTCCACGGGGGACCCGGCGGGAACGCCGGGTCCCCCTCCGGCCGCTCGAGGCGCGTGACCGCGCGCCGAACGGCCTTCCTTCCCGCCGCGACTCCCGCACACCCCCGAAGAGGATGACGATGCTCGACCCCGCTCTCGCCGCGCAGCTCCAGCAGATCTACAGCGACCTCCCCGTGACGGTCGTCCTCCGGCAGCGTCCGTCCGAGCACCCGAAGAACGGGGAGCTGACGACGATGCTCGCGGACGTCGCGGGGACGGCGCCCGGGAAGATCGTCCACCGCGTGGAAGGGGAGTCGAGCCCGGTCCCCGCGTTCGAGGTGGCGGTCGAGGGGCGCGCGGCGAGGATCCTCTTCCGCGGCATTCCGGGCGGTCACGAGTTCTCGTCGCTCGTCCTCGCGGTGAAGTACGCCGCCGGGCAGGGGAAGCGGCCCGACGAGGGAATCCAGAACCGGATCCGGCACCTGAAGGGGCCGGTCCGCCTCCGGACGTACGTCTCTCTGTCGTGTCACAACTGCCCCGAGGTGGTCCAGGCGCTGAACCTGATGGCGGTGATCCATCCCGACTTCGTCCACGAAATGGTCGACGGCGGCCTCGCGGAGGGCGAGGTCGAGAAGCTCGGCATCCAGGGCGTCCCGACCGTCATCTCCCTCGTTCACGAGAACGCGCAGGTCTCCGTCGGCCGGGCCGGCCTCGCGGAGCTCCTCGACGCGCTCGAGGAGCGTTTCGGCTCGGCGCCCTCCGAGGCGCCGGGCGCCTTCCCCGAGCGAGACCCGTACGACGTCCTCGTCGTCGGGGGCGGGCCGGCGGGCGCGTCCGCGGCGATCTACTCGGTGCGCAAGGGGCTCCGGACGGCGCTCGTCGCGAAGAACGTCGGCGGGCAGGTCCTCGAGACGCTCGGGATCGAGAACCTCATCGGGACGACGCGCACCGAGGGGAAGAGGCTCGCGGCCGACCTCCTCTCGCACCTTCGGAGCTACCCGGTCGAGGTCCTCGACAACCGCCGCGTGGAGGCGATCGAGGACGGCGACCTGAAGACGGTCCGCCTCGCCGGAGGCGAGGTCCTCCGGACGAAGGCGCTCGTCATGGCGACGGGCGCGCAGTGGCGCGAGCTGAACGTGCCGGGTGAGAAGGAGTACATCGGCCGCGGCGTCGCGTTCTGCCCGCACTGCGACGGGCCGTTCTACAAGGACCGGGAGGTCGTCGTCATCGGCGGCGGCAACTCGGGCATCGAGGCGGCG
>JAKPXO010000372.1 GCA_029567505.1 Acidobacteriota bacterium
GCTCGGCTGGGGGACCGCGTTCATGCGCCTCGTCGGCTACATGGTGAGCGGCTTCATCCTCTACATCGGCTTCCTGATGATCGCGTTCAACCCCGAGAAGCAGGGGCTCCACGACAAGATCGCGAAGACGCGGGTGCTGAAGGTCCGGTAGGACCCTCTCCTCGTCTCTCCCCGAACGTCGAAGGCCGGGCCCGCGGGCCCGGCCTTCGTTCGTGAGAGGGGAGCGGGAAGAGTCCCGCCCGGGGTCAGCCGTTCTTCTCGAGCTTCTCCTTCACCAGGAACGCGACCTTCACCCCTTCGAAGACGACCCGCATGAGCGAGAGGTAGACGACGGCGAGGACCGGCGCGAGGACGGTCATCACGAGGCCGGTGACGATGACGAAGAAGGAGTCGAACCGGAAGCCGGTGACGACCGTCTTCAGGCCCGAGATGACGCCGCCGAGCGCCCCGAGGGCGCAGAGGGCGGCGAAGACGAGGTAGAGGACCCGGATCAGCTTCGGGGCGACGAGCGTCTCGAACTTGAAGTCGAGGAGCCCCTTGAACGCGTTCGCGTCGTCACCCACGAAGCTGCCGATCGCAGCCGCGGCCGCGGACGGTCTTTCCGCGGCGGGATGGCGCGGAGCCGGCGACGGCGCGGGAGCGGGGGCCGGCGCCGCGGCGGGAGCGGGGGCCGGCGCCGCGACGGGAGCGGGGGCGGGCGCCGACGCGACGCGGAACGACGGAAGCGTCTTCGGGTCGGTCCACGACCCGAGCGCCTCGTTCCAGACCATCACCTGGCGTCCGGCGTACTGCGTGCAGAGCTGCCGGACCTGGCTCATGTCGTGCTCGCCGTCGAGCTGGCGGCCGTCCACGGCCACGAAGAAGATCTCTGGGGGCATCTCCACTCCTTTCAGCGGGCGAAGACCTCGGCCACCGGGGTGATCCGGACCCTCTCCGGCGCGAGACCGAGCTTCCGGGCTCCGATGACCGCGTCCTCCGCGAGGACCTCCGGGGGTTTCGGAGCATCGTACGCGATCGTGGACGGCTCCGCGGAGAGGAGCTGCTTCTTCAGCCCCTCGGCGTCCTTCGTGATCATGACGACGGAGAGGGTCTCGGCCGAGAGGTGCTTCCGGATCGCCCGGTTCACGTCGGCGCGGGTCAGCTTCGCGAGCCGCTCGCGCAGGTAGGGGACCAGGTCGCCGGTGCCGTACCACCTCGAGTCGAGGGCCGCGCCGAGGTCGTCTCCCTGGGTCGACGTGAGGAGGTAGACGTTCTTCATCAGGTAGTCGCGGGTCCTCCGGAAGTCCGCCTCGGAGATCCCCTGGCGGATCAGCCGGTCGAGCTCGTGGAGGGCGATCTTCAGCGCCATCGGGCCGTTGGCCGGGACGACCGGCCGGATCCAGACCTCGAAGAGCTGCGCCCTGCGGGCGACGTTCGGGGCGGGGCTCGTGGCGTACATGCCGTAGGGGAACGCCTCGACGTAGGCGTAATCGCCGTAGTTCATGCCGCGCAGCTCGCGGATCCTCTGGTAGAGGTGCGCCATCGAGTTGCGGTGCTCGCCGAGGAACGCGCGGAAGACGGAGAGGGCCGCGAAGTCGGGGTGGGAGCGCGTCACCTCGATCGGGAGGCCGAAGGAGATCGCGGTGGCGCGGGTCTCCTTCTGGACGATCTCCACCTCGAGTGCCGGGGGCCTGCGCCCCTTCACGCCGGCGGGAGCCGGGAGGGCCGGGCCGGCGGGGAGAGCTCCGAGGCGCGAGAGGAGCCGGGTCTTCAGGTCGGCCGGGAGGTCTCCCGCGAGGCCGACCGTGAGTGCCGCGCGCGTGTAGGCCGTCTTCCAGAACGCCTTCACGTCGTCGAGCGTGATCGCGTCGATGCCGGCGAGCGTGCCGAGCGGCGGGTGGGCGTAGGGCGTGCCGGCGAAGACGACGGCCTGGAGGCGCTCCTTGCCGAGCTCCTCCTCGTTGTTCGCGATCAGGTCCTGCGCGAGGGCGTTCCGCTGGGCGTCCTTCAGCCGCCGGAAGTCCTCCTCGCCGCCTTCCTCGACGTCGCCCTCCCGCAGCTCCTCGAGCCCGGCT
>JAKPXO010000386.1 GCA_029567505.1 Acidobacteriota bacterium
GAGCTGATCGTTCTCGGCCTCTCGGACGGGCGGCTCTACCCCGTGGAGGTCTCGACGGAGGTCGCGTACGAGGACGGCCGGCGGCGGGTGACGCCGGTCGTCCGCCCCGGGGAGCCGGTGACGGTCACTCCCGACGGGAAGCCCGTCGAGGTCTTCAAGTACGTCCGCGGACCCGACGGCCCGATCGCGCTCGCGGCGACGGGTCCGCGGGAGATCACGCTCGTCCGGGTGACCGAGAAGACGAGCCTCATGGGCGAGACGACGCGCGAGACCTCCTCGCTCGTCCTCCCGATCAGAGCCCGCGGAGTCATCCGGACGCTCGCGCTCGACGTTCGCGGGCAGGACGTCTTCGCCGGGACGTCGGCCGGGGAGATCGTCCGGCTCGACCTGCGGGACGAGGCGAGCCCGAAGCAGGAAGAGACGGTCCCGGCTTCGAGCGGGGAGCACGAAGTGACGGTCCTCGGTTTTCTGAACGGCGACCGGACGCTCGTCTCGGGCGACGCCGAAGGCCGGGTCGCCTCCTGGCACGTCGTCCCGTCCGAGACCGGAAACACGCGCCGGCTGACGCGGATCCACGACTTCCGAAGCCACGGCGCCGCGGTGACCGCCTTCTCGCCGTCGCGGAGGGACAAGGGCTTCGTCACCGGGGACGCCGCGGGCGGCGTCGCGGTCCACTACGCGACGACCGGGAAGACGCTCCTCTCGCTCTCCGCCGGGACCGCGCCGCTCGCCGCCGTCGTCTTCGCGCCGAAGGCGGACGGGGTGCTCGCGGCGGCCGCGGACGGCCGGCTCCACCACTTCGAGCTGAAGAACCCGCATCCCGAGGTGACGTGGCGCTCGCTGTTCGGGAAGGTCTGGTACGAGGGGTACGCCCGGCCCGACTACGTCTGGCAGTCGACGGGCGGCACCGACGACTTCGAGGCGAAGTTCAGCCTGACGCCGCTCATCTACGGGACGCTCAAGGGGACGTTCTACGCCCTCGTCCTCGCGATCCCGCTCGCGCTCGCGGCGGCGCTCTACACCGCGCAGTTCATGCACCCGACCCTCCGCTCGTTCGTGAAGCCGGTCGTCGAGGTGATGGCCGCCCTCCCGAGCGTCGTCCTCGGCTTCATCGCCGGCCTCTGGCTCGCGCCGATCGTCGAGAGGATCGTCCCCGGGCTCCTCGTCATGCCCGTCGTCGTCGGGGCGTTCGCCGCCCTGGGCGCCGTCGGCTGGGGGAAGCTGCCGGCGCGCGTCCGGGCCCGGGTGCCGGCAGGCTGGGAGGCGCTGCTCCTCCTGCCGCTCGTCGTAGCGGCCGGCGCGGTCTCCCTCTGGATCGGCGCGGGCCTCGAGCGCTGGCTGCTGGGGGCCGACTACCGGCACTTCCTCCTCGAGGCGCTCGGGCTCACGTACGACCAGCGCAACTCGCTCGTCGTCGGCCTCGCGATGGGCTTCGCCGTCATCCCGATCATCTTCACCGTCGCGGAGGACTCGATCTCGGCTGTGCCGCCGGGGCTGAACGCCGGCTCGCTCGCCCTCGGGGCCACGCGCTGGCAGACGGCCCTCCGGACGGTCCTGCCCACGGCCTCACCGGGGATCTTCTCCGCGATCATGATCGGCTTCGGGCGCGCCGTCGGCGAGACGATGATCGTCCTGATGGCGACGGGGAACACGCCCGTCATGGACCTGTCGATCTTCAATGGCTTCCGCGCGCTCTCGGCGAACATCGCCGTCGAGCTGCCGGAGGCCCCCGAGGGAGGGACGCTCTTCCGCGTCCTCTTCGTCGCGGCCCTCCTCCTCTTCGTGATGACGTTCGTCGTCAACACGGTGGCCGAGCTCGTGCGGCTCCGGCTCCGGAAGAAGTACAGGACCTTCGAATGAGCGCGTCCGAGGGGAGACCGTCCCTCGCGCGGAAGAGCGGCGTCTTCCGGAGCGGGGAGCCCTTCATCTGGGTGACCGGGAGCGGCCTCGCCGTGGCCGTCCTGATGGTGTTCGGCCTGCTCTGGCTCGTCCTCGCGAACGGCCTCGGCTTCTTCTGGCCGGCCGACGTCCACCTCTTCGCGCTCGAGGACGGGCGCGCCCTCGCCGGGCGCGTGGCGGCCCGGGAGAGGATCCCCGACCCCGATGCCGCCCCCGGGACGCCGGAGCGCTGGCGCATCAAGGTCAAGCAGGGGAACCGCGACCTGACCGGGGAGGACTTCGTCTGGGTCGACGAGTCCGCCGTCCGGTCCCGGACGACGCCCGCCGACGTCGTCGTCCTCGAGCGGCGGGAGTGGGGCGACTTCTACGGCTGGGTGAGCGAGGTGCGGGACGGGGAGACGCTCCTCGCCTCGGGGCGCGAGGCCTCGTGGAAGAAGGTCGTCGAGCTCCTGCCGCGGGCGCGCGAGGTCCACGAGGAGGCGCTCCGGCTCGAGAAAGGCCCCATCGGGGCCGTCAACTTCGAGAAGGAGAAGCTCCGCCTCGAGCGGAAGAAGCTCGAGCTCGAAGGGGCGGCGGCCGGGTCGAAGCGGAACGGGCTCGACGCGGAGGAGCGGGCGCTCCAGGCCGAGTACGACCGGCTCTTCGCAGCGCTTCAGGAGGTCCGGGCCGGGGTGAAGGCCGTCCTCGTCCTCGAGACCGCGGGAGGCCTGACGAAGGAGCTTCCGCTCTCGCAGGTCGTCCGGGCCGACCGCGTGAACGGGATGGGGCGGCTCGCGAAGGCGGGACGCTACGCGGCGAACGTCTGGGCCTTCGTGTCCGAGGACCCGCGCGAGTCGAACACCGAGGGCGGGGTCTTCCCGGCGATCTTCGGGACGGTCCTGATGGTCCTGATCATGAGCGTCGTCGTGACGCCGCTCGGAGTCCTGACGGCCTTCTACCTCCGCGAGTACGCGAAGCAGGGGCCGGTCGTCAGCGCGGTCCGGATCGCCGTGAACAACCTCGCCGGGGTCCCGTCCATCGTCTACGGCGTCTTCGGCCTCGGCTTCTTCATCTACTTCGTCGGCGGGTCGATCGACCGGCTCTTCTACCCGGAGGCGCTCCCGGCGCCGACGTGGGGGACGGGAGGGATCCTCTGGGCGTCGCTGACGCTCTCGCTCCTGACGGTGCCGGTCGTCATCGTGTCCGCGGAAGAGGGGCTCGCCGCGATCCCCCGCGGGATGCGCGAGGCGTCCCTCGCCCTCGGGGCGACGAAGTTCGAGACGATGTGGCGGGTCGTCCTGCCCGCGGTCATGCCGTCGATCCTGACCGGCCTCATCCTCGCGATGGCCCGCGCGGCGGGCGAGGTGGCGCCTCTCATGATCACCGGCGTCGTGAAGCTGGCGCCGTCGCTGCCGGTCGACGGCTTCGCCCCCTTCTTCCACCTCGACCGGAAGTTCATGCACCTCGGGTTCCACATCTACGACGTCGGCTTCCAGTCGCCGAACGTCGACGCGGCCCGCCCGATGGTCTTCACGACGACGATCCTCCTCATCCTGATCGTCGTCGCCCTCAACCTCACGGCGATCGTCATCCGGGGACGGCTCCGCCGGAAGCTCCGTTCCTCCGGGATCTGAGGTACGTCATCATGGAAGCCCAGACGATGTCCCCGCCCGTCACCGTCCCGCCGCTCGAGCTCCGGACCGTCCCGGGCGCGGAGGGCTCCGCCCCCGAGGCGTCGCCGCTGATCGAGCTCGAGAAGTTCAGCTTCTGGTACGGGGAGAAGCAGGCGCTCTTCGACATCGACCTGAAGGTCCGCGAGCGCTCGGTCACCGCCTTCATCGGGCCGTCGGGATGCGGGAAGTCGACGCTCCTGCGCTGCCTGAACCGGATGAACGACCTGATCGACGGCGTCCGCCAGGAGGGGTCGCTCCGGGTCGCCGGGCAGGACCTCTACGCGGCGGACGTCGACGTCGTGAGCGTGCGCAAGCGGCTCGGCATGGTCTTCCAGAAGTCGAACCCGTTCCCGAAGTCGATCTTCGAGAACGTCGTCTACGGCCTCCGGATCCAGGGGGAGAGGAACAAGACCGTCCTGCGCGACGCGTGCGAGTCGGCGCTCCGGGGCGCGGCGCTCTGGGACGAGGTGAAGGACCGCCTCGACGAAAGCGCCCTCGCGCTCTCAGGCGGGCAGATGCAGCGCCTCTGCATCGCGCGGGCCCTGGCCGTGGAGCCGGAGGTCGTCCTGATGGACGAGCCCTGCTCGGCCCTGGACCCGATCGCGACGGCGAAGATCGAGGAGCTCATCTTCGCCCTGAAGGAGCGCTTCACGATCGTCATCGTCACGCACAACATGCAGCAGGCCGCGCGCGTCTCCGACGAGACCGGCTTCTTCATGCTCGGCAAGCTCGTCGAGTTCGACCGGACCGACGTCATCTTCACCCGCCCGAAGGAGAAGATGACCGAGGATTACATCACCGGGAGGTTCGGTTGAAGGAGAACGGCGGCGCGCCGGCGCGCTGGCGGATCGCCGTCGTCGAGGACGACGAGGACCTCGCCTTCACGCTCGTCTACAGCCTGCGGAAGGACGGGCGCTTCGAGCCGGTCCGCTTCGCGGGCGGCCTCGTCGCGCTCGACGAGCTGACCGAGCGCCCGCCGGACCTCGTCCTCCTCGACCTGAACCTCCCCGACGTCGACGGCCTGACGATCTGCCGGGAGCTCCGGAAGCACGACGCGACGCGACGCGTGCCGATCCTCATGCTGACGGCCCGCGCCGAGGAGCGCGACAAGCTTCTCGGCTTCGACCTCGGGGCGGACGACTACGTCACGAAGCCGTTCTCGATGAAGGAGCTGCTCGCCCGGATCGCGGCGCGGCTCCGGCGCGGCGACGGCGGGGCCTCGGCGCCGGACGAAGTCTTCGACGACGGGAAGATCCGGATCGACCGGGGGCGTCACCTCGTCGAGCGCGGCGGGAAATCCGTCCACCTGACGAAGAAGGAGTTCGACCTCCTCTGGCTCCTGATCCGGAGCGGGGGGCGGGTCGTCAGCCGGGAGACGATCCTCTCGCGCCTCTGGGACTACGCCGCCGACGTCGAGACGCGGACGGTCGACGTCCACGTCCGCTCGATCCGGAAGAAACTCGGGGACGACGTCGTGGAGACGGTCGTCGGCGTCGGCTACAGGTACCCGGGATGAAGCCTTCCGTCCCGCTCCGGCTCCGGCCGGCCGCCGAGGCCCTCGCGCTCGGGGCGATCACCGTGGCGGTGGTCGGGCTCGAGCCGCGCGCCCTCCTCGCGGGCGCTCTCGTCGCGGCGGCGTTCTTCGCGATCCGGCTCCGCCGGATGCGGGAGCTCGACCGGGTCCGCGAGGGGGTCGCCGTGGCGGCCACGGGGACGCGCCCGGAGGAGTGGCGGGGCCTCTCGCCGGAGACGTCGGAGGTCCTCGAGGCGCTCCATCGCTTCGCCGACCTCGTCGCGCGCGAGAGGGAGGGGAGCGAGCGGGCGCGCGTCCTCGCCCGGACGGTCTTCGAGGAGGTCCCCGTCGGCCTCGTCGTCGTCGACCGCGGCCTCGCCGTCCTCGACGTGAACGCGGCGGCCCGCGTGCTTTTCGGTGCGCCCCCGTCGGCGCCCTGCGCCGCCCTCCACGACCTCGTGCGCGCCCCGGAGGTGCATGCCCTCTTCCGCTCGCTCGAGGGGAACGGAGGCGAGACACCCGCGCCCATCGTCGTCCGGATCGAGGGGCGGGAAGGGGGCGAGCGCTTCCTCGAGGTGGCCGCGCGGGCGGTGCCGGGGCGGCCGGGCGCCGGGGAGCCGGCCGCGATCGGCGTGGCCCGCGACG
>JAKPXO010000387.1 GCA_029567505.1 Acidobacteriota bacterium
GGACCTGCCCGTCATCCCGCTCTACGTCGACCAGGACCTCTACGCCTTCCGGGAAGGGGTCGCCTGGACGCCGCGCAACGACAACTTCCTGATCGCCGCGGAGATCGCCCGGCCGCGCTGAGACGGCTCCTTTCGCGCGGCGCGGCGGTCGTCAGGCGGCCCGGGCCGGGATCGGGCCGGGCCGGCCGAGATAGAAGCCCTGCCCGAGCGGGACGCCCAGCCTGCGTAGGGCCTGGAGCTCGTCGACCGACTCGATCCCTTCGGCGATGACCTGGGTCTCCATCTTCATCGCGAACGAGAGGATCGCGCCGAGCAGGTCCTGCTTGATCCGGTTCCTGTGAATGTCCTTCGTGAACAGGTGGTCGAACTTCAGGAACTCGGGGCGGATCTCCGCGAGCGCGGAGAGGTTCGAGTAGCCGGAGCCGAGGTCGTCGACGGCGACGTGGAACCCCTCCTTGCGGAGCTCGCCGAGGACCTTCGTGAAGAGCTCCTGGTTCTCCGCGTAGGTCCGCTCGGTGACCTCGATGACGATCTGTCTCGGGTCGAGGTGCAGCTCGAGGACCTCGCGGACGAGCCGGCCCTCGAGGAAGTCGGAATCCTGGGACGCCGCGGGTGACATGTTGAGGAAGACGAGCTTGTCCCAGCCCGCCCGGGCGGCCTCCTCGAGGGAGCGCCGCCGGCAGAGCCGCTCGAGCGGGATGACGAGGCCCGCCTTCTCGGCGAGCGAGAAGAGCCGCTCGGCGTCTTCGAGCCCGCTTCCGGCGGGCCCCCGCGTAAGGGCCTCGACGCCGGTGATCTCCTGCTCGACGAGGTCGTGGATCGGCTGGAAGAGCGAGACGACCCGACGATCGGCGAGGATCCCCTTCAGGACCTCGACGCCGCGTTCCTCGGCGTTCGCCGTGTGCCGGAAGACCTCGCCTCGCGCCTCGTTCAGTCCCCGGTAGACCGCGCGCTCGACCCGGACCTTCGGGTCGAAGAGGATCAGCGCCTGCCCGACGTGGGAGGAATAGGCGTCGATCGAGGTCAGCCGCTCGGCGAGGAACGAGGAGACGAAGCCGTCCATCCGGGACGCGAGCGCTCCGAGCCACTCGTGGGGCGCCTGATCGGAGCCGTTCCGCGGCCTCACCGGGACGAAGCAGAGGATCTCGTCGCTCCGGACGCCGGGGACGCAGAAGATCCCGGCGGAGAAGCCGCCCACCGCGGCATGGGCGCGAAGGCCGGAGACGAAGTCCCGTATGAGGTCGTCGTAGAGCTGCCAGCCCCACGTCTCCTCGACCTGCCTCTCCGTGGCGAGCGAGAACGCGAGCAGGGCGATCGAGCCGTGGTCCTCGAGGTGACGACGAACCTGGTCGACGACGGCGGGGAGGGTCGGCAGGCCCGTCACGACGTCGTGCAGGCGGGCCCGGTTCTGGAGCCACTCCGCCCGCATCGAGGCGGCGTCGTCGAAGGGCGCGGCCGGAAGCGCCTCGGGAGAGCTCACGACCCTCGCTCGAGGAAGCTCTGGACCTCCCGGACGACCTCGGCCGGGGAGAAGGGCTTGGCGATGTAGCCCTCGGCACCCTCCTGGAGGCCGATCATCTTGTCCCGCCGTTCGGCGCGCGCGGAGAGCATGACGACCGGGACGTTCCGGGTCCTCTCGTCGCCCTTGAGGGTGCGGAGCACCTGCCAGCCGTCCATCTCCGGCATCATCACGTCGAGGAGGACGACGTCCGGCGGCTGCTCCCAGGCGCTCGACACGGCGGCCTTGCCCGTGGAGGCCCGGCGCACGAGGAAACCGCTCGTCTCGAAGACGAGCTGCAGCAGGTCGAGGACGTCCTCCTCGTCGTCGACGATCAGGATTGTCCGTTTCTGCTGGGACATCGGATCCCTCCTCGCCGCGTCCGGGGCTCTGGCGCCCGACTCGATCTTAGAGCAATCGGAGGCTTCTCGGGACGCTCAGGAGGGCTGCGGCATCGCCGGGAGCTCGCCCGAAGGGAGCCGCTTCCCGCGCGAGTGGAGCGCGCGGATCGCCGCGTCGACGAGCCTGCCGCGGTCGATCGGCTTGACGAGGTACTCGACGGCGCCGAGCCGGAGGCCCTCGAGCCGTTCGTCGACGACGGACGCGATCAGGATCGGGGTCTGGCGCGTCGTGGCGTCCTCGCGCAGCTCGTGCAGCAGGTCGAGGCCGTCGCGGTCGGGCAGGCGGATGTCGAGGACGACGAGGAGCGGGGCCTGCTCCCGGGCCGCGGCCAGCCCTTCCTCGGCCGTCGTCGCGGTCCGGACCGCGAAACCGTGCTTCTCGAGCGTCTCCTTGAGGAGGAGCAGGAAGTCCTGGTCGTCGTCGATCGCGAGGACGGGCGCCGTGTCGCCGTCCGAGGGGAGGAGCCCGTGGAAAACGCCCGACTCGGTGCGCGTCTCGGCGACGGGGAGCGAGAAACGGAAGACCGTTCCGCCCCCGGGCCGGCCGTCGACGACGATGTCGGCGCCGTGGGCGTCGAGGATCGACTTGACGATCGCGAGGCCGAGGCCGATGCCGCCGAACCTCCGCGTCGCGGAGCCGTCGGTCTGGTAGAACTTCTCGAAGACCCGGGCCCTCTCCTCGGGCGGTATCCCGATCCCGGTGTCGGAGACCCAGACCTCGACGCGGCCGGCCGCCTGGGCGGGCCGGGCGCCCACCTCGACCTCGCCGCCGTCGGGCGTGAACTTGAGCGCGTTCGTGATCAGGTTCTCGAGGACCTGGGTGAGGCGGTCGCGGTCCCCGTCGACCGGCCTGAGGCTCCGGTCGACCACGGCCACGAGGCGGATGTTCCGCTTTCGCGCCTCCGACTCGATCCCGGCGACGATCTGGGCGACGAGGCGTCCGATCTGGAAGGGGGTCGTCCGGATCGGGACGCGGCCGAGCTCCATGCGCGAGAAGTCGAGGAGCATGTTGATCGTCTTCGTCAGCCGCTCGGAGTTGCGCAGGCAGACCTCGAGGCCCTTGCGCTGCGCGTCCGTCGTCGGGCCGAGCTGCCCTTCCTGGATGAACTCCACGTAGCCGCGAATCGCGGCGAGCGGGGTCCGCAGCTCGTGGGAGACGTTCGCGAGGAGGTCGGTCTTCATCCGGTCGAGCGTCGCGAGCTCGCGGTTCGCGGTCTCGAGCCGCTCGACCTGCTGCTGGATCCGCTCCGCCATCCGGTTGAACGCCTCGACGAGCGTCTCGATCTCGTCGCCGGTCCTCACCTGCGGCAGGGACTCGAGCTTCCCCTCCGAGAAGGATCGGACCCCGGCCGTCAGCGTCAGGAGGGGCCG
>JAKPXO010000408.1 GCA_029567505.1 Acidobacteriota bacterium
TGGCAGCGCCCTTGCGATATCTCCGGGCGAAGCGGGCCGAGAGAAATCGGAACAACCCGCAGGGAGGTTCGAAATGGTCGCTCTCTTCGTCGTCCTCACCATCGTCGTCGCCCTCGCCGTCGACAGCTACGTCCTGGCCCGTCAGCGCCGGACCGCCGCCGTTTCGGCCCCGGCGCCGCTCGTGGCGATGAAGGTGCCCCAGCCTCCCCAGGGAATCTTCCTCGACGCGGCCCACACGTGGCTGCGCATCACCTCCGACGGCCGCCTGCGCGTCGGCATCGACGACTTCCTCGCCGAGGCCGTCGGCCAGGTGGAGAAGGTCGAGGTCCCCGCCCAGGGCACCACGATCGAGCGCGGCAGCCCGCTCTTCACCCTCTTCGTCAAGGGGCGCAAGCTCGTCGTCCCCTCGCCCGCCTCCGGCACGGTGATGTCGGCCAACGACAAGGCGCTGCGCGATCCGTCCGCGGTCGTCCGCGACCCCTACGGCGCCGGCTGGGTCGCCTCGATCTGGACGCGCGACCACCACGCGGCGATCTCCCCGCTGCGGATCGGCGCGGCCGCCACCCACTTCCTGCGCGAGGAGCTCCACCGCCTGGCCGATTTCATGGTCCCCACCCGCGTCCACGCGACGGTGCCGGTGATGGCCGACGGCGGCCTGCCGGGCAAGGGCGCCGCGGCCAGCCTGGACGACGAGAGCTGGCAGGCCTTCGCCCGCGAGTTCGTGAACGCCCCGGCCCAGAAGCCGCAGGCCTGATCCTCCCCGCCTCCCGCCCCGCTTCGGGCCCCGGTCGCCTCGCGGCGCCGGGGCCCTTCGGCTTTCCGGAGGGCGCCTCGCCCTGCGCGGCTCCGAGCGCCAGCGCGCGGGTGACCGTGATCACCCCGGGCATCGAATCCGCGTGGAAGTTTCTCCTTCCCGTCGCTCCTCGACTATGCTCCGCCGCATTCCGGGAACAACGCGAGGGAGGACTTGAAGGCCCAAGAAGGACTGGATGACCGCACTGCTCCTGTCGATCTTTCTCGGGGGCCTCGGTGTGGACCGCTTCTACCTCGGCTACACCGGGCTCGGGATCCTGAAGCTCATCACCTGCGGCGGGCTCGGGATCTGGGGAATCATCGACATCATCATGATCGCCACGGGGAAGATGAAGGACTCCCAGGGGAACGAGCTGCAGAAGAAGTAGTGCCCCTTCCGAACCTCGCCGGCCGGCTCCGGGGGCGGCGCGCCCAGGCGCTCCTCGCCCTCGGGGCCTTTTTCCTCGTCCTCGCGGTCCTCGTCTTCGTCGACCCGCGGACCGCGCGTTTCGCCCCGGTCTGCCCGCTCCATCTCACGACGGGCCTCCACTGCCCGGGCTGCGGCACCGGCCGCGCCCTCCATGCCCTCGTCCACGGCGAGCTCGGCCGGGCGCTCCGGCTGAACGTCCTCGCCGTCGCGACGATCCCGGTCTTCCTCGTGCTCGCGCTGCGCGCCGCGCTCCGGCCCGAGCAGCGCCTTCCCGTTCCGCCCCTCTGGCTGCGGATCGCGCTCTACGCGCTCCTCGCGTTCTTCCTCGTCGTTCGGAACCTGCCCTTCGAGCCCTTCGCGAGCTGGGCCCCGAAGTAGCCCGTCGCGGCGCGGCGAACCGCTCTCAGGATCGTCGCGCGAGCCGTCTCGTCGCCGGCAGAAGCGCCCGGAGGCGCGAAAGCGCCTCGGCGAGCGAGACGCGGTCGGTGGCGGCCCCAAGCGACACGCGAACCCCGTCCCCGGCGGGGGACCGGCCCGACGCGAAGACGCTCGCCGGGACGACGACGACCCCGGCCGTCAGCGCCCGCTTCGCGAAGGCGTCGCCGGAGCCCTTCTCGAGAGGAATCCAGACGTGCGGTCCGTGCCGCGCCCCCCTCCACTCGACTCCCGACAGCGCGCGGGCGCAGACGCGGTGGCGTGCGGCGAGCTCCTTCCTCTGCGCGACGAGCCGCCGCCACGCCGTGCCGTCGGAGAGCCAGCGCGCCGCGAGGGCGGACGAGAGCGGCGAGACGTACCAGCTCGTGTGGTGGGACGCCCCCTGCCATCGGTCCCTCAGGGCAGGCGGTACGGCGAGGTAGCCGAGACGCAGGCCGGGCGCCACCGTCTTCGACAGCCCCGTCACGTAGAGCACCCGTTCCGGGGCGAGCGCCGCGAGCGGCGGCGGCGCCCCCTCCGGCAGGAGGCCGTAGACGTCCTCCTCGACGAGGAGGACGTCGAACCGGCGGGCCGTCTCGACGATCCTCCGGCGCCGCTCGGCCCCCATCGTCGCCGAGGTCGGGTTGTGCAGCGTCGGCGACAGGACGGCGAGCTTCACCCCAGCGCGGCACGCCGCCTCGAACGCTCCGGGGAGCACTCCCTCGCGGTCCATCTCCATCGCGTGGAGCCGCCGCCGGAGGCGGCGGGCCACCGCCTTCAGGCCCGGGTAGACGAGCGCCTCGCAGGCGAGCTCCTCGACCTCCGGGAAGGCGCCGACCGCCGTGTCCATCGCGTGCTGGGCCCCGGCGCAGACGACGATCCGCTCTGGATCCGCTTCGACGCCGCGCCGCGCGAGCCACGCCGCGGCGGCCCGGGCGTGGACGAGCGTGTCGGCGGCCGTCGGGTAGTGGAGAAGGTGCGCCGCCTCGACGTCGTCGAGCGCGCCGAGCGCCCTCGAGAGATCGGGGTCGCGGGCGAGAGGAGGTGGGGTGTTCGGCGAGAGGTCGAGGACGCCCCCCTCGGGGCGCTGCTCGAGCGCGAAGAGGGCCGCCTCGGAAGCGACGCCGAGGACGTACGTCCCGCGGCCGACCTCGCCGCCGAGAAGGCGGCGGCGGGAAGCCTCGCGGTAGGCACGCGTGACCGTGCTGACGTTCACGCCGAGGAGGTCGGCGAGGAGACGGTGCGTCGGCAGCCGGTCGCCGGGTCGGAGCTCTCCTCTGCGCACGGCCGTACCGATCGCCTCCGCGATCGCGAGGTAGGTCGGGCCCTTCGATTCGTCGAGCTTCGGAATCCAGCTTGTCATGCACACAATCCCGATTTCAATGCACACATCATAGTGGCCGTCGGGCCCGACGCGACCTGGGGCCCCGCACGGAGGCGGAATGGCGAGCATCGACTTCAACGGCACGACCGTCGAGCTGAACCCCGAGGGATTCCTCGCAAACCCGGCGATCTGGACCGAGGAGCTCGCGGCCGTCCTCGCCCGGCAGGAGGAGGGGATCGAGAACCTCGGCGAGCAGCACTGGGCGGTCATTCGGTTCATCCGGCAGCACTGGCTCGAGCACGACTCGGCCCCGATGGTCCGCTCGATCTGCAAGACGGTCGGGGTCCCGCTGAAGACGGTCTACGAGCTCTTCCCGAGCGGCCCGGCCAAGGGTGCCTGTAAGCTCGCGGGCCTTCCGAAGCCCGACGGCTGCGTCTAACCGAGCCATGTCCGCGCCCGGGCTCCCGGAGCTCGCCCTCGGCGCCGCGGCGGCGTGGGCGCTCCTCGCCCTCGCCCTCCTCGCGCTCCGGACGCGCGCGTGGGGGCGGCGCACCCTCCATGCGCCGCCGGCCGGCGACGCCGCCGCCGGGGCCCGCTACGCGTTCACGAAGGGGATGCTCCCTCAGGCGAAGGAGAGCGTGCGGACGCACCTCCTTTCGTACGCGGCCGGGGTCGTCTTCCACACGGGCGTCTTCGCCGCCTTCGGCCTCCTCGCGGCGAGCCTCGCCGGGGTCGCGCCCGGTTCCGCTCCCGTCCGCATCGGAGGCGCCGTGGCGGTGGCGGGAGCCCTCGCCGGCCTCGGCCTCCTCGGGAAGCGGGTCGCGAGCCCGGTCCTGCGCGGCCTCTCGTCCCCCGACGACTACGTCGCGAACCTGCTGACGACGTCTTTCGCGACCCTCGCCGCCGTCGCCACGTTCCTTCCCGCTGCCCGCGAGGCGTGGCTCGTCGCCGGCGCTGCCCTCCTCCTCTACGTGCCGGTCGGGAAGATCCGGCACTGTCTCCTCTTCTTCCCGGCCCGGTACGAGCTGGGCCGCTTCCTCGGCCGCCGCGGAACCTTCCCGCCGGCCGCCGGGAGGGAGGCATGACCGTTCCCGCTCCCGCCGCCCTCGAGAGCCGGATCGCGGCGCTCACCGACGCCGACCTCGCCCGCGGGTTCGACGCCTTCCGCTCGAAGCTGAGCGCGGCCGAGGTGTCGTACCTCGGCGCCTGCGTCCGCTGCGGCCTCTGCGCCGAGAGCTGCCACTACTTCAAGGCGTCGCCCGAGCTGGAGAACGTCCCGGCCCGCAAGCTCGACCACGTCGCCGCGGCGTTCCGCCGGCACGCGACCACGGCGGGCCGCCTCCTCCCCGGCCTCGTCGGCGCGCGCTCCTTCGACCGGGAGATGGTCCGGGCCTGGGTCGACGCGGTCTTCGGCCGCTGCTCGCTCTGCGGGCGCTGCTCGATCAACTGCACGGTCGGCATCGCGCTTCCGCGCGTCTTCCGCGCCGCCCGCGCCGCCCTCGCGTCGATGGGCCTCGTCCCCGACGACCTCCAGGCGACGGTCGACAACAGCCTCGCCCACGGCAACAACATGGCGATCACGAAGGCGGACTGGGTCGAGACCGTGCAGTGGCTCGAGGAGGAGCTGCAGGCCGAGACGGGCGACCCGGAGGCGAGGATTCCGCTCGACAAGAAAGGCGCCAAGTACCTCTTCACCGTGAACCCCCGCGAGCCGAAGTTCTTTCCGCTCAGCCTGCAGGCGAGCGCGAAGGTCTTCTGGGCCGCGAAGGAGGACTGGACCCTCTCGAGCGACCCCGGCTGGGACCTGACGAACTACGGCCTCTTCAGCTGCAACGACGAGCAGGCCGGGGCGATCACGCGGAACCTCGTCGACGCGATGGAGCGGCTCGAATGCGAGACGCTCGTGATCGGCGAGTGCGGGCATGGCTACGGGGCCGCCCGGTGGGAGGGTCCCGAGTGGCTCCGGGGGAGCTACCCGTTCCCCGTCCGGAGCGTCCTCGAGCTGATGGACGAGTACCTCGCGACCGGCCGCATCGCCGTCGACCCGTCGCGCAACCCGAAGGCCGTCACGCTCCACGACCCGTGCAACCTCGTCCGCCACGGCGGAGTGCGCGAACCGCAGCGCCGGGTCCTCCGGCGCGCCGCGAGCACGTTCGTCGAGATGGCTCCCCACGGCGAGGAGAGCTTCTGCTGCGGCGGCGGGGGCGGCCAGCTCGCGATGGCGGCCTACAAGGACCGGCGGATCGCCTCCGGCGGTGTGAAGGCGAAGCAGATCCGCGAGACGGGCGCGCCCGTCGTCGTCGCGCCCTGCCACAACTGCATCGACCAGCTCATGGAGCTGAACAAGGAATACAAGCTCGGAGTCCAGATCCGGACCGTCGCGGAGGTCCTCGCCGACGCGATCGTCCCGGGTCCGCGAGAGGAAGGTGGAGCATGTCCGCGACCGTGACGGAGAAGCCCGAAGCCGCCGAGGCGGCCATCCCCCAGACGAAGCTGATCTACCTCGACAACGGCGCGACCTCCTTCCCGAAGCCGGAGGAGACCTACGTCGCGATGGACCGCTTCTACCGCGCGTACGGGGTCAACCCGGGGCGGAGCGGCTTCGACCTCTGCCTCGAGGCCGGCTCCCTCGTCGACAAGACCCGGAAGCTCCTCTGCTCCTTCTTCGGCGGGACCGACCCGAACCGGCTCGTCTTCGGCTACAACTCGACGGACGCCCTGAACCTCGCGATCTTCGGCCTGATCGGCCCGGGCGACCACGTCGTCACGACCCACCTCGAGCACAACGCGACGCTCCGCCCGCTCTGGATGCTCGAGCACGAGCACGGCGTGAAGGTCGACTGGGTCGACTTCGAGGCCGACGGCTGGGTCGACCCGCAGAAGGTGATCGACCGGATCACCCCCGGCACGAAGGCCGTCGTGATGAACCACGGCTCGAACGTGATCGGCACGCTCCAGGACCTCGCCCCGATCGGGAAGGTCTGCCGCGAGCGGGGCGTCCACCTCGTCGTCGACGTCTCGCAGTCGGGCGGCGCCGTCCCCGTGAAGCTCGACGAGGTCGGGGCCGACGTCATCTGCTTCACCGGCCACAAGAGCCTGATGGGACCGATGGGGATCGGCGGCATGTACGTGCGCGAGGGGGTCGAGATCCGCCACACGCGGGCCGGCGGAACCGGCGTCAAGAGCGCGCAGCGCCATCACCTCGACGAGTACCCGTACCGGATGGAGTACGGCACGCCGAACCTCCCCGGGATCGCGGGCCTCCACGCCGGCGTCACCTGGGTCCTCGGCCAGGGGATCGAGACGGTCCACGCGCGCGAGATGGCGCTCTGGAAGAAGCTCCGCGACGGCCTCCGCGCGATCGACGGCGTGACGCTCTACTGCGCCGACGACGTCCCGGGCAAGCAGCGGATCAGCGTCCTCTCCTTCAACGTCGACGGGCTCGAGGCGGCCGACACCGGGACGATGCTCGACGTCGACCACGACATCGCCTGCCGCACCGGCCTCCACTGCACTCCGATGGTCCACGAGCACCTGGGCACCGACAGGATCCACGGCGCCGTCCGGTTCGGGATCGGCCCGTTCAACACGGAGGCTCACGTCGACAAGGCCGTCGCGGCCGTCGCGGAGATCGCCTCGATCCGGGCCCGGAAGAAGTAGTCCGGAGGAGCGGCTGCGGTCCGGCGGGACACCGCCGGGCAGCGGCCTTCTTCCGCGCGCGGAGGACCTACCGCCCCTTCTTCCCGCCCTTCGCCTTCTTCCCGGACTTCTTCCCGGCCTTCTCCGCCTCGCGCAGGACGTCTTCGATCCACGACGTCCCCATCATCGAGTGCGGCAGGCCGAGCGTCGTCAGGCCGAGCAGGGCGACGCCGCGGACCTGGGCCGCCGTCGCGCCCGCCTCGAGCGCGCGGCGCGCGTGCGAGTGGACCGCCCCCTCGAGACGCGAGCCCATCGCGAGCGCGAGCTTGAGGAGCTCCGCGTCCTTCTCGGCGTAGCCGGCCGACTCGCGGCTCGCAACGGCGAGCGCCTCGTAGGTCATCCCGCACTCGGGGTAGGCCTCGACGAACCGGCGAAACGGACCGGGTGACTTCTTCATCGCGTCCTCCGAACGGCGATTGTAGGCCGCGCCCGCGCTCCCTCAGGGCCAGAGGCTCTCGCGCCCCTCGTGCCAGTCGCGCGTGACGTCGAGCCAGAACGCGAGGCCCGCGTACCGCCCGAACGGCGCGTAGAAGCGGGCGACGCGCACGTCCTTCACCGCGCGGCCGCGGAACCGGAGCCGGGCCACCTGCTTGCGCGACCAGGAGTCGAGGCCGAGCCGGCCGTGGCGCCCGAGGAGGCGCAGCAGCGTCTCGGCCGCGTAGGGGCCGAAGCCCTTCTCCGCGCGGATCCTCGCCGCCAGCTCGTCGTCCGGAAGCGCCGCGTTCTCCCAGGCCGCGAGGTCGAGCGCGCCGCCGGCGACGCGAGTCGCGAACTCCCGGAGGAACGGCGCCCGGTACCCCAGCTTCAGCTCGTCGCGGAGCCTCTGCTCCGGGAGCGCGGCGAGGAACGCGGCGTCGGGGAACGCTCCGCCACGGCCGAACGCGGCGACCATCCGCGTCACCATCGACCGCGTCAGGGCCCACGAGCAGTTCGTCGTGCAGAGGACTTTCACCGCGTCCTCGAAGAGCGTCGGGGCACGCAGGACGCGGCCCGCGCGCCGGTCGGCGATCCACCCGAACCCTTCGCCCCGCCGCTCGGCGCAGAGCGCGTGGAACGGCCCGAGCTCCGAGCCGAGGTCCAGGACCCGGGCGACGACGGGCCGGGCGAGGCGGACCGGCGCGGTCGCGGCGACGCGGACGCCGCCGTTCCGCGCCGAGAGGGCGACCCGCTCGGGGGTGCCGTCGGCGAGGAAGACGAACGAGAGCGTCCGCCGCGACTCGTCCCACTCGAACGGGGGCAGGTCGTACCAGCCGTGGCTCCGCGCGACGAGGTCGAGGTCGACGCCCGGAACGTCGAAGCGCGCCCCGCTCACGGCGAGTCGCCGGCCGCGGGCTCGGACGACTCTCCCCCGCCGAACGGCCATCCGCCGGACACGTGGACCGTGCAGCGCTCGGTCGGCTCGGTTCCCGCGACGAAGAGCTCGTTCACGGACGTCGGGCACTCCTCCGTGACGAGCATTCCGGTCGTCGGGTCGACCGAGGCGGTCACCGTCCCGGGGACCTGGGGGAACGGCTCCTCGAAGTAATGGGCCGGCAGGCGGCGGACGAATCCGGAGTAGATCGGGACCGCCGCGGTCGACCCGGAGAGGTTCAGCCCGCGGTTGTCGTCGAAGCCGACCCAGACCGCGACGAGGAGCCGCGGCGAGAAGCCGATGAACCAGGCATCGCGGCCGTCGTTCGTCGTCCCGGTCTTGCCGGCGAAGATCCCCTGCGCCCCCCGCCCGCGCGCGGAGCCCCCCGTGCCCCGGTTCACGACGCCCTCCAGGATCGAGTCGAGGACCGCGACGGCCGCCGGATCGGCGGCTCGGGAGAGGGGAGCGTCCTGCCGCTCGATGCGGCGCCCCTCGGGACCCACGAGGCCGAGGAGGGCGTTCGGCTTCACGAGGATCCCCCCGTTCGCGAAGACGGAGTACGCCGCGGCGATCTCCATCGGGGTGCACTCGAACGACCCGAGCGCGAGCGAGGGATAGGCCTTCATCCGCGAGGTGATCCCCGCCTTCCGCGCAGCCTCGATCACGTCCGGCAGCAGCGTCTTCCCCGCTCCCGTCTCCCAGACGGCGAGCCGGACGGTCGGGATGTTCCGGGACTGCTCGAGCGCCTTGCGGACCGTGACCGGGCCGATGAACTGACCGTCGTAGTTCCTCGGGGACCAGGTCTCCTCCTCCGTCTTCCCGAAGACGAGGGCGATCGGGGAGTCCTGGAGGATCGTCACCGGCGTGACGGGCGGCGAAAGGTCGCGCCTCTCGAACGCTGCCAGGTAGACGAACGGCTTGAAGAGGGAGCCCGGCTGCCGCTTCGCCTGCACGACGCGGTTGAACTGGCTCGTCTGGTAGTCGCGCCCGCCGACGAGCGCCCGGATGGAGCCGGTCTGAGGGTCGAGCGCGATGAGCGCCGCCTGGAGCTTCTGATCCCCCTCGGCCGTCCTCAGGCGCTTGAACCGCTTCTCGAGCTCCGCCAGGCCCTCCTGGACGGCCGCGTGCGCCGCCTCCTGCATGTCCGGGTCGAGCGTCGTGTAGATCGAAAGGCCCGCTCCCGAGAGGTCGCTCCGGGACTCGGACACCTGAGTCAGGACGAAGTCGACGAAGTGAGGCGCTTCGATGCCGGTCATCGGCTTCGAGACGCGCGTCAGGGGCGCGGCGAGGGCGGCGTCGTGGGCGGCCTTGTCGATCTTCCGCTCCTCGAGCATCCACTTCAGAACGAGCGCCCGCCGCCCCTTCGCCCGCTCGGGGTTCCGGAACGGGGAGTAGCGGCCCGGCGAGGAGATGAGCCCGGCGAGCATCGCGGACTCGGGGAGGTCGAGCTGCGAGACGGGCTTGCCGAAATAGAAGCGGGCCGCCTCCTCGACGCCCGTCACCGAGACCGCACCCCGCTGCCCGAGGTAGATCTCGTTGAGGTACGCCTCGAGGATCTCCTCCTTGCCGTACTTCGCGTCGAGGATGACCGCGAGGAGCGCCTCCACGGCCTTCCGCCGAAGGGTCCGCTCGGGCGTGAGGAAGAGGTTCTTGACGAGCTGCTGCGTGAGCGTGCTCGTCCCGCGGACCTTGCGCCCGCGCGCGATCCCCTGCAGCAGGGCGCCGGCGAGCCGCGTCGGGTCGAGCCCGGCGTGCGTGAAGAAGTCCCGGTCCTCCGTCGTGACGATCGCGTCGACGACGACCTTCGGGACCCTCTCGAGGCGGACGAGCGTCCGGTCCTCCATCTTCCGGTCGAAGACGGAGCCGACGACCTCCGGCTCGAAAACGACGTAGGGGACCGGCGCCCCGTCGGGCTCGCGCCGGAGGGCCGAGATCCGGCGACCCGAGAAGTCGATCCGGGCGGCGAGCCCCGGGGAGCGGCCGTAGGCCGTCTCGCGCGGGTTGACGCCGACGACGATCCGGCTCCGCGTGCGGAGGTAACGGCCGCCGGAGACGGGCAGCTCGGCGATCGGCGCGTAACGGAGCCGCGCGAGCCGCCGCTCCACGTCGTCCGGCCCGAGCGCGTCGCCCGGCCGGAGGACCCACGCGTCGGAGTAGAGCCGCGTCGGGAGGTTCCAGCGCCTTCCGTCCATCGTCCGCGACACGACGCGGGCGTAGTAGGCGACGACGAACGCCGAGACGACGGCGAGGGCGAGGACGAGGCCGGCCGCGCCCCAGAGCGCCCACCGGGGGATCGCCCTCCAGATCCGGCGGGCTCGGGCGAGGATTCGGGACCTCACCCGGGGAGTGTAGCGAACGCCCTCCTCGAACCGCCGCCGGACCTCGAGGGCCCGCCCCTCGAGGTCGGCGACGGGGCCGCGCCAGGCCTACTTCCAGACCTCGATCGCCTCGATGAGGCCTTCGTCTCCGAGGAAGGAGACGCGGTCCCCGACCTTCCTGCCGAGGAGCCCCTTGGAGGCGTCGGCGAGGTAGGAGTAGACGTCGGCCTCGGGCCGCGAGTCCCACGGGCCGAGGAGCGTCACCGCGCGGGTCCCGCCGAGGAGCCGGAGCGTCACCCGCGTCCCGGGCCTCACCTCCGTCGTGTCGACCGTCGCCGGGTCGAGGACGCGCGCCTTACGCAGCTCCTCCTGGAGACGCCCGACGCGGACCGCGAGGTCCTGCTGCCGCTGCTTGCGGGCCTGGTACTCGAAGTTCTCGGAGAGGTCCCCCTCGGCGCGGGCGATGGCGAGCCCCTTCGTGTTCTCCGGGATGTCGACCTCCACGAGCCTCTCGAGCTCCTTCTTCTTCCCCTCGAGCGCCTCGTCCGTGACGAAGAAGCTGTCGTCCCCTCCCTTACGGAGGTCGGGGAACCGCATCTCGGCCGCCGCGAAGAGCGCCGCGCGGCGGTGCGGCTCGAGCTCGTTGTGCCGGTCGAGCGCCTGGAGGAACTGCTGGGCCTCCTCGAGCGTCGCCTGCTTGACGAGCCAGGCCGCCGCGACCCCGGTCCGGTCGAAGAGCTCGCGGAGCTTCGCGCGGCCTCCCCCGAGGTCCTCCCACGACGCGGCGTCGAGGAGGCGGCCGAGCACCGTCGGCGTGAGGCGGGCGCGGAACGCGTCGTCCTGCGCGGACCGCAGGCCGAACCAGAGGAACGCCTTCGGCCCGCTCCGGGGAGACTTGAGGAGCTTCTCGAGCGTCGCCTCCCGCGTCGCGGGGTCGACCTCGGCGAGCCGCCGGTCGATCAGGTCGAGAGTCCGGGCGTCCTCCTCCCGGAAGAACCACTCCGCCACGAGGCGGGCGCCGTCCTCCGGCCTCGAGGCGAGGAGGCCTTCGAGGAAGCGCTCCCGCGCGAGGCGGTCCCCGATCCGGCCGAGCATCGGCAGCGGCGCCTCGGGCACGAGGTCCTCGGGCGCGAACCCGGAGGCGACGCCCTCGACCTTCTCGATCGCGACCGCGATCTCGTACGCGAGCGGCGGGTTCGCGTCGCGGAGCGCCCGCGCGTCCTCGACGAGCTTCGTCCCCATCTGCGCCGCGAGCGCCGGATCGCGCTTCGCGTTCTTCCGGAAGAAGTCGAGACGGGCCTCGGGCGTGTGCGCCTTCCCGAACTTCGCGAGGATCGCGGCGTCGGCCGCCTGCGAGGTCCGCGTCCATTCGACGGAGGCGTTCTTGCCCGAGCCGTGGAGGACGACGTGCGGGCTCTTGCGCGCCGCGGTCCACCACGAGGTCCAGCGCTCCTCGGGGACGAGGCCGGCCAGCGCCTCCTTCACCTCGGAGACGGGAAGCGCCCTCCCGAACGAGTCGAGGAGCCTCCGAAGCCCCTCCGACGGGTCGGAAAGGACGCTCTCGGCCAGCGCCTCGCGGGCGGTCAGCTTCTCGTGGAGGAAGTGCCCCTCGGGGAGCGGCGTGAGGCTCTTCGCCGCGACGCCGATCGGAATGGAGACCCCGACCGACTTCTCGAAGTCGACCCGGACGGCGTCGAGGGCGAAGTTCGTCTCGACGACCTTCCCGGCGCCCCGTACCGCCATGAAGAAGCAGCGCCCCACCTCGAAGGGGAGCCACTTCTCGGCGCGCTCGACGCGCGCGAGGCCGTCCGCCGGCTCCTTCGACTCGAGGAAACGGAACCGTCCGAGGAGCGTCGTCAGGGACGCCGACTCGGGATACGCCGCCCGGATCGCCTCCTCGAAGAGCTTGTGGAAGCCGTCCGGCGAGGAGGGCGTGGCGCCGGCCCGGACGGCCTCCTTCAGGAGGCTCCAGCGGAGGCGGGCCGCCGCGGGGGAGGTGCCCGGGCCGCGCAGCGTCGCGTCGGCGAGCGTGGCGAGTCCTTGCAGCCGCCCCTTCTGGCCGGAGGCGCGGGCGAGGCCCCGGAACGCCGCCGCGAGGAGCTCCGCGTTCTCCTCGGCGTCGAGGAGGGCGTCCTTGACGGCGTTCTCGACGACGTCGAATTTCTTCTCGGAGAGGAGCGACGAGAGCTCGGGTAGATTCATGACGGGGCGGGAGTGTACCCGCCCCGCTCCGATTCGCCTCCGCGGGACCTTCAGCGCCCGAGCATTCCGCTCCGGAGATCCTCCGACGGAGGCTTCGGCCCGAGCCAGAGCGAGAAGAGGACCTCGGCGAACTCCTTCCCTTCGATCGTCGCGACGTCCTTCCCGTCGCGGTTGACGACGGTCCCGGCGCCCGGCGCGTAGACGTACGTCGTCACCGAGCCGTCCTTCACGTCCGTCACGGTCGCGAGAAGCTTCTCGATCCCCGCCTTCTGGGCCTCCGCCTTCGCCCCGGCGTTCGCGGCGAACCCCTCCCGGAACGTCTCCACGAGCTTCCCGCGGTCGACGCTCCGGAGGAAGTGCATCCGGACCGCCTTCGGCGCGTCGGCGGCGAGGATCGCGGCCGCGTCGGAGGAGGGCGTCTCGAGGTAGAGCCCGCCGACGTAGACCTTGAACACGGCCTTCTTGCGGAGACCCATGCCGTTCAGCTTCAGCGTCTTCCCCGCCACCGAGAGGGTGTCGGGCATCGAGGCGCCCGCCAGCTCCCTGGCCTCCGCAGAGACGGCGGAGAGCGCCAGCGCGAATACGGCCGACAGGGCGAGTGCTCGCCGGATGGATCTCATGGACGTTCCTCCTTCGGGCCGGGAGGATACTGCGATCGCGCGCGGCGGTCGCAGGGCAGGCGCCGGCCGCTCCGCCGCTCCCCGGCGGGGAGACGGCGGAGCCGGAGGCCGACGCGCTAGTCCTGGATCTCGCTCAGCCGGGCGACGCGGAAGAACTGATCGCGCATCGCGGCGAGGAGCGAGAGCCGGTTTCGCCTCACGGCCTCGTCCTCCACCAGCACCATGACGTCGACGAAGAAGCGGTCGAGGACCGGCCCGAGAGAGGCCATGACCGAGAGCGCCTCGTCGTACCGGCGCGAGGCGATCAGCTCGTCGAGGATCCCGCGGGCCTGGAAGAAGTCACCCGCGAGCTGCCTCTCCGCATCGTCGCTCATGAGTGCCGGGTCGATCTCGCCTCCCGACGCGACGCCCGCCTGGACGAGGATGTTCTGCACGCGCTTGAACGAGGCGGCGAGCGCTCCGAAGTCGGGCTGCCGCCTCACGCGCGAGACGGCGGCGACGCGCTCGGCCGCGTCGGTCACGTCGGGGCACGACGTCGTGAGGACGGCTTCGATCTCGTCGTGCCGGTGACCGCGTCGCTCGAGCAGGAAGCGGAGGCGCTCGAGGAGGAACGGGTGCAGCGTCGAGACGACCTCCTCCTCCGAGGCGCCCGACACCTCGTGGAGGCGGCGGGCGGCGGTGATCGCGACCGGGAGTTCCAGCCGGTGCCCGCCCTCGAGGAGGATCCGGACGACGGCAAGGGCGGCGCGCCGAAGGGCGTACGGGTCGCGCGAGCCGGTCGGGACGAGGCCGAGCGCGAAGAACCCGGCGAGCGTGTCGAGCCGGTCGGCGAGCGCGACGACGCGGCCGACGGGCTCCCCCGGGAGGGCGTCGTCCACGCCGGCCGGACGGTAGTGGTCGTAGACGGCGCGGCAGACCGTCTCGCTCTCGCCGTCCCGGCGTGCGTAGAGACCCCCGACGACCCCCTGGAGGTCGGGGAACTCGCGCACCATGTCGGTGACGAGGTCGGCCCGGGCCAGGCGCGCCGCCCGGGCGGCCTCGTGGGCCGAAGCCTCCAGGCCGAGGTCGGCGGCGAGGCGAGCGGAGAGCGCCTCGACCCGCTCGGCCTTCCGGAGCGTGTCGCCGAGCTTCTCCTGGAAGGAAAGGCGAGCGAGGCGGGGAACCCGCTCCTCGAGGCGAGCACGGCCGTCTTCGTCCCAGAAGAAGCGGGCGTCGGCGAACCGGGCGTTCAGCACCCACTCGTTGCCTCGGACGATGTGCCCCATCGGGTCGCCGACGTGGTCGGCGACGGCGAGGAAGTGCGGCGCGAGCGCTCCTGCGGCGTCCCGCGTCGGCAGGACCTTCTGGTGCTCGCGCATCGCCGTGACGAGGATCTCCTCGGGAAGCTCGAGGTACCCGGCCTCGAACGAGCCGCGGACCAGGCCGGGCCACTCCACGAGGTGGGCGAGGCTGTCGAGGAGCGCGACGTCCTCCACCGGCGTGCAGCCAGCCTCGGAGGCGAGGGCCTCGGCCTTCTCGAGGAGCGCTCGGCGACGGACGCCGTAGTCCGGCTCGACGTGGGCGGCGCGGAGCTTCGCGAGGTAGTCGTCGACGCCGACGACGACGATCCGGCCCGGCGCGAGCGTCCGGTGGCCGAACGTCGTCCGGCCCGACTCGATCCCGAAGAGCGTCATCGGGACGACGAGCCCGTCGAGGAGGCAGACGACGGAATGGACCGGGCGGATCCAGACGTCGCGGCCGTCGCCCCACCTCATCATCCGGGGGAACGACATCTTCGCGACGACCGTCGGGACGACCTCGCCGAGGATCTCCGAGGTGAACCGCCCCTCGACGACCTTGCGGACCGAGACGTACTCCCCCTTCGGCGTCGCGACGACGCGGAGCGCCTCGACCGCGACGCCCTGGCCGCGGGCGAAGCCCTCGGCGGCGCGCGTCGGACGCCCTTCCGCGTCGTAGGCGACCTTGACGGACGGGCCGATCGCCTCCACCTCGTGGTCCTCCTGGGCCTCAGGGAGGTCCCGCGAGAAGAGGACGAGGCGCCGCGACGTGGAGTGGGCGAAGAACGTCCCGTCGATCCGCTCGGCGGCGAGGGCGTCGGCGAGCCCGCGCAGGAGGTCGTTGCGTGCCTGCGACAGGACGCCCGCGGGGATCTCCTCGGCGAGGATCTCGAGCAAGAACTCGGACATCGGCTATCTACCTCGTCTCCGCGATGAGTTGGGGGGTCCGGGGGGTACGCGAAGCCGTCCCCCCGGGAGGCTCGGACATCAGGAACCTACCTCGTCTCCGCGATGAGTCGGGGGGTCCGGGGGGTACGCGTAGCCGTCCCCCCGGGAGCTTCTGACATTTCAGGCCTCCCCGTTTCCGGCTTCAGCCGCTTCGGGAATCGGCGTCTCCTTCGGGAGGAGCGGGTGCCCGAGGCTCTCACGCGCGGCGACCCACGCCTTCGCGCAGCCGACCGCGAGGTCCCGGACGCGCTTGATGACGCCGACGCGCTCGGTCGCCGAGACGGCCCCGCGCGCGTCGAGGAGGTTGAACGCGTGCGAGCATTTCAGCGCGGTCTCGTAGGCGGGAACGACGAGGCCGGAGGCGAGGCATCGCCCCGACTCCGCCTCGAGTCTCTCGAACAGCTGCCGGAGGAGGTCGGTGTCGGCGACCTCGAAGCCGTACTTCGAGACCTCGAACTCGTCCTGCTTCCGCACCTCGCCGTACGGAACGCCCGGCGCCCATTCGATGTCCATGACGTTCCGCGTCCGCGTGAGGAACATCGTCAGCCGCTCGAGACCGTACGTGATCTCCGCGGTGATCGGCGCGAGGTCGATGCCGCCGGCCTGCTGGAAGTAGGTGAACTGGGTGATCTCCATCCCGTCCAGGAGGACCTGCCAGCCGACGCCCCAGGCGCCGAGCGTCGGCGACTCCCAGTTGTCCTCCTCGAAGCGCAGGTCGTGCTCGGCCGGCTCGATGCCGATGGCCCGGAGGCTGTCGACGTAGAGGTCCTGGATGTCGGCGGGCGACGGCTTGATCACGACCTGGAACTGGTAGTGCTTCACGAGGCGGAACGGGTTCTCGCCGTAGCGCCCGTCGGCCGGCCGCCGGGACGGCTGCACGTAAGCGCAGCGCCACGGCTCGGGGCCGAGGACCCGGAGGAACGTCGCCGGGTGCATGGTCCCGGCGCCCACCTCCGTGTCGTACGGCTGCTCGAGGATGCACCCGCGGGAGGCCCAGTATTCGGACAGCTTCAGGATCAGCGTCTGGAAGTCCATGGTCGCTCCGGTCTGAGGCGCGCGAAATTGCGGCAGCGGCGGAGGTTAGCAGGGCCGGGCGCCCGCGTCACGGGCCGCCCGAGAGGCTGTCGAGGAAGCGGTGGCTCCTCAGCTCGTGGCCGAGGAATCGGCGGCGCACCTCGCGCAGCAGGTCGTCGAGCGCGCGGAGCGACTCGGGATCCCCGGCCCCCCGCCGCACGAGGTCGTCCAGCCGCGACCGGCGAACGCTCGCCAGGAGGCGCAAGACCGCCGCGGAGACGGGCACCGTTCCGGGCGCGGCGCACTCGTCGCCAACGAGGCCGGGAAGCTCGGCGTCGAAGCGGGCGCCTCCGCTCGCGAGGCTGCGGCCGCAGGAGGCGCACTCCGACCCTCCCGGCAGGAGGCCGGCGAGGCGGAGGAGCCAGGCCTCGAAATAGCGGGCGGCGAGCGCGGGCGGCGCCCCCTCCTCGAGGGCGTCGAGGACGTGGCGCGCGAGCCGGTACGCCTCGGGCGCCGCCTCGGCCTCCGGGAGGAACGTCGAGAGGCTCTCCGCGACGTACGGCAGGAGCATCGCGGTCTCCGGCTTCGACGCGAGCCCGAACGCGCTCTTCACGAGCTCCAGCCCGTCCCCGCGGGCGAGCTCGGCCCCCTCCTTTCGAAAGAGCGTGACGGAGACCTCCGTCAGGAGCTCGAGGAGCGCCCCGTGGCGGAAGCGGCGGCGGGCCCCCCGGAACGCGGCGCGGAGGACCCCGGCGTCGCGGGTCAGGAGCGTCGCGGCCACGTCCTTCTCGGAGAGGGCGTCGACACGCAGAATGAACGCCGTCGTGGAGAGCAGCACCGGCACGCATTCTCTCTCCCGCCTCCCGCGGACGGTCCTGGCCCTCGGCGCGGTCTCGTTCCTGACCGACGCCTCGTCCGAGATGATCGTCCCGCTCCTGCCGCTCCTCCTCGCCTCCCTCCCCGGAGCTCCGGCCGCGGCGCTCGGCGTGATCGAGGGGGTCGCCGAGGCGACCGCGGCCGCCGTGAAGGTCGTCTCCGGCCGGCTCTCGGATCGAGCCGCGCGGCGCAAGCCGCTCGTCGTCGCCGGGTACGCGCTCTCCTCCGCCGTGCGTCCTCTCGTCGCCCTCGCCGCTCTCTGGCCGCACGTCCTCCTCGTCCGCTTCCTCGACCGGATCGGAAAGGGGGTCCGCTCGGCCCCGCGCGACGCTCTCATCGCCGAGGTGACACCGCCCGACCGACGGGGCGCCGCCTACGGCCTCCACCGCGCCATGGACAACGCCGGCGCGGTCGCCGGACCGCTCGTCGCCGCGGCGCTTCTCGGCCTCCTCGCGCTCCCCCTTCGGACGGTCCTCGCGCTCTCCGTCGTCCCGGCAGCGCTCGCGCTCCTCGTCCTCGTCCTGGGCGTCCGGGAGACTCCGCGCTCGGCGGCCGCCTCTGCCGCGGTCGTCCGCGCGCCCGCCGCCCCGCTCCCTCCGGCGTTCCGCCGCGCCGTCGCGGCGGTCGCCCTCTTCACGCTCTCGGCCTCGTCGGACACGTTCCTCCTCCTGAAGGCCCGCGAGGTCGGCGTCGCCGCGGCCGGGCTCCCTCTCGTCTGGGCCCTCTCGAACGCGATCCGGGCCGCGCTCGGCACGTGGGGCGGCGGCCTGTCGGACCGGCACGGGAGGAAAGGGGTCCTCTTCGCCGCCTGGACGCTCTACGCGGCCTGCTACACCCTCTTCGCGTTCGTGAAGACTCCGCTCGCCCTGCTCGTCGTCCTCGCCGCCTACTCGGTCCACGCCGCGCTCTCGGAGGGGGCCGAGCGGGCGCTCGTCGCCGACCTCGTTCCTCCCGAGAGCCGAGGGCGTGCCTTCGGCTGGTTCCACGGGGCCGTCGGGCTCGCGGCGCTTCCGGCGAGCGCCGGATTCGGCCTCCTCTGGACGAGGTTCGGCTCCCGGACGGCGTTCCTCGCCGGGGCGGGAGTCGCCCTGCTCGCGGCGGTCTTCCTCCTGGTCGCCGTGCCCCAGCGGACCCGCCCGCCCGTCCGGTAGACTCCGCCCCATGTCCGGACCCGTCTGGAAGCTCCTCAGGATGACCGGCTCCTGCGACTCGTGCGGCGAGAGCGCCGACGAGCTCCTCGGCGTCGGGACGGTCGTCGACTACGCCTTCCGCCCCGACTACCGCTTCTGCCGAGCCTGCTACGACCGCTACGAGGGACGGCACGACGAGCTCCACCCGAGGGCGGTGGCCGAGCAGCAGCTCCCGCCGCTGATCTCGCGCCCCGACTCGGTGGAGGACGTTCCCGAGTGACGCCCTCCGGCGGCGGCGCGCCGGCGGGTTCCTTCGAGACGGCGGCCGTGCCCGAGCCGGAGACGGCCGAACGGCTCCTCGGGCGGCTCGCCGACCCGGCGCTCCGCCGCGTGGCCGAGCGTTCGCTCGCCGGCGAGAGGCTGTCGTTCGAGGACGGCCTCGTCCTCTTCCGCTCGCCGGACCTCCTCGGCGTCGGCGCCCTCGCGAACCGCGAGCGCGAGAGGCGCCACGGGAACCGGGGCTACTACAACGTCAACCGGTACCTGAACCCGACGAACCTCTGCTGGGTCGACTGCGGCCTCTGCGCCTGGGCGCGCAAGCCGGGCGTCGCGGGCGGTTACACGATGGCGATCGAGGAGGCCGTCCGCGAGGCAGCCGCGGGATGGCACGACGGCATCACCGAGCTCCACGTCGTCGGCGGGCTCCACCCTTCGCTCCCCTACGACTACTATCCGGGCCTCCTCCGCACGCTCCGCGCCCGCTTCCCGGGCGTCCACATCAAGGCCTGGACGATGGTCGAGCTCGACTGGTTCGCGCGCGTCGGGAAGAAGGACCTCGTCGAGACGATTCGCGAGCTGAAGGACGCCGGGATGGACTCCTGCCCCGGCGGCGGAGCGGAGATCTTCGCGAAGCGGGTCCGCGACGTCATCTGCACGAACAAGATCGACGGCGAGCGCTGGCTCGAGATCGCCCGCCTCTGCCACCTCGAGGGTGTGAAGACGAACGTCACGATGCTCTACGGGTCCGTCGAGACCGACGAGGAGCGCGTCGACCACCTCCTCCGGATCCGCGGCCTGCAGGACGAGACGAAGGGCTTCCTCGGCTTCGTCCCCCTCGCCTTCCACCCCGACGGGACGCCGTTCGCGCACCTCCCGGCGACGAGCGGGACGCTCGACCTGCGGGTCATCGCGGCCGCCCGGCTCCTCCTCGACAACGTCGACCACGTGAAGGCCTACTGGGTCCAGATCGGCGAGAAGTTCGCCCCGGTCGCGCTCCACTTCGGGGCCGACGACCTCGTCGGCACCGTGACGGAGGAGACGATCACGCACGCCGCGGGGGCGACGACCGAGGCCGGCCTCTCGCGGCTCGAGATGGAGCGCCTCATCCGCTCCGCCGGCCGCGAGCCGTTCGAGAGGGACGCGTACTACGAGAGGGTCGTGCGCGACGAGGGCGGTCGCGTCGTCCGGGCGAACAGGCACGACTTCGCCCCGGTCTCCTCCGCGACCCCGGCCCCGGCCGCGCCGCATCCGCCCGCGCCGCTCGACCCCGCTCTCGCCTCGTCGTAGAGCGACCGGCGCCCCGTCAGCGCGCCACGGTCCCGGGCGGCGGCGGCGCGAGCTCCTCCACGCGGAGGATCGTGCCGTCGTGGATCGTGAGGCGGACGGTCGCCCGGCTCCGGATTGGCCCCCCCCGCACCGAGCTCCGGTTCAGCCCCGGTGTCTTCGTCTGGCCGTCCTCGATCCGGAAGAGCCTGTCGCCGATCCGAAAGGTCTCGATCCCCTTCTGGTCGGAGGTCGCCGGCGAGAGCTGGTCGACGACTCCTTCGACGACCTCGACGGAGCGGCTCTCGAGCCAGCCGCGCGCGTCCCGATGCCGGGAAGCGATCCCGTACGCGGTGAAAGCCGAGAGCCCGCCCCAGCCGAAGATCCAGAGGAACGCGAACGTGCGCGCGGCGCGCTGCCTGTGACGCCAGACGACGGCGAGGAGGGCGACGCCGACGAGGACCCCACCCAGCCCGCTCACGATCGTCCCGCCGATCGGCGCCGGCTCCGTCCGGATGTCGTAGAGCACCTTCGTCTCGGCGGTCACGGCCCCGGATGATGCCTCGAAACTCCGGCCGGCGCTCCGGACGAAACGCGAAGGCCCCGCGCCAGTCGGCGCGGGGCCTTCGGGCCGGCTCCCGGACGGGCCCCGGGTTCAGTCCTTGAGGCGGACCGCGACGACGAAGTTCGCCGGGCGCGGCCCGGGGCGGTGGACGTAGAAGCGCGCGAACCGGGCGTCTCCGGCCTTCTTCAGCTCGGCCCGGAAGGCGGCGACCGTGCCGACGGGCCGGCCGTTCACCTCCTGGATGACGTCTCCCTCGCGCAGCCCGGCGTCCGCCGCCGCGGACACGTTCTTGACGTGGGTCAGGACGACCCCTTCGATCTCCCTGCCGATCGCGTAGTTCCGCCGGGCCGCCGGCGTGAGCTCCTCCACCGAGATCCCGATCTTCTCGCGGTGCTCGTCCTCGGCCGGCTCCTCCTCGGCCGCCTGGCCTTCCTCGGTTCGCGTCTCGAGCGTGGCGACGGCGGTCATCTCCTTGCCGCCGCGCAGGAACGAGAGGGTGACCTTCGTCCCGGGACGCTTCCCGGAGACGTAGTCGATCAGGTCGCGGTTGTTCCGCACCGGCGTCTGGTCCACGCGGATGATGACGTCCTCGTGGCGGATCCCGGCCTTGTCGGCCGGCTTCCCCGGCTCGACCGACTGGACCAGCGCGCCGTCCCGGCTGGGGAGGCCCATCGCGTCCTGCATGTCGGCGTCGACCGGTCCGATCGTCACGCCCAGGTAGCCGCGGACGACCTTCCCCTCCTTGAGCTGCGGGATGAGCCGGCGCGCGACGTTGATCGGGACCGCGAACCCGATGTTCTGCGCGAGGCGGGAGATCGCGGTGTTGATGCCGACGACCTCCCCTGCCACGTTCACGAGCGGCCCGCCCGAGTTCCCGAAATTGATGGCGGCGTCCGTCTGGATCAGGTTCTCGAACGAGCGGGTCACGTTCGAGAGGCCCGGCGCGCGGCCCTTTCCGGAGACGACCCCGACCGTGACCGTCTTCTCGAACTGGAGCGGGTCGCCGATCGCCATGACCCACTCGCCGACGCGGATGCGGTCGGAGTCGCCGAGAGGGAGGATCGGGAAGGGGCGGCTGCCCTCGATCTTCAGCAGCGCGAGGTCCGTCGCCGGGTCGCGGCCGACGATCGTCGCCTTGTAGACGTCCGTCTCGCCGACGGTCACCTCGACCTTGTCGGCGCCGTCGATGACGTGATTGTTCGTCAGGACGAAGCCATCGGCCTCGATGAGGAAGCCGGTCCCTCCTGACTGCTGCTGCTCCTCCTCGGGCTCGCCGGAATCCTGGCGGCGGTCCGGGAAGAAGGGGTGGAACGGCGTGTCGCCGAAGAATCGCTCCATTCCCCGGCGCCTCTGGTCCGGCTTGATGATGTCGGTGGACCGGATCGAGACGACGGCCGGCATCGCGCGATCGGCGATGTCCGCGAAGGAGGGGAGGCCGACCGGCGCGACGCGCGCCGGGGCGCTCGCGACGGCGGGCGCGACCGCGGGAGTCGCGGCGTCGGCCGAGGCGGCGCGGGTGAAGTCGAGGCTCCCCGCGAGGATCATCCCGAAGACGACCGCCGCGAGGCTGAGCGCCGTGAGCGAGAGAACCTTGGTCCTGGTCTGCATGGTCTCTTTCTCCATCGAAGCCCTGCGAAGCAAGGCCCATGCCCGGCACAGCTGCGTCGTTCAGGCCGGGGTAGAACCTGACATTGTCACCCGCCGGACGCTATCTGGGAAGAAGCGGGCGAGGCGGTTCCGCCGGCGTCCCGGCCTTCCCCTCGTCTTCCGGGCGAATGTTGTAGAGGAACGTGATCGTGACCCCCTCCCGGGGGTTCGGGAAGTCGGCCGGAAGCGGCCGGAACGGATTGGAGCTCCGGATCGCCTGCATGGAGGCGTTGTCGAACGGCGGGACGCCGGACGAGACGAGGAGCCGCAGCCCCTCGACCCGCCCGTCCCGCAGCAGGTAGAAGCGGACGACGAGCCGCCCCTTCAACCCGTAGTGCGCGAGCTTCGGGATTTCCCAGTTCCGCTTGATCTTCCGGATCATCTCCGCGGCGTACGCCCCCCAGTCGTAGCCCTTCGTGTCGAAGGAGAGGGGTCCGGAGTCGACGAAGCCCCCTTCCGACTCCCATCCGCCCCCTTCGTCACCGCCTCCCCCCGGCGATCCGGAACGCGAGGTCGCGGCGGCGGAGCTCGCGGTCTGCCCGGGCCCGATCTGGCGGAGAGGGCTCGCCGCGAGGCCCGCGAGCCCCTTCGCGGCGGGCGTCCCCTTCCCATCCTCGGAGACGTTCGGCGCCCCGCCTCCCGCTCCCCGCTCCGCCGCGGTCGCCGCGGCCGCGAGGCGAACGGCCTCGGCGGCCGCGCGGGCCTCGTCTCCCGGCCCGCGGCCTCTCCCGCGGCGACCCGGCGCGAGGTCGCGGATCCCGGGACCGGCGACCGCTTTCGGCGTGTCCGCCTTCGGGAGGCGCGGGTCGCCCCCGCCCGCCTTTCGATCGAGGTCGGAGAGACGCGGATTCGGCCCGGGCTCCGGGGCCTTCGGCCCGGGCGCCGGATAGAAATGGACGGGAATCGGCGGATTCGGGGGCGGCACCGCCCAGAGCTTGTTCAGCCCGAGGAGGTCCGGCGGCAGCTCATCGGGGTTCGACGGCTTCTCAGGGGTCGGAGCGAGGACGACGAAAAGGCCGAACAGGGCGTGCAGAAGCACGGAAAGAAAGACCGCCCTGTCGCGGGTGAAGCTCCAGCGAGATGGGACCGCCTCCCCCACCGCGGCCTCCTCGAGGTCGAGGGCCAGCAACGGAATCGGGAGCTCGACCTCCTCCGGCACGGGCCGAGCGAAGGGATCGTGCGCCGCTTCGAGCCCCCCCGGCGGCGGCCAGGGAACGGGCGTCTGGTCCCCGGGTCGGGACGGATCGAGGCCGAGCAGGCCTGGGGAGATGGTCTTCAATTCTCGTTCGGGCGACACGAAAGCGCGCTCGGCCCGGCGTATAGGAACTCCGTGCCACGCCCGGCGGCTCTCCGGCGCCCCATCTTACCCGGCGCCGGCTTGCCCGGAAGGCGGCGCGGTGGTATGAATCACCTTCTGGGAGCTGACTTTCAAGGGCTTGAGGGTGGGCTTCGACGCCCGCCCTTTTCATTGGTGACGACGCTGACACGACCCGAACTTCCGATTCGCGCCGAGACCCTCGGGCGCATACGTGAGGCCCTCGCCGAGAAGGGCCTCGAGCTTTGTCACGTCGGGTGGGTCCCCGGTGCGCGGAAGGGGCGCCTCACGCTGACGATCGACCGCCCGGAGGGCGTCACCCTCGACGACTGCGAAGCCGCCTCGCACGTCGCGGACCCGATCCTCGAGGGCGACGAGACGATCCCGGGCTCCTGGCTCCTCGAGGTCGAGTCTCCCGGCCTCGATCGACCGCTCTTCACGCTCGACGACTGCCGGCGTTTCGCCGGACGACGCGTTCGCGTGACGACTGACGTCCCCGTCGACGGCGCGAAGAGGATGAAGGGCGTTCTCGAAGGCGTCGATGGCGAGTCTCTCGTCGTCATGGACGAAGACCGAAAGCGCCGTTACACTGTTCGGTTCGGCGACGTCAAGGTCGTCCGCCTGATCCCCGAGTTCTGAACCCGAGACCGACCGGACACCGCCGCGCATGGAGAAACCCGACACGATGAGCTCGACCGAGGCCCCGAACACCGCCTCCCGGCCCAGAACGGCCCGCTCCGCGAAGGCCGCCAAGGCGGCCAAGGCCCCGCCCCCGACCAAGGCGATCGAGATGCTCGACGCCCTCAAGGCCGCCTCGCGCGACAAGGAGATCGAGCTCGACCGGCTCGTCTCCGCGCTCGAGGAGGCGGTCGCCACGGCGGCGCGCAAGGTCTACAAGGTCCGGGAGATCACCGCTCGATTCGACCCGGCGACGGGCGAGCTCACGGCCTGGACCCCCTACCGGATCGTCGAGCAGAAGACGAAGCCGGAGGTTCCGGCCGTCCCCGCGATCGACCCCGAGGACCTCCCGATCGGCATGGTCGCGCCTCCCCCGTCGGCGGTCGCGACGGACGCCGACAAAGAGGTCCGGCTCCCCTGGATCGAGCTCCTCCCCGAGGAGGTCCCCGGCCTCCTGGCCGGCGAGCTCTCCGGCCAGAGCTGGCAGATCGTGAGCGACCCCGACGGCGCCGCCTCGCCCGTCGGTCCCGAGGCCGCCGCGATCGGCGACGAGATCCGGCTCTTCCGGTCGACCGAGGGGCTCGGACGCATCGCGGCCCAGAGCGCCAAGCAGGTCCTCTACCAGAAGGTCCGCGAGGCCGAGCGCGACAACATCTACAACGAATACGCCCCGAAGCTCGGCGACCTGATCACCGGGACGGTGAAGCGCTTCGAGCGGGGCGACATGATCGTCGACCTCGGGCGGACCGAAGCCGTGATCCCGAGGGAGCACCAGTCCCGCGCCGAGCGCTACACGCAGGGTGAGCGGGTCCGGGGCGTCCTCGTCGACGTCCACCGCAACCCCAAGGGCGCCCAGGTCGTCCTTTCGCGGACCGCTCCCGAGCTCTTGATGAAGCTGATGGAGATGGAGGTCCCCGAGATCTACGACGGGACCGTCGTCATCCGGGGCTGCGTTCGCCAGCCGGGAGACAGGGCCAAGGTGGCGGTCTCCTCGCGCGAGAGGGACGTCGACCCGGTCGGCGCCTGCGTCGGCATGCGCGGCGCGCGCGTGCAGGCGATCACCCGCGAGCTGCGCGGAGAGCGGATCGACATCATCCAGTTCTCCGAGGACATCATCGCGTACGCCCAGAACGCCCTCTCTCCCGCCAAGATCACGCGCGTCTCTCTGATGGCCGCCGAGGACGAGGCCGCGGGCGAGGGCGAGGGCGAGGGCGA
>JAKPXO010000431.1 GCA_029567505.1 Acidobacteriota bacterium
CTCGGCCTCGGGCGCGACGCCCTCGGCGCCCCCGCGGGCACGCGCCTCGCCGACTGGCCCGTCCTCGCCCGGGCCGTCGAGGCGGCGCTGCGCGGCGAGCCGACGCTGGGCGCCGACGCCGCCGGTGGCGATGCCACGGGCGCGCGCCTCCTCGCCGTCACCGCCGTCCCGGTCGCCGACCGGGACGGGCGCTTCCTCGGCGCGCTCGTCTTCCTCGAGGACCGCACCGCCGTGAAGCGGCTCGAGCGAGAGCTCTCGTTCCGCCGCGAGCTCGCCGCGCTCGGCGAGATGTCGGCCGGCATCGCGCACGAGTTCCGGAACGCGACCGCGGCCATCCTCGGCTACGTGCGCCTCGCCCAGGGAGCCTCGGACGCCGAGGCGCGGACGCGCCACCTCGCGCGCATCCGGGCCGAGGCCGAGCACGTCGCCCGCGTCACGGGCGACTTCCTCCTCTTCGCGCGCCCCGAACGGCTCCAGCTGGCGCCCGTCGCGCTCACGCCGCTCGTCGAGGAGGTCCTCTCCGAGGGACGGGCGACCAGCCCGGGCGCGTCGTTCGAGGCCGAAGGCGCGTTCCCCGAGGTCGAGGCCGACGCCGCGCTCCTCCGCCGGGCCCTCGTCAACCTCGTCCGGAACGCCGCGGAGGCGGCGGGCGAAGGCGGCCGGGTGGTCGTTCGTGGCGAGCCGGCGGACGGCGGAGGCATCGTCCTCGTCGTCGAGGACACTGGCCCGGGCGTCGCGCCGGACGCGGCGGAGAAGCTCTTCGTCCCGTTCGCCTCCACGAAGGAGGGCGGCACCGGCCTCGGCCTCTCCCTCGTCGCGAAGATCGCGGCGCTGCACGGCGGGAGCGTCGGCGCCTCGCGTTCCGCGGCGCTCGGAGGCGCCGCCTTCCGGCTCGTCCTTCCCCCGCCCGCCCGGCGCTGAGCCGAGAAACCTCAGTTCAAGCGGGGATGAGGGGGCAGAAGCGGCGGTAGTCGGGCGGATCTGAGGGGCGCTTTCTCCAGGGAGGAGGTGGGTCCAGATCGAACTGCGCCACAGTTGGCGGGAGCCCTTGGAGTCTCGCGAGGAGCCGTCCGAGGCGAATCCGGATGCGACCGGAGAGTGCGCCGATGAAGAGCCGGGAGCGCCGGGTCGTCACGCGCAGCAGGCCGCCGAGGACGAACAGGGAGTGACGTAGGGTGCCGAGGGTGGGGGAGGGGTCCTCGAGGACCTCGTCCTTGAAGGTCGTCAGGAGGTTGAAGAGCAGGCAGTTCAGCTGCAGGACGGCCTCGGTCCCCTGGAAGGAGCGCAGACAGAATCCGTCGGCGGCGAAGTCGAGCTTGAGCTCCTTGATGCGGTTCTCGCAGTCGGCGCGGCCGTTGTAGAAGCGCCAGACCTCCTCGGGTTCTGCGGTGAGGTTGGTGACCACGGCGTGGCAGGTGTAGCCGGGCAGCTCGATGAGCCTGCGGCCGGCCGCGTCGGGACGCTCGGCCAGCACTTCGCGGACGACGACGAGACGGCGGGCCGTCGACCAGCCGGGGGGCTGCCAGGACAGTTCGGAGACCTCCACGCCCCGTCCGAAGGGCCGCCAGTCCCGAAGGCCGCCGATGGCTCGCCGCAAGGGCGGCTGCATGCGAGCGGCCACGGCGTATTGCAGGCCGCGCCCCTCCAGAGCGTCCAGGAAGTCGGCGACGTAGAAGCCCGAGTCGGCCCGCACGGTACGCACCCGCGTGTGAGCCGGCAGCCGATACAGGGACTCGTCGAGGAAGGCCTCCACGCCGCGGGCCGTTCCCGTGTTGCCGCTTCGCAGCCAGGCGTGCAGGATCCTCTTGCTTCCCGCCAGCATCGCCAGAATCGGGTGATGCGAGGGGCGCCCGTGCTTCCTCGGGTTGTGCCCCTTCAGGCTTCCCTCCTGCCGCCCGTAGCGCTCGAAGATCGTCGAGTCCAGGTCCAGCACCGCGGCCGGGTCGGCCGGGATCAGCCGGCCCCACAGCCCTCGCCCCACGCTTTCCACCAGATGCTGGACGTGCCCCTTGCGGAAGCCTCCAAAGTAGCGCGTCACCGTCATCGCCGACGGCGTGCGCTCCACCTCGAACAGCTCCGGCAAGACCGCGTCGGACCGGAAGCGCTCGACATGCGCGAACCGACGGCCTCCCATCAGGATCGTCACGAGCAGCGCCATCGCCATGTCCACCACCGGCACCTGGTTCGGCGACGTCCGCCCGTCCGGTAGCGCCTCCCTCAGGACTCGCCGAAGCCCCATCGCCTCGAAGAACCGCGCCACGATCGCCAGCCCACCCCACCCCGTGATCGGCTGGTCCGTGAACGCCACCTCGACGCCATTCGGGCCCCGGTAAACGCTATCCTCGGCCTGCATCGTTCTGTCTCTCCTTCTGCGCCACCCTTCGTGTCTGCAACTCGATGGTACGCAGAGGCTTCAGAACGATGCTTCTGTTTTCGGCACCCTCCTACTGAGGTTTCTCGGCTGAGGACGGCGTCCGCTACGCCGGCGGCGAATCCGGGGTCCGCTTCTTGTCGACCAGCGATCGGAAGTAGTCGCGATCCACCGCGTACTCGCTCGCCTCGTCCGCCTCCACGAGGTCGGCCACGACGAGGTCGGCGAGCGACTGGTCGAGCGAGATCATCCCCTGCGAGCGTCCTGTCTGGATGAGCGAGGCGATCGTGCCGGTCTTCCCCTCGCGGATCGCGTTCGCGAGCGCCGCCGAGCCGCGGACGACCTCGAACGCCGGGACCCGTCCGCCCCCCTTCTTCCGAAGGAGGATCTGCGCGACGACCGCCTTGAGGACCTCGGAGAGGACGATCCTCACCTGCTCCTGCTCGTCGGAGGGGAAGCCGTCGATGAGCCGGTCGATCGCCTTCGCGGCCGAGTTCGTGTGGAGCGTGCCGAAGACGAGGAGGCCCGTCTCGGCCGCGTGGAGCGCCATCCGCATCGTCTCGACATCGCGCAGCTCGCCGACGAGGATCGCGTCGGGGTCCTCGCGGAGCGCCGCCTTCAGCGCCGTCGTGAAGTTCGGCGTGTTCTCGCCCACCTCGCGGTGCGTGATGATCGACTTCGAGGGCACGTGGACGAACTCCACCGGGTCCTCGATCGTGACGATGTGGTACGGCAGCGTCCTGTTGATCCGGTCGATGAGGGCCGCGAGCGTCGTCGACTTTCCCGAGCCGGTCGGCCCGGTGATCAGGACGAGGCCCCGCTGCGTCCGCCCGACGGAGGCGACCTGCTCCGGCAGGCCGAGGTCCTCGATCGTCAGGACGCGGGGCGGGATCATCCGGAGGACCGCCCCCGGGCCGTGCTCCTGCCGGAAGAGGTTCACGCGGAATCGGGCCTTGTCGCCCATCGCGTAGGCGAAGTCTCCGTCGCCGGTGGACGCGAACTCCTCCCACACCCACGCGGGGGCGATCGGGCGGAGGAGGTTCTCGAAGTCCTCCTCGCGGATCGACCGCCACCTCATCCGTGCGAGCTCGCCGTCGACGCGGAGCATCGGCGGGGAGCCGCAGGTGAGGTGGATGTCGGACGCCTTCTTCTCGAGGACGACCCGGAGGAGGGAGTCGATCCGGGCGCGGGTCTGGGGAGGGGCGGCGCTCACGACGGCCCCAGCCTTTCCTCGGCGACGAGCTTCTCGAACGGCTCCTTCTTCTGCGCGCGGTCCATCGCGGCCTCCGCGTCGACCTTCCGCTCCTCGGCCAGCTTCAGGAGCGCCTGGTCCATCGTGTTCATCCCGGAGAGCTGCCCGGTCTGCAGGATCCCGGGGAGCTGATAGGTCTTCGACTCGCGGATCAGCGCGCCTACCGCCGACGTGCCGCGGAGGATCTCGAACGCGGCGATCCGGCCGATGCCGTCGCGGCGCGGCAGGAGCGTCTGCGAGATGACCGCCTTCAGCGACTCGGAGACCATCGACCGGATCTGTCCCTGCTGACCGGCCGGGAAGGCGTTGATGATCCGGTCCACGGTCGCGGGCGCGGTCGTCGTCGAGAGCGTCCCGAAGACGAGGTGACCCGTCTCGGCCGCCGAGATCGCGAGGGCGATCGTCTCGGTGTCGCGCATCTCGCCGACGAG
>JAKPXO010000438.1 GCA_029567505.1 Acidobacteriota bacterium
GGCCGGCGGCTCGGGCGCCGGCGCGGCCTTCGCGCGGCGACGGCGCGTCGCCGTCGATTCGCTCGGCTCCGCCGCCGGGGCCGTGAGGACGAGCGGCTCGGGCTCGGCGGCCGCGGGCTCCCCTTCCTTCAGCTCGGCCTCGAGGCGCTTCTTCGCTCCGGCGATGGTGTAGCCCTCGTCGTAGAGGAGCTTCTTGATCCGCTCGATGATCTTCAGCTCGAGACCGGTGTAGAGGCGCGGCCCGCTCGCCCCCTTCGGGGCGGTAAGCACGGGGAACTCGCTCTCCCAGTACCGGAGGACGTAGGGCTGGACGTCCGCCAGACGGCAGACCTCCGCCACCTTGTAGCGGGCTCCCGCAGCCGACTTCGTCTCGCTCACGCTGTGCGATTCCTCCTGGGGCCGGACCCGAGTCTAATCCAAGGGCTATTCGCCCTTTCGGACCACGAACTTCACCGGGACGCCGGCAAGGTCCCACTTCTCCCGCAGCCGGTTCTGGAGGAAGCGCTCGAAGGCGAAGTGGAGCGGCTCGTCGCGGTCGGAGAAGAGCCGGATGAGGGGCGGCTCCGACGCGATCTGGACCGCGTAGCGGATCTTCAGCTCGCGCCCGGAGCGCCCCTTCGGGAGCTGGGCCTCGAAGGCCTTCTTCAGGACGCGGTTCAGCTCTCCCGTCGAAAGCTTCAGCGCCGAGCGGCGCGCGACGGCATCGGCTTCCGGGAGGATCTTCGAGACCCCCGCGCCGGTCTTCGCCGAGACGGTGAGGAACGCGGCGCCGCGCGTGAAGACGAAGCGGCGGCGGACGTCCTCGCGGAGCGTCTTCTGGGCGACGGGGTCGTCGGCGAGGAGGTCCCACTTGTTCGCGACGAGGACGAGGCTGCGGCGCGCCTCCTCGGCGTAGCCGGCGATCGTCGCATCCTGCGAGGTGATCCCTTCGGAGGCGTCGAAGACGACGACGGCGATCCGTGCGCGCTCCATCGCTTTGCGCGCGGCGACGACGGAGAGGAGCTCGGCCGAGTCGGACGTCTTCCCCTTCCGGCGAATCCCCGCGGTGTCGACGAGGACGTAGCTCCGGCCGCCCCGCACGAGCTCGACGTCGACGGGGTTCCGGGTGGTGCCGGCGATCTCGGAGACCATGACCCGCTCGGCGCCGACGATCCGGTTCACGATCGAGGACTTGCCCACGTTCGGACGGCCGACGATGGCGACCGGAAGCCCCTCGGCGCGCGTTTCGGGGTCGAGGTCCTCGGGGAGGCGCGCCTCGAGCGCCTCGAGGAGCTCGTCGCTCCCGACGCCGTGGACGGCCGAGACGCCGAAGACGTCCTCGAAGCCGAGCTCGTAGGCCTGCTCGAGGCCCGCCTCGGCTTCCTTCCGGTCGACCTTGTTCCAGGCGACGACGACCGGCTTGCCGAGCGCGCGGAGGCGCGACGCGATCCGCTCGTCCTCGGGGAGGACGCCGTCGGAGCCGTCGAGGACGAGGACGAGGAGGTCGGCGTCGACGACGGCGTCGAGCGCCTTCTCGCTCGTCCAGGCGGCGAAGCCGCCCGCCGCGTCGAGGTCGAGCCCGCCGGTGTCGACGAGCCGCCAGCGGCGCCCCGTCTCGCTGACGAGGTCGAGGGCGAAGGAATCGCGGGTCATTCCGGGCCGGTCGTGGACGAGCGCCTTGCGGGTCCCCGAGAGGCGGTTGAAGAGGGCCGACTTGCCGACGTTCGGGCGGCCGACGAGGGCGACCGAGAAGGTGCGCGGGGCCGCCGTCACCGTCGCCTCCCGCGCGGGGCGCCGCGGGACGGCTTCTTCCCCGCTCCGTCCCGGGCCGGCTTGCGCGCCGGGGCCTTGCGGCCGCCCCGGCCTCCGCCCGGGCCTTCCTTCGGGGCTCCCGCGCCCGAGCGTCGCGGAGCGGGCGCCGGCGTCCAGACGGGGGGCGCGACGCGGTCGTCGCGCCGGGCCGGCGGGACGCCGTGGAGCTGGAAGTCGAGGAGGCGCTTGTCGAAGTCGGCGCGGACGAGCTTGACGCGCAGGTGGTCGCCGAGGCGGAAGACACGCCCGGTCGACTCGCCCACGAGGCGGTGCTCGACGTCCTCGTAGCGGTACCAGTCGTCTCCGAGGGCGTCCATCGGGAGGAGGCCGTCGGCGTAGACGTCCTCGAGTGTGATGAAGAGGCCGAACGGCACGACGGCGGAGACGTAGGCCTCGAACTCCTCGCCGACCTTCTTCGAGAGGAAGACGAACTTCTTCCACGACTGCGCCTCGCGCTCGGCCGACTCGGCGCGCCGCTCGCGCTCGGAGCACTGGGCCGCGGCGTCGGCGAGCCAGCGCTCGCGGCTCTCGGCCTCGGCGGTCGCCGGGGGCCTCCCGGACGCGATCCACTCGCAGAGGGCGCGGTGGACGACGAGGTCGGGATAGCGCCGGATCGGCGAGGTGAAGTGGGCGTAGTACGGCGCGGCGAGCGCGTAGTGGCCGCGGCACTCGGGGGCGTAAAGGGCCTTCTTCTGCGCGCGGAGGACGAGGTCGGAGACGAACCGCTCCTCGGGCTTCCCCTCGGCCTGGTCGAGGATCGACTGGAAGACGCCCGGGCTGACGGCGTCGTCCTCGGCCGGGATCTCGTAGCCGAGCGGCTCGAGGACGGCGCGCAGGTCGGCGAGCTTGCGCTCGTCGGGCCGGTCGTGGACGCGGTACATCGCCGGAGCCGGGACGAAGAGGAGGTGCTTCGCCACGGCCTCGTTGGCGGCGAGCATGAACTCCTCGACGAGGCGGTGCGCCTCGTTCCGCACGGCCCGGACGATGTCGACGACGTCCCCCTTCTCGCCGAGGATCAGGTCGGCGTCGGGGAGGTCGAAGTCGAGCGCGCCGCGGCCGCGGCGCATCCAGCGGAGGGCGAACGCCGCCTTGCGGGCGGCGAGGAGCATCGGCCTCACGTCGGCCGGGAGCTTCTCCTCCCCCGGCTCCTCGCCGGAGAAGAAGGCCGCGACGTCGGTGTAGGTGAGGCGCGCGCGCGACCGGATGACGCTCCGGAAGAACTCCGCCTTCCGGGTCTCGCCCTTCTCGTCGAGGGTCAGGAGCGCGGTCACCGTCCGCCGCTCCTCGTTCGGGCGGAGGGAGCAGAGGTCGGTCGACAGGCGCTCGGGGAGCATCGGGACGGCGCGGTCGGGGAAGTAGACGGAGGTGCCGCGCTCGAACGCCTCGGCGTCGAGGGCGGTGCCCGGCTTCACGTAGTGGGAGACGTCGGCGATGTGGACGCCGAGCCGGAAGCCGCCTCCCGGAAGCTCCTCGACGGAGATCGCGTCGTCGAAGTCGCGGGCCGACTCGCCGTCGATCGTGACGGAGACCTCGCGGGTCAGGTCGCGGCGCGCCGAGCGCTCGGCCTCGCCCACGTCGCGGATCGCCCGCTTCGCGTCGTCCAGGACGGCCTTCGGGAACTCGCGGGGGATCCCCCACTTGCGGGCGACGACCTCGACGTCGACCCCTTCCTCGCCCGGGAAGCCGATCAGCTCGGTCACCTCCGCCTGCGCGAGCCGGTGCTCGTCGGGCCAGGTCGTGATGCGCGCGTCGACGTAGATGCCGTCGGGGGCGTCGAGGTCCATGCCGTCGGGGATCCGGAGGAGGGCGTCGATCTTCGTGTCGTACGGGACGAGGACGACGCCGTCGGGGCGCCGCTGGATGCGGCCGACGACGGTCTCCCGCCGCCTCACGAGGACCTTGACGACGAAGCCGACCTCGGCCGGGCCGCGGTAGCCTGCGTGTCCCTTCGCCTTCTCGACCCTCACGAGGACGAAGTCCCCGTCGAGCGCCGAGCCTCCTCCTCCCCGGGCGACGGGGAGGTCGGGGACCCCCGGCTTGCCCGAGAGGAGCCAGGCGCGCCCCTCGCCCCGGAAGGCGATCCGGCCCGCCTTCAGGCTCGTGTGCTCGATGAGGGAGAGCTTCTCGCCTCGGGTGCGGACGACGAGGCCCTTGCGCTCGAGAGCGTCGACCTCGGCGCGGAGCGCCTCGAGCGAGGCGTCGTCGGCGGAGGGGCCGAGGAGCCCCTTCGCGAGGTCGCGGAAGGAGAGGATGCGCTGGCCGCGCGGCGAGAGGGCCGCGAGGACGCGGCTTTCGGGGGTGTTCGTGGTCACGGTGTCCTTTCCGGGGGGCCCGCCGGGGCAGGCCTCCGCCGCGCGGGGCGGGGAGGAGTGGTGCGAAAGGGGGGACTCGAACCCCCACGGCTTGTTAAGAGCCACAAGGTCCTGAGCCTTGCGCGTCTACCAGTTCCGCCACTTTCGCACGAGCGGGGAGCGGGAGGATACGACGCGGCCCTTTCGACGTCAAACACGCGAGGCTCCGTATCGCGGCCCGCATGCCCGCCCGTCGTCACCCCGCGAGGTACGCGAGCGCGGCCTCGTCGTCCGGGAAGATCCGGATCAGGGTGTCGAGGCGCGTCAGCTTCAGGAGCGCGACGACGCGGTCCTTCGGGCGGACGATCGCCATCTTCCTCTTTCGCTCCTCGAAGCGCTGGAGGTAGCCGATCAGCTCCCCGAGGCCGGTGGAGTCGAGCGTGTCGATCTTCTCGAAGTCGAGGAGGACCGGCCCCTCGTCCTCCTCGAGCACCTTCTCGAGGAGCTCGGAGAACTGGCGGGCGCTCTCCCCGAGCTTCACGACGCCCTGGATCCGGAGGACGGTCGTCCTCTCGCGGCGCTCGCGGAGGATGATCACCCGCGACCCTCCCCGGCCCGCTCGCGCGAGGCGACGAAACGCTCGATCCGCGTCCGGTCGCGCGCGGAGAGCTCGAGGAAGCGGAGGCCGAAGACGGGGTGGAACGTCGAGGCCTCGTACGCCCGCCGCGCGACCTGGCCGCGGCTCCGCACCGAGGCGGGGTCGTCGGGAAGGTAGAACTCGACGTCGACGACGCGGCCGACGCTGAGCTCGGCGTCCACCTCCGCGAGGAGCCCGTTCACCGAGACGTTCAGCGTCTTCCCGTGGGCCGTGAGCCCCGCCTCACGCACCTCGTGGACCCGGAGCATCGTGTTCACCTCGCGCCGCGCGGGGACGTCCGTCAGGCGGCGCGCCTTGTCGAGGAGCTCGCCCTCGGGGAACGGGGC
>JAKPXO010000444.1 GCA_029567505.1 Acidobacteriota bacterium
TCGAGCCCCCAGTAGTACTTCTCCAGGAACGGGCCGTAGTCCTTCTTCGCGACGGCGTTCAGGACCTGCTGGACGAGGCCCGTCGGTCCGAACCTCCAGGTGAGGTTCGACTGGACCGACGCGAGGAAGACGAGGAACGGCCGGTCTCCGAGCTCGCGGTGAAGGGCTTCCAGGACGAGCGGACCCTTGGAGTAGAGGAGCGCCGTCCGGAGGTTCCAGGCGGTCTCGAGGTCGTTCCGTGCCCGGACGCGCGTCGCGAGCGCGACGGGCGCCACGTCGCGGGCCTCGTTCGCGCGCCGCCGCCAGTGCGCGAGGAGGCCCTTGTAGTCGCTCTTCCCGCGGAGGTCGCGGATGAGGAGCGCCGCCGAGTACTCCGCGAACGACTCCGAGATCCACTGCTCGTCCGCGCTCGGCATCTTCACGACGTGGCCCCACCACTGGTGCGCGATCTCGTGGGCGAACCGCTCGTTGATCCCCTGCGAGAAGATCTGGTTGACCTCGCCCTGGATCGGGTTGAACGCCTCCGTCGTGATGAACATGAAGGCCGGCGGCGCCTGCCCGTACCCGTAGGCGTTGATCTCGACGATGTTGAACTCGTCGAACGGGAATGCCCCGAGGAAGCCCGAGTAGTAGTCGATCATCTTCCGCGAGAGCTCGAGCAGCTTCCGGTACGCCATCCGGTTCGGCCCGCCGTAGGAGGCGACCCGGATCGTGAGGCCGTCCTTCGTCTCCTCCTCGAACCGATACTTGCCGGCGATGACGACGAAGAGCTGGACGGGCTTGGCGATGCGGGTCTCGAGGAGGTTGTAGTCCCCTTCCTCGATACGGCGGACGGTCGTTCCGGGGACGAGCGGGACGAAGGGCTTCTTCACCTTCACCGTCGCGTGGACGGTGTAGAACTGGCAGTTGAGCTCGGGTTGCGGGAACCACGGCTCTGTCCCCAGCTCCCAGTAGTTGTCCCCGCCGGGCCGGTAGAGGAGGTCGCCCTCGATCTCGAACCGCAGCTTCGTCCCGCGTCCCCGCGCGAGGGGCTCGCGGAGCCGGACCGCGAGGTGGCTGTCGCGGTGCACGTGCTCGACGGGTCTTCCCCCCTCGTCGAAGACGCCTTTCAGCCGCACCGTCTTCGGCACGACGTTCCCGTGGTTGTCGCGGCGGTTGATGGCGCTGTAGAGGTCGAGGAAGAGAACCCCCGGCTGGGCGGCGACCGCCTGGAACGTCTCCGTCACGGTCAGCGCCGCGCTCTCGCCGTCGGAGGCGGTGAGGGAGAGGTCGACGTCGGTCAGGAGGTAGGGCGGGGGAACGGGCTGGCGCCGGTCGCGGCCGACCGGCTGCTCGGAAAGGACCGTCACGAACTTCCGCGAGTCCCCGGATCCCGCGGCGTACTGGAAGCGGCTCGCGACGGAGAGGGACTCGGCGCGATCCGCCACGCCGTCGAGGAGGTAGACGAGGTCGTCCGCCGAGCCGGTCGCCTCCACGCGGACCCAGGGCTGGGCGGGAGCGTCGTGCCGGGCACGGGCGAGGTCCATCGCGACCGGCCTCTGGGCCACGTTCCCGAACCGCTCGCGGTGCTTGCCGAAATCGTCGGCGAGCGAGCCAGCGTCGGCCGTCTCGGGGAGCGCCGGGAGCGGCGCCCCCGAGGCGAGCCAGAGCGCCGAGGAGAAGGCCTCGGTGAGGACGAGGCCGCCCTCGGCCTGGGTCACGTCGAGGCCGCTGTTCTTCTTCGCGGTGTACTTGACCACGGGGTGCTCGACCGCGTCGGTCGAGACGTACTCGAGCGTTCCTTTGCCCGCGACGAAGAGGCCGACGACCTCGGTCCCCGCTCGTACGGGCGCGACCCGGCCGTCCGCGACGCGCAGGACCATCCGGCCCGACCTCAGGACCATCCCCGTCGCGTCCCGGCTCGAGGCGTCGACGGCGAGGGTGTCGTAGCGGCGGATCGTCTCCGGGAACGTCTCCGCGGCGGTGACGGGGGCGACGACGAAGAGCACGGCGAGGAGAAGAGCCGCGCGGGCGTAGCTGGAACGGGAATTCGGCACTGGGTTTCCTCCGGTTGCGATGTGGCGTTGTCGAGGCCGACCGCAGATTCTGCCCGAGATCGGACCGATACGCCCCGCGCACCGCCGCCTAGCGGGCCCAGTCCGCGGCTCGCTCCCAGACGCGCGACTCGAAGGCGTTCGCCGTCTCCCGCGACGAGACCGCGGCGAGGACCCGCGCCACGTCGCCCGTCGAGGCCCGCCGGCCGGCGAACGTCTTCTGCACCGCGGCGAGCAGCGTCCGGAAGCGTTCCTCGCCGAGCTCCTCGCGCAATCCGTCGAGGAGGAGCGGGCCGCGCGCGGCCACGAGGCTGTCCTGCAGCTGGATCGACCGGCCGACGTCGTCGAACGCGAAGACGCGGTCCCAGAGGGCGACGGGTGCGACTCTGCGCGAGGCCCGAGCGTCCTTCTTCCACATCGATCGCAGGAGGGTCCAGTCGATCTCGCTGTGGAGGTCGCGGACGAGGAGCCCGGCCAGGTAGTCCGAGAACGCTTTGGGCACCCAGCTCTCCCCGCCGCCCGCGCTCCGGACCGAGGCGCCCCACCACTGCTCCGCGAGACCCCGGGCGAGGCGTCGGCTGACGCCGTTCTTCATCACGAACCACCTCGGGGTCCCCCCGCTCGGGTAGTCGAACCCCGCGGGAAGCGGCTCGGGGTGGATCGAAGCGAAGTCGAAGCGGGTCGGCAGAAAGACGAAACCCGAGAGGACCGGGTCGGGAGCCGCCCGGTCCAGCTGGACGACGGTGATCTCGTCGAACGGGGCGTTCCCCAGGTAGCCGGCGAGGTGAACGGTCATCTTCCGCGCGGCCTCGAGGATGTTTCGCTGCGAGATCGTGTTCGGGCCGGCGTAGGTCGCGGCCCGAACCGTGAGGCCGTCCCTCGCCTCCTCCTCGAGGGAGAACCTGCCGGCGAGGACGGAGAAGGCCGTCACGGGCTTGTCGATCCGAGTCTCGAGGACCTGCTCGTCCCCCTCCTCGGCTCTCCGCACGGTCGTCCCCGGGGCGAGGGGCGTGAAGGGCCGCTTCACCCTCACGCGGGAGCGGACCGTGAACGCGCGCTCCCGCTCGCCGGGGCGCGGGAACCAGGCCTCGTTTCCGAGGAGCCAGTAGGAGGCGCCGAAGGGGCGATGGAGGAGGTCGCCCTCGATCTCGAAGCGGAGCGTCACGGGACGGCCCGGGACGAGCGGGGACGGCAGCGCGACGGCGAGGAAGTCGTCCCGGTGGTCGAACTCCAGCGCCCCTCCCGCCGCGTCCCGGACGGCCGTCACACGCGCTTCCTGCTTCAGGAGGTTCCCGGTGTTCCGCGGGCGAAAGAAGGTTCCCTTCTGGTGGAGGAGGAGGACGCCCGGTTTCCCGGAGGCGGCTTCAAACGTCTCGGTCGCCTCCACCGTGGCGAGGGAGCCGCCCGAGGCCGCGACCGAGAGGTCGACGTGCGTCAGGAAAACCTCCGGCGGAGCCGGTTCCCTCCGGTCCCGCCCGAGGGGCGTGTCGCTCAGGACGGCGAGGAGCTTCCGATCGTCGCCCGCTGTCCGGAGAGCCGGGATCACGTGCGCTGCGGAGAGCCGTTCGGAGCGCGAGACGAGGCCGTCGAGGAGGTAGACGAGGTCGTCGCCCGCCGCGTTCACCTCGACGCGGACGACCGGCGCGGCGTCTCCGGAGCCCCGGGCGTGGAGGAGCTGGTGGAGGAGGGGCCGCGCGGCGAGGTTGTCGAAGCGGGCCCGGTGCTTCGCGAAGGAGGACGCGAGCGAGGCCTCGGCGGCCGGCGCCGGTATCCCCGGGAGCGGCGTGCCGGCGGAGACCCAGAGGGCATCGGTGAACCGCGTGGAGAGGACGAGGGCCCCCTCCTCTTCCGAAAGCCGCAGGCCCGTGTTCTTCCGGGTGGCCCAGCGCACCGCGTCGCGCTCGGACGGGTCGTCGGAGCGGTACCGGAGCGTCCCGGTTCCCGAGACGAAGAGACCGACGACCTCTTCGCCGGCCCGGACCTCGGCGACGCGCCCTTTCTTCAGCTCCAGCGTGAGCCGTCCCGACGTCAGGACGAGGTCGTCGGCGGGGCGGCTGGCCGCTTCGACGGCGAGGGCGTCCCAGCGGGCGACTTTCTCGCGGAAGCTCTCGGCGACGGCGACGTCCGCGTGGAGGAGCCACAGGAGGCAGAGGAGCGCCGAAGCCGCACGCCGGGCGACGATCTCGTTCATAACCACCTCTCGGTACCGCCCGGCTCGAACGGTCGGACGGAATCCTTCGTGTCTCGCCACGATGCAATCGGCGTACCGTGACGTCCGTCACCGCGGAGGGACACCCGGCCTACTTCGTCCGCGTCCCCCCGCGGGCGAAGCTTTCGACGACGAGCCCCTTCTCGGCTCTCGTGAAGAGGACGAGGTCGACCTCCGCCCAGGGGACGATCGCCCGACCCGCGGCCCAGGCGCGGGCTTCGCGCGCGAGCGCGTCGTCGTCGAGGAGGAGCGCCCCGTCCTTCGCGAGGCCCCGTGCGGCGAGAGCGGCGACGACCTTCTCCCACGCCTCCGCGCCTCCGGCCGGCGCGGGCGCGACGACGAGGCCGGTGGCGTCCACCTCCTCGAGGCCGGCGAGGTGCCCGAGGTCGCCGACGTCGACGACGGCGGCCGAGGGGAGACGCCGACCGTCGCCCGCAAACGCGCGTGCTTTCACGACCGCGACGTCGGCGCGGAAGGGAGGAAGGCCCCGCCCGCCGTGGACGGTGGCGCCGCGCAGGACGAGGTCGACGAGGTCGCCGCGGACGTTCGGCGGGAGCGTCTCGTAGATGGCCGCGTCCGCAGTCTCCTCGCCGCGCGCGAGGGCGTGGAGGGCGGACAGGAGGAGGACGAAGTTGAGCCGGACGAGGCGCTCCTCCTCCCGCGGGCCGTGCCAGCCGCCGGTTTCGAGGAGGACGGTCGGGGTCCCCCAGCGCGACATCGAGTCGCCGAAGGCGCGCTCGGTGTAGTCGGTGGCGTAGCGGGAGACGCAGCCCGGGACGAACGTCGAGGCGACGCGGGCGAGGTGCCCCGCGAGGCCCCGCTTGCGCTGGAGGGCCGGCCCCTCGGGTTCGTTCCGGGCGG
>JAKPXO010000447.1 GCA_029567505.1 Acidobacteriota bacterium
CGCCCGCGCCGCCGGGCCTTCACCGCCTCCCGCAGGAGGTACTCGATCTGGCCGTTCACGCTCCGGAGCTCGTCCGCCGCCCATCGCTCGATCTCGGCGAAGAGGGCGGGGTCGATCCGGAGGAGGAAGGCCTTTCGGGACAATGGCCTGCGGGCCGGACGCTACACTCTCGGCCCGGCTGTTCTCCGAGGCGCCGGGCGCGGCTCACGGTGAATCTGAACGGCCCGAGGACGGCGGAATGGACTCGACGCAGCTTTCCTGGATCGCGAACTACATCTGGGGAATCGCGGACGACGTCCTGCGCGACCTCTACGTACGAGGCAAGTATCGCGACGTCATCCTCCCGATGACCGTCCTCCGTCGGCTCGATACCCTCCTCGAGCCGACGAAGAAGGCCGTCCTCGAAATGAAGGCCTCCCTCGACGCCGCCGGCATCGTCCACCAGGACCAGGCGCTCCGGCAGGCGGCCGGCCAGGCCTTCTACAACACCTCGCCCTTCACGCTTCGCGACCTCCGCGCCCGCGCCAGCCAGCAGCAGCTGAAGGCCGACTTCGAGGCATACCTCGACGGCTTCTCCCCGAACGTCCAGGACATCCTCGAGAAGTTCGAGTTCCGAAACCAGATTCCCCGCCTCTCGAAGGCTGACGCCCTCGGGACTCTCATCGAGAAGCTCCTCTCGCCCGACGTCAACCTCGGACCGAACCCCGTCCTGAAAGCCGACGGCACCGTCCGCCACCCGGGCCTCGACAACCACGCGATGGGGACGATCTTCGAGGAGCTCGTCCGCCGCTTCAACGAGGAGAACAACGAGGAAGCGGGCGAGCACTGGACGCCGCGCGACGCCGTCAAGCTGATGGCGAACCTCATCTTCCTCCCCATCGCGGACCGGATCGAGTCGGGCACCTACCTCCTCTACGACGGCGCCTGCGGCACCGGCGGGATGCTGACCGTCGCCGAGGAGACGCTGAAGGAGCTTGCCCGCGAGCGCGGCAAGGCCGTGGCGACCCACCTCTTCGGCCAGGAGATCAACTCCGAGACCTACGCCATCGCGAAGGCCGACCTTCTCCTGAAGGGCGAAGGAGAGGCGGCTGACAACATCGTCGGAGGCCCGGAGCACTCCACCCTCTCGGCCGACGCCTTCCCCTCACGCGAGTTCGACTTCATGCGCTCGAACCCGCCCTACGGGAAGAGCTGGAAGAGCGACCTCGAGCGGATGGGGGGAAAAGAGGGGATCCGCGACCCGCGCTTCGTCATCACGCACGCCGGTGACCCGGAGTACTCCCTCCTCACCCGCTCCAGCGACGGCCAGATGCTCTTCCTGGCGAACATGCTCTCCAAGATGAAGCACGGGACGCCGCTCGGGAGCCGGATCGCCGAGGTCCACAACGGCTCGTCCCTCTTCACGGGTGACGCCGGCCAGGGCGAGAGCAACATCCGGCGCTGGATCATCGAGAACGACTGGCTCGAGGCGATCGTCGCGCTGCCGCTGAACATGTTCTACAACACCGGGATCGCGACGTACGTCTGGGTCCTGACGAACCGCAAGCCCGACCATCGCCGCGGGAAGGTTCAGCTCATCGACGCGACGAGCTGGTCGAAGCCGCTCCGGAAGAACCTCGGGAAGAAGAACTGCGAGCTCTCGCCGGAGGACATCCGGACGATCTGCGACACGTTCCTCGCCTTCGAGGAGACGGAGCAGTCGAAACTCTTCCCGAACGAAGCGTTCGGCTACTGGAAGGTCACCGTCGAGCGGCCGCTCCGGCTCGAAGGCGCCGACCCCGACCGCATCTACGCGCCGAAGGAGCTGAAGGCGCTGAAGGAGTCGGCCCCGCGCTCCGAGAACGCGCCCCCGATCCTCCGGAAGATCCACAAGGCCGGGAGGACGAAGCCGGACCCGCTCCGCGGCCTCTTCCCGGCGACCGTGGACGGAAAGCCGGCCATCGTCGAGTACGAGTCGGACCCCGACCTCCGCGACACCGAGCAGGTCCCGCTCCTCGAGGAGGGGGGAATCGAGGCATTCCTCCGCCGCGAGGTCCTCCCTCACGCCGCCGACGCCTGGTACGACCCCTCGAGCGTGAAGACCGGCTACGAGGTCAGCTTCACCCGCTACTTCTACAAGCCGCAGCCGCTCCGGACGCTCGAGGAGATCCGCGCCGACATCCTCGCCGTGACGAAAGAGACCGAGGGGCTCCTCGAGTCGATCCTGGGAAAGGGCCGCTGAGCGATGTCGACGCAGCGCTACTCCGTCACACCTCACCCCATCGAGACCCTCCTCACCTGGGTCAAGTCGGGCGAGATCGCCATCCCCGAGATCCAGCGCCCGTTCGTCTGGGACGCGACGAAGGTGAGGAACCTCCTCGACTCCCTCTACCAGGGCTATCCGGTCGGCTACCTTATCGCCTGGCGGAACCCGACCATCAAGCTCAAGGACGGAACGGCGTCGGCCGGCAAGCGAATCCTCATCGACGGCCAGCAGCGCGTCACGGCCCTCATGGCAGCGCTCCTCGGGCGGGAGGTCCTGACGAAGGACTACGAGACCGTCCGCATACGGATCGCGTTCCACCCTCTCGAGGAGAAGTTCGAGGTCGCGAACCCCGCGATCCGGAAGGACGCTGCCTGGATCGAGGACGTGGCGATGGTCTTCGCTCCGGAGTCGGATCTCATCGAGCTGACCGAGGGGTACATCGAGAAGAACCCCGACGCCGACCGCAAGAAGGTCGGGAAGGTCCTCCAGAAGCTCACGAAGATCGTCAACAACCACGTCGGCATCATCGAGCTGGCCGAGGACCTCGACATCGAGACCGTCACCGAGATCTTCATCCGCGTGAACTCCGCCGGAGCCGAGCTCTCCCAGGCCGACTTCGCGATGTCGAAGATCGCCGTCAACGAGACGTACGGCGGCAACCTCCTCCGGAAGGCGATCGACTACTTCTGCCATCTCGCCGTCGCCCCCGAGTTCCTCCCGACGATCCAGAAGGGCGACAAGGCCTTCGCCGTCTCCGAGTTCTTCCCGAAGATGTCGTGGCTGAAGGACGTCAACGACGACATCTACGACCCCTCCTACACCGACATGCTCCGCGTCGCCTTCACCTCGGAATTCCGGCGCGGCAAGCTCCAGGACCTCGTCGCCCTCCTTTCGGGGCGCAACTTCGAGACGAAGCAGTACGAGGAGGCGATCGCCGAGGAGGCGTTCGGCGGCCTCAAGCGCGGCGTCCTCCAGTTCATCAACAAGACCCACTTCGACCGGATCACGATGATCCTCCGGTCGGCCGGCTTCGTGACGAGGGAGCTGATCGGCGGCCAGAACGCCGTCAACTTCGCCTACATCCTCTACCTCCGTGGCCGGGCCGACGGCCTCCCCGCGGCGGACCTCGAGCGGCTCGTGAGGCGCTGGTACGCCATGTCGGTCCTGAAGTCGCGCTACACCGGCTCGCCCGAGACGATGTTCGACTACGACATCCGGCAGATCGCCGCGCAGGGCCTCGCGTCCTACGTCGAGACCGTCGTCGCGACGGAGCTGCCCGACACCTTCTGGACCGGGATGCTCCCGACCGTCATGGACACCTCCTCGGCCCAGAGTCCCTACTTCCTCGCCTACAAGGCCGCGCAGGTGAAGCTCGGCGACAAGGGATTCCTCTCCCGCGACATCACTGCCCTCGACCTCCTCCTGAACCGGAGCGACGTCCACCACGTCTACCCCCGGAACTTTCTCAAGGGCAAGGGCCTCTCCCGCGGCCGCTACAACCAGATCGCGAACTTCGTCCTCGCCCAGAGCGAGATCAACATCGCCATCGGCGACAAGCCTCCCGAGAAGTATTTCCGCGAGCTGGCCGAGCAGGCCGCCGGCGGGCCGAAGAAGTACGGCAACCTGACGACCCGCGAGGAGCTTGCCGCGAACCTGCGGATGAGCAGCCTCCCCGAGTCGCTCCTCGACGGCGAGATACCGGCGTACGACGACTTCCTCGCCGAACGGCGACGGCTCATGGCTCAGAAGCTGAAGACCTGGTTCGAGGCGCTCTGAGATGCTCGACGGCCTGAAGCCGTACCCGGCGTACAAGGAGTCGGGGGTGCCGTGGCTGGGAAAGGTGCCGGAGCACTGGGAGGTGCGGCGACTCAAGGCGCTCTTTCGGGAAGTCGATCGCCGTTCGTCGGCGGGGACCGAGCGATTGCTCTCGTTAAGGCAGGCATCGGGCCTCGTGGACCACGAGCAGGTCGGCGGGAAGCCGATCACCCCTGATCATCTCGTCGGGTTCAAGATCGTTCAGCCGGGCGAGATCGTCATGAACAGAATGCGTGCATCGGCTGGGCTCTTCGCTGCCGCTTCGACCACTGGACTCGTGAGCCCGGACTACGCCGTCTTTTGCCAGACTGGCCCGCTACGCACCGACTACTTCGTGCGCCTCTTCCGCACCCCTCTAATGGGTGCCACATTCCGCAGGGAGTCTCGTGGACTCGGAACCGGCGAATCCGGGTTTCTGCGGCTCTATTCGGACAGCTTCGGCCAGCTCGCGGCGCCGTACCCACCTGAAGTCGAACAACTGAGGATCGTCCGTTTCCTAGATCACGCCGACAGGGAGGTCCGGCGGTATGTTCGGGTGCGACAACGACTCGTCATGCTCCTTGAGCAGCAGAAAGGGATGATCTGCGACCGGGCCGTTGTTCGAGGCATCGTTTCCGACATCAGTTTGAAGCCGTCAGGCCTGCCTTGGCTAGGGAACGTGCCGGAACAGTGGGACGTCCTCTCATTGCGCAGACGGTGGGAGGTGGTGGACTGCAAGCACCTCACCGCGCCCTTTGTCCCTGAGGGCGTCCCGCTGGCCAGCGTCCGCGAGGCGCAGACCTTTGACCTCGACTTAGCGAAGGCGAATCGGACCACGCAGGAGTACTACGAGAAGCTCATCGGGGGCGGACGCGCCCCTCGAAAGGGCGATGTCATCTACTGTCGAAACGTCAGCGTCGGGGCATCCGCCTTCGTCGGCACGGATGAGCCGTTTGCGATGGGCCAGGATGTCTGCTTGATTCGATCCTCAACGGAGAACTGTCGTTTCTTGAACTACGTCCTGCATAGCCCCGCGATGAAACGTCAGCTTCAGAACGTCCTGGTCGGCTCCACCTTCGATCGCATCAACGTCGCCGAGGTCAAGAACCTCACGATCGCCGTTCCTCCGAGAAGAGAGCAGGATGAAATCGTCGAACACCTCGACCGGACCTTCGCTGAGATCGACGCGGCGATCCGGTCCGCCCGGCGCGAGCTGGTGCTTGTCCGAGAGTTCCGCGAACGCTTGGTGTCCGATGTCATCACAGGAAGGCTCGACGTCCGGGCCGCTGCAACCGCGCTTCCAGAACCAGACACCGGGCCGGACGTGCTCGACGACTTCGGTTCCGCTGAAGATGAGGTCGAGGGCGACGCCGATGGGGTTCCGGTTCCCGACGAGGCCGACGCATGACGACGATCTTCCACTTCGACCGCCCGTGGTCCCGCCTCACCGCCGCCGTCCGCGAGTCCCGCGTCCCGGTCCACGCCGCGGTCGCCTACTACGGGAAGGGCGCCGGGCGGCTCCTCCCGCTGCCAGCGGGCAGCCGTCTCGTCGTCGATGCGAGCGAGCACGCCGTGGCGAGCGGTCAGACGAGCCCGAAGGACCTCCTGGCGGCTCATCGGAAGGGAGTCCGGGTCTTCAGCGTACGGAACCTCCACGCGAAGGTCTTCGTCGTCGGACGCCGGGTCTTCGTCGGCTCGACGAACGCCTCGATGCACTCGAAGGACGGGCTCGTCGAGGCGGTCCTCGAGACGTCCGACTCCGGTGCGGTCTCGGCGGCGCGCGAGTTCATCCGTGACCACTGCCGGGAGGAGGTCGGGCCGAGGGCTCTCGCCGTCCTTCAGAAGCTCTACCGTGAACCGCTGATCCCGGGTGGGAAGAAGACGCCGAAACGTAAGGCGAAGAGCGTCGCGGCGCTGCACTCTCCCCTCCGCCTGGCCCAGCTCAGGATCATCGAGTTGACCGAGGAAGACCAGAAGACGCATGAGGCAGGCCTCGCCGAGGCGAAGCGCCGGCGGAAGAAGCGGGCGTCGGCGGTCGAGAGCTACCGTCTCGTCGGGTCTCGCCTTCCGGCTCTGTTCGACGACGTCATCCAGATCACCGACGAGGGAGACGGCTCGCCGCTCGTCGCACCCCCCGGGAAGGTGATCCACCTGCGGAAACACCGAGCGGGATCGCGACCGGGTACGTTCGTCTACCTCGAAATGCCCTCGGCCTACCGTCGGGTCCGCCAGGATGCCCTCGCGAAGCGCCTCGGCCGCGGGTGGAAGAAGCTGCTCGCCCGGGACGGCCTCGTCCGGAACGCGGAGGCGGCGGCGTCGCTCCGATCGGCGCTGAAGGTGAGCTGAGGGTCGAGCGAGAGGCTCGAGAGCGATGCTCACGCGCCTGACCCCCGGTATCGTTCCCGATTCGGGTATGATTCTTCCCGAAATGGGAAGGATCTCGACTCCATCCCGGAAGGGCCTCGCGGATGCGCTCTTCACGCCAGTCCAGCAGCGCGTCCTCGGCCTCCTTTTCGGCCAACCGGAGCGCCGCTTCCAGAGCGGCGAGCTGATTCGCCTCGCGGCGAGTGGCACTGGAGCCGTCCACAGGCAGCTCGCCCGGCTGGCCGATGCGGGCCTGGTGACCGTGACGCGGACGGGAAACCAGAAGCACTACCAGGCACGAGAGAACAGCCCGGTCTTCGCCGAGCTGCACGGCCTCGTCGTCAAGACGGTCGGGCTCGTCGAGCCCATTCGCAGGGCGCTCGCACCCTTCGTGCCGCGCATCCGTGCCGCCTTCGTCTTCGGCTCCATCGCAAGGAGGACGGAGACGGCCTCGAGCGACATCGACCTCCTCGTCCTCTCGGAGACGCTCGCCTATTCCGATCTCTTCGACGCGCTCCAGGCTGCCGAGGCGGTCCTCGCCCGTTCGGTCAACCCGACGGTCCTGACGCCCGCCGACTGGCAGCTCCGCCGCGCCGAGCCCGACTCCTTCGCCTCGCGTATCGCCTCGCAGCCCCGCATCTTCGTGATCGGAGGCGACGATGACCTCGGCTGAGCTCGAGAACCTCGCGAGGATCGGGAAGCTGAAGAAGGAGCCGCCTCTGCTCAGGGAGTACGAGGGGCTCCTCCGGTCAGCGGACTCTCGGCTCGCTGATGCCGAGAACGAGAGCAACTCCCTCGAGAGCCGATTCGATCTCGCGTACGGCGCATCGCACGCCCTCGCCCTCGCCGCGCTCCGACGAGCGGGCTATCGTTCGGAGATCCGAGCGCTGGTGTTCCAGACGCTTCCCGCGACCCTGGGCGTCCAGAACGCGGTTTGGCGCGTCCTCGCGACGGCCCACGAGAAGCGAAACCTCTCCGAGTACGAGGGCTGGTACGGAATGGACGAGCGGCTCGTGACCGACGTCGTCGAGGCCGCGAAGAAGGTGCGGGACGCCCTGCGGGCGCTCGGGCCACTCGAAAGGGCAGAGCGTTGACAAGGGCTCGGAGCGCCAAGGCGCCAGAGGCCCTCCGGTACTTGATCCGTCGGCCTCAGCGAGCCCCTGCGCGACGGCGAGCAGCCTGGAACCCATTGCTATTGAGGGTGTTACGAATCCGGGGCTTACTTGACGGGTACTTGATGGACGCTCGTTCGACAGAGGCCCCGCGTTCAGCCGGTATCGAACAGACTCTCCTCCCGACGCAGCCTCGCGAGGAACGGAGAATCAAATGGAATACGCCGTCAGCAATGAAGGCTGCGACGATCTCGTGCCGGAAACCGCACATCTGGAATGACTTCGCTTTGTTTGCGGCCCACGTATCGAGGCGGGTGTCCAACAGATGGCCGCAGAGAGAGCGCAGCCGCCCGTGCGGATCAGTGCCGAATGACCTGACTAGGGATTCGCAGGCGTTTCTCCGGAGGCCCGTTGCATGACCACCGACACCTCAGAGAAGGGCCTCGAGACCCTCATCGTCACCGCGCTCACCGGCCAGGCCCCTCCGCCGCCGCCCAGCGCGGAAGACGCTGTTGAGCGGTCGGCCGCCTATGACGCCGGATGGATCCTCGGAGATGCGGGCGACTACGACCGGGAGTACTGCGTCGACCTGAACCAGCTCCGGACCTTCCTCTTCGCGAGCCAGCCGAAATCGGCCCAGGCCGTGGAACTGGACAAGGACGGGCCGGCCCGGCGGAAGCTCCTCGCGCGCATCCAGGGCGAGGTCAGCCGGCGGGGCGTCCTCGATGTCCTGCGACATGGCGTCAAGCACGGGCCGGTCAGCCTCGATCTCTTCTACGGCTCGCCGTCTCCGGGCAACGTCGCGGCCGCGGAGCGCTTCCGGAAGAACCGGTTCTCCGTGACGCGGCAGCTCCGGTACAGCCGCGACGAGACCCAGCTCGCCCTAGACCTCGGCCTCTTCGTGAACGGCCTCCCCATCGCGACCTTTGAGCTGAAGAACAGCCTGACGAAGCAGACGGTGGCAGACGCCGTCCAGCAGTACCAGCGGGACCGGGACCCGCGCGAGCGCCTCTTCGAGCTGGGGCGCTGCGCCGTCCACTTCGCCTTGGACGACCATGAGGTCCGGTTCTGCACTCACCTGAAGGGGAAGGGCTCCTGGTTCCTCCCCTTCAACCGGGGCTGGAACGACGGCGCCGGGAACCCGCCGAACCCGAACGGCCTGAAGACGGACTACCTCTGGAAGAAGATCCTGACGCGGGAGAGCCTGACCGAGATCCTCGAAAGCTACGCCCACCTCGTCGAGACGAAGGACGAATCGACTGGAAAGAAGAGCCGGAGCCAGGTCTGGCCCCGCCACCACCAGCTCGATGTCGTGAGGAGGCTCCTCGCCGACGCTCGCGGGCACGGCGCGGGACGGCGCTACCTGATCCAGCACTCCGCGGGAAGCGGCAAGTCGAACTCCATCGCCTGGCTCGTCCACCAGCTCATCGGCCTCAGGCGCGCGGGCGTGCCTGAGGCCCCTCACGTTTTCGACTCGATCATCGTGGTCACGGATCGGCGAATCCTCGACCGGCAGATCCGCGACACGATCAAGTCGTTCGCGCAGGTCGCGGCGACGGTCGGGCACGCGGAGAGTTCCGGGAACTTGGGGCAGCTCATCGAGTCGGGGAAGAAGATCATCATCTCGACCGTCCAGATGTTCCCGCACGTCCTCGACAAGGTCGGGACGGAGCACCGGGCGCGGACCTTCGCCATCGTCATCGACGAGGCCCACTCGAGCCAAGGCGGGCGTACCTCCTCGGCCCTGAACATGGCTCTCTCCGTCGGGGGCGAGACCGAGTCTGACGAGTCGACCGAGGACAAGATCAACCGGATCATGGAGGGTCGGAAGCTCCTCCCGAACGCGAGCTACTTCGCGTTCACGGCGACGCCGAAGAACAAGACGCTCGAGATCTTCGGAGAGCCGCACCCGGAGGGTGGGGAGACGAAGCGCCGCCCCTTCCACGTCTACACGATGAAGCAGGCGATCGACGAGGGCTTCATCCTCGACGTCCTTCGCAGCTACACGCCGATCGAAAGCTACTACCGGCTCGTGAAGACGATTCCCGGCGACCCCGAGTTCGACACGAAACGGGCACGGAAGAAGCTCCGGCGCTACGTCGAAGGCCACGAGCACGCGATCCGGCTGAAGGCCGAGATCATGGTCGACCACTTCCACGAGCAGGTGCTCGACCTGCAGAAGATCGGCGGGCAGGCCCGCGCGATGGTCGTGACGACCGGGATCGAGCGGGCGCTCCAGTACTTCCACGCGATCCGGGACTACCTCACCGAGCGAAAGAGCCCCTGGCGGGCCATCGTCGCCTTCTCGGGGGAGCACGACTTCGGGGGCGTCCCGGTCACGGAGGCTACGCTCAACGGCTTTCCGTCGAACAGCATCGCCGAGAAGATCCGGACGGACCCGTACCGCTTCCTCGTCTGCGCCGACAAGTTCCAGACCGGGTACGACGAGCCGCTCCTCCACACGATGTACGTCGACAAGGTGCTTTCGGGCATCAAGGCCGTCCAGACCCTCTCACGGTTGAATCGGGCGCACCCGCTGAAGCACGACGTCTTCGTCCTCGATTTCATGAACGACGCGGACACGATTCGCGAGGCGTTCGCGGACTACTACCGGACGACGCTGCTCTCCCAGGAGACCGACCCGAACAAGCTGCACGACCTGAAGGCCGCGCTGGACGGGGCAGATGTCTACACGGCCGGCCAGGTCGACGAGGTCGTCGACCTCTACCTCGGCGGTGCCGACCGGGACCGCCTCGACCCGATCCTCGACGTCTGCGTCACCACCTACCGCCAGGAGCTGGACGAGGACGGGCAGGTCGACTTCAAGGGGAAGGCGAAGGCCTTCGCCCGGATCTACGCGTTCCTCGCCTCCGTGCTTCCCTATAACGACCCGGAGTGGGAGAAGCTCTCGATCTTCCTCGGCTTCCTGATCCCGAAGCTCCCGGCGCCGCAGGAGGATGACCTCTCGAGGGGAATCCTCGAGCTGATCGACATGGACAGCTACCGGGTCGAGAAGCGGGCCTCGATGAAGATCCAGCTCCCCGACGCGGACGCCGAGATCGAGCCCGTTCCGACGAGCGGAGGTGGCCACAAGCTGGAGCCCGAGCTCGACCGGCTCTCGAACATCCTGAAGACGTTCAACGACCAGTTCGGGAGCATTCCCTGGACCGACGCCGACCGGGTCCACCACCTCATCACGACCGAGATCCCGGCCAAGGTCGCGGCCGACGTCGCCTACCAGAACGCCACGAGGAACTCTGACCGGCAGAACGCGAAGATCGAGCACGACAAGGCCCTCGCGCGCGTCATGACGGCCCTCCTGAAGGACGACACCCAGCTCTTCAAGCAGTTCAGCGACAACGACTCGTTTCGACGCTGGCTGACGGACACCGTTTTCGGGATGACGTATGCGCCGGGGAGGCCGGAGGCAGGCGCCGGGACCTGAGGCGCCGGACGGCCCGGCACGTTAGGTGCTCGCGCCGGTGGAGCAAGAGGGACTCCGCGGCGGAGGCCAGCCTCGCGAACGGCCCGCCGGAAAGCGCGATCACCCGAGCCTCGTTCGGCCGGAGGATTCCGGGCTGCGCTCGCCGCCCCCGTATCATGCCGCCTCCCATGAGGCGGCCCTCCATGTCCCTGTCCGCGGCGCGCTGCGTCGCGCTCCGGGCACAGGGGTTCGGGAGGCCGCGAACGGCGAGGGACGTCACCGGCGCCGACGTCGTGAGAACGACTCGCGCGGTTGGCCTTCTGCAGCTCGATTCGGTAAACGTCCTCGTGCGCTCGCACTACCTGCCGGTCTTCTCGCGGCTCGGCCCCTACGCGCGGGACCTGCTGGACCATGCGGCCTGGTCGAGCCGCCGCCGGCTGTTCGAGTACTGGGGGCACGCGGCCTCGCTGATCCCCGTGGAGCTGCAGCCCCTCTTTCGCTGGCGGATGGAGCGCGCGAAGAGGGGCGAGGGTTCGTGGAGCAGCCTCGTGCGCTTCGGCCGCGAGCACGCGGCGATCTGCGAACGGGTGCTCGCGGAGGTCCGCGACCGCGGGCCTCTCGGGATCTCGGAGCTGGCCGCTTCAGGCGCGCGTAAGTCCGGCTGGTGGGAATGGAGCGAGGGGAAGCTGGCGCTCGAGTGGCTGTTCTGGACGGGCCAGGTCAGCACGCACGGCCGGCGGCATTTCGAGCGGGTCTACGACCTGACCGAGCGCGTGCTGCCGCGGGCGGTGGTCGAGGCTCCGACGCCCGAGCCTGCGGAGGCGCAAAGACAGCTGCTTCGCATCGCGATCACGGCCCTCGGCGTGGCCACGGGGCGAGATCTCGCCGACTACTTCCGGCTGCCCGCGGCCGACGCCAGGGTGCGGATCGCCGAGCTCGCCGAGTCCGGCGACCTCGTAGCGGTCGCCGTCGAGGGCTGGGATCGTCCGGCGTTCCTCGATCCGCGAGCCCGCGTACCGCGAAGGGTCGAGGCCCGGGCGCAGCTGTCGCCGTTCGATTCGCTCGTCTGGGAGCGCAGCCGCACCGAGCGGCTGTTCGGTTTTCGCTATCGGCTCGAGATCTACACGCCGTCCCATCGGCGCGTCCATGGCTACTACGTGCTGCCCTTCCTCCTGGGCGAGAGGCTCGTCGCGAGGGTGGACCTGAAATCGGACCGCGCGCGCGGCGCGCTCCGTGTCGTGCGGGCGCAATGCGAGCCGTGGGCGGAGGAGGCTCTCGTGGTCGGGCCGCTCCGGGACGAGATCCGGGTCCTCGCCGGGTGGCTCGGCCTCGAAAGGGTGGTCGTGTCCCCCCTCCGCGGCTTCACGCGCCTCCTGCGCTAGGCGCCGCCTCGTTCCCGCCCGCGCCGCCGGGCCTTCACCGCCTCCCGCAGGAGGTACTCGATCTGGCCGTTCACGCTCCGGAGCTCGTCCGCCGCCCATCGCTCGATCTCGGCGAAGAGGGCGGGGTCGATCCGGAGGAGGAAGGCCTTTCGGG
>JAKPXO010000448.1 GCA_029567505.1 Acidobacteriota bacterium
TTCGCGAGGACGTCGTCGAGGAACGCGACCCCCATCGGGAGCTTCTGCCCCGTGCGCGAGTTGACGACCTCGTAGACGCCGGTCCGTCGCCACTCGGCGTGCGTCGCCTCGTCCGCGATCCGGTCGAAGTGCGAGACCGCGGCCCAGGTGACGAGCGCCTTCGCCTCGGGGCGCTCCGCCGCGCCGAGGAGCGCGATGCCGCCGCCGCGGCTGTGGCCGAGGAGGCCGAGCCGGGCGCCGTCGAGCGAAGGGTCGAGGCGCCCGGTGAGGACCGCGTCGATCACCGTGTCGAGGTCGTCGCGCTCGATCGAGAGGGTGTTCCGCCGGAACGTGTCGAGGTCCTCGATGTCGCCGTCCGCCTCGCGGACGCCGTTTCGCGAGAAGTTGATGTGGACCGCCGCGAGCCCCGCGTCCGCGAGACGCACGCCGAGCCAGGGGTGGAAGCCCCAGTCCTTGAATCCCTTGAAGCCGTGACAGCAGACGACGACGGGGTGCGGCCCGGGGCCGTCGGGGAGGCGGAGGTCGCCGTGGATCGGCTCCCCGAGGCGGCTCGCGAGGGTGAAGCGACGGGAAATCACCGCGCGATTGTGGCTCACGCGGACGGGAGGAAGACGCGCAGGTCGAGGCCGCCGTCCGGAGTCGGAAGCGCGACGGCGCCGCGGACGCCGGGCGTCAGGATCTCGAACGCGACAGGCGGCCCGGCGTCGAACGCGACCTCCGCGACGGGGAGGCGCGAGAGGTTCGTCAGGAGGAGCCCCTGCGTCGGGTGGACGACGTGGCACTCCTCCATCGCCGCGAGCCCCTCGGAGCGGCGGAGGGCCTCGAGCGCCGCGAGCGACCGGAGCGCGGCCCCGGCGTCGACCGCGTCCACGGCGCGGCGGACGCGCGTCGCGAGGTCGCCGAGAGGGGCCGCGGCGAGCTCCCCCTTCGGGATCGACGCCTTCGCGAGGGCGACGGCGTTGCCGAAGTAGGCCGGGCCGGCCGACGGGAGGAGGCGCCGGAAGTCGACCGGGCAGCTGACGTACGTCTCGAGCGAAGGGTCGTCGCCGGACCACGCCGCGAGTCGCGTCTTCCAGAGCCAGGCGGCGGCGGTGTCGTTGTGCGAGAGGCGCAGGGGGTTCCCCTCCTGCGCCTCCGCGTGCCGCGCGACGAGCTCGGCCCGCGAAAGGACGTGACGGTGGATCGTCAGGTGCGCGCGGTCGACCTCGGGGCGCGGCCCCGCGCGAAAGAGGCTGGCGGCGTCGGCCGAGTCCTCGTCCGTCGCCCCCATGGCGCCGGCGGCGAGCGCCGCGCGGTCGTGCGTCGGCGGCAGGATCGGCTCGCCGCGGAAGATCCGCGCCCAGCTCGTCAGGAAATGGAAGTAGGAGTAGCCGTCGGCGACGGCGTGCGAGAGGCTGAAGCCGAGGACGCAGCCGTTCGGCGTCCGCGTCAGGAGGACCCGCCCGAGCGGCTCTCTCTCCTTCCCGCTCACCGGGTCGAGGAAGACGTCCTTGCGCGGTGTCGCGTCCCAGTCCGACGGCGAGGAGGCGACCGAGAAGGCGCAGCCGTCCGCGCAGGGCTCGAAGGCGAGAGAGCGCTCGCTGAGCCGGACGAAGCGGCTCCCGACCGGCGGGAAGGCCTGGATCGCCTTCGTCAGGCTTTCCTCGAGACGCCGCGCGTCGATCGTCCCTTCGTACGCGAAGACGAACTCGATCGGGTAGGCGCCGCGGCCGGTGAAGACGTGGTCGATTGGGGAGAGGGGGATGAGCGGCATGGCGCGGATGATCGCCCGAAGGCACTCGGGCGCGTCGGGGCGCTCTCGTGGGCGAGCCCCGGACCCTCGCGGTGCCGAGGCCGGCCTTCGGTCTCGACGGGCGCCCGGCCTCTTCGTGCTAGGCTGGACGGGCGAGCCGACGGCCCTCGGCGTGCGGACAGCTCCCGGCGGGGGTTCGGAGGCAACATGAAACCCAGGAAGATCCGGCGTACGGCTGAAGGTGTATTCGCAGCGGCCCTGCTCGTCTGCGAGCCTGTGCTGGCCGTGGACACCGCGGCGCCCGCTCTCGTCGCGCCGTCGGCCTCCCGCTTCTACACGGTCGCTCCCTGTCGCGCGGTCGATACGCGCGGCGCGCTCGGACCGCGCGGGGGTCCGGCCCTCGCCGGAGGCGAGGAGCGGGTCTTCGCGCTCGGCGGCGTCTGCAACGTCCCGGCGAGCGCCCGGGCCCTCGCGCTCAACCTGACGGTCGTGAACCCGAGCGCGGCCGGGACGATCCTTCTCTTCCCCGCCGGCGAGGCGATCCCGACGGCCTCGTCGATCAACTTCCCGGCGCTCCGGACCCGCGCGAACAACGTCATCGCCCCGACGGGCTTCACCGGCGAGATCTCGGCCTTCTTCGGCGGGCCGCCCGGCGCCTCGGTCGACGTCCTCCTCGACGTCGTCGGCTACTTCGAGGACCCGGCCGGCAACAAGCCCCCCATCGTCTCGGCGGGCCCCGACGAGACGCTCGAGATGCCCTCGAACGTCCTCTCCCTCTCCGGGAGCTTCTCCGACGACGGGGCGCCGGCGGGAGCGGCCTACTCGGCCCTGTGGGAGGTGATGTCCGGGCCGGCGGGAGCCGTCTTCGCCGCGCCGGGGTCGCCGGCGACGGACGTCGCGTTCGCCGCGGCCGGCACCTACGTCCTACGCCTGAGCGTGAGCGACTCGGACCGCGTCG
>JAKPXO010000449.1 GCA_029567505.1 Acidobacteriota bacterium
CGTCGCCATTGGAGCCATTCGCCTGCTCATTGGCGGAGGGGTCGTCTGATCGAGCCTCGACCGGCTTCCCCTCCAGGCTTCGATCTAGCCCTGCGGGGAGGAGTCGCCGTCGCTGCTTTCGCTGCGTTGGCGCTCCTCCTCAGCCTCGAGCTCACGTCTGATCGCCTCGGCCTGACGATTCCGACGGGTTCGCGTCTTCCAGAGCTCTGTCTCTCAAAGGCGACGACCGGGCATCCCTGCTCCGGGTGCGGCTTCGGTCGATCCGCCGTGGAGGCCCTGAAAGGGCGACTCGACTCCTCCCGCGCCCTGCATCCCGCTGGAGCTCTCCTGGCCGGCTGGCTTTGGGTCGTGACGGTCCTCAGTCTCGTGTCAGCCCTCGCCATGCGGCGGCGGCGTGGCGCACTCCTCGAGGTGGGCGCATATCTCCTCGGCCTCACGATCGTTTGTCTGCTTGGAGCCGGAGGGTAGCGTCTTCGGGTGTCTCCGACGGGCACTGGCCCGGCGGCTCGATGGCGAGGGGGCGCGAGGCCCAGGCTTTGCCCGGCCCGATCGGTTCCCAGAGCGGAAGCGCCCGCCGCCGGACCGGCGGGTGGACCTTCTGACTTCGATGCCCTCGGCTCGGGTTCACGTGGGGATTCCCTTTCTCGCCGACTTCGCACGGTGTAACTTCTTCGGCGGAAGCAGGCCGCGGAGGGGAGCCGATGTTCGGGACGATCGAAGAGGCCAGGAAATCCATCGGCAGGCTCGTCGAGCGCTTCGCGGCGAATCGCGATCACTACAAGGCCGCCTCCTACAACGAGGAGACGACCCGCAGCGAGTTCATCACGCCCTTCTTCGAGGCGCTCGGCTGGGACGTCCATAACCGGATGGGGGCCGCCGAGGCTTACAAGGACGTCATTCACGAAGAGTCGATCAAGGTCGGCGACCTCACCAAGGCGCCCGATTACACGTTCCGGATCGGCGGGACACGGACGTTCTTCGTCGAAGCGAAGAAGCCCTCGACCGACCTGGCGACGGATCCGCGCCCCGCATTCCAGCTCCGACGCTACGCCTACAGCACGGGCCTCTCGCTCTCCGTGCTCACGGACTTCGAGGAGCTGGCGGTCTACGACACGCGCATCGCCCCGCGCCCCTCCGACAAGGCCGGCATCAGCCGAGTGCTGATCTGGAGATACGACCAGTACCTCGACAAGCTCGACGAGATCTGGGGCCTCCTCTCGAAGGAAGCCGTCTTCACCGGCGCCTTCGACAGGTACGCGGCGAGCACGAAGAAGCGCGGCACGATGCCCGTCGACGCGGAGTTCCTCAAGGACATCGAGCAATGGCGGGACGAGCTCGCCCGAAACATCGCGCTCCGAAACCGCGAGCTGACCGTCGAGGAGCTCAACTTCGCCGTCCAGACGACGATCGACCGGATCATCTTCCTCCGCGTCGCCGAGGGGCAGGGGGCCGAGGACTACGGCACCCTCCAGGCGCTCTCAAACGGAAACAACGTCCACGCGCGCCTCGTCGCCCTCTACCGGAAGGCGGACACGCGCTACAACTCGGGGCTCTTCGACTTCGACCGTGACCCGATCACTCCATCGCTCGCGATCGACGACAAGGTAATCAAGGGGATCGTGGCGCAGCTCTACGAGCGCTCCCCCTACGACTTCAGCGCCATCCCCGTGGAGATCCTCGGCAACGTCTACGAGCAGTTCCTCGGCCGCGTCATCCACCTGACGGACGGCCACCAGGCTCGCGTCAAGGACAAGCCTGCGGTGAAGAAGGCCGGCGGCGTCTTCTACACGCCGTCGTTCATCGTCAAACACATCATCGACCGCTCGCTCGGCCCCCTGTGCAAGGGAAGGACGCCGAAGCAGCTCAAGAGCCTTCGGGTCCTCGATCCCGCCTGCGGCTCGGGCTCTTTCCTCCTTCAGGCATACCAGCTCCTGCTCGACGAGCACCTGTCGTGGTACGAGACGCACGACCCCGCCAGCCACAAGAAGGAGGTCTTCCTCGGCCCGGGGAAGAAGTGGCGGCTGACGACGGCCGAGAAGCACGCCATCCTCCTGAGCAGCATCTACGGCGTCGACATCGACACGCAGGCCGTCGAGGTGTCGAAGCTCTCCTTGCTCCTGAAGGTCCTCGAAGGCGAGACGGCGCAGACGATCCGGCAGTTCGGGCTGTTCGGGGAGAGGGCGCTCCCGAGCCTGGAGCGAAACATCCGCTGCGGCAATTCCCTCATCGAGCCCGGCCACATGAAGGGGCTCTTCACCGACGAGGAGGAGCGGAGGCGGATCAACGCCTTCGACTGGAAGAGAGAGTTCCCGAAGGTCCTCGCCGAGGGGGGCTTCGACGTCGTCATCGGGAATCCCCCGTACATCCGTATCCAGGCGATGCAGGAGTGGGCGCCGCGCGAGGTGGAGCTCTACAAGGACCTCTACCGCTCGGCGTCCACCGGGAATTACGACATCTACGTCGTCTTCGTCGAGAGAGCGCTGAAGCTCCTCAAGGACGAGGGGCGCCTCGGCTTCATCATTCCCCAGAAGTTCTGGCAGGTGCAGTTCGGCGAGCCGCTCCGGACGCTCCTGGCCGATGGCCGGCACGTGGCGCACGTGACGAATCTCCGGAATAACCAGGCCTTCCCGAAAGCGTTCGTCAACACGGCGATCCACGTCTTCACGCGGGAGCCGAATGCCCGGTTCTCGTACATCGAGATCCCGCCGCTCGGGAAGAACGGCTCCCTCCCCGCGGCGCTGATGACTGCCTCCGAGTCGCGGACTCCGGCCTCGGTGCTCGGTCGCGGGCCGTGGGTGCTCAAGTCCGCTTCCGTCCTCGCGCTCCTCCGCAAGCTCGCCAAGGGTCGCGAGACGCTCGCGTCCGTGACGGACCGGATCTTCCAGGGCCTCAAGACCAGCGCGGACGGCATCTACGTGCTCGACCTGGTTCACGCCGGCAAGTCCGTGATCCGAGCCCGCTCCCCCGAGCTCGACGAGGAGGTACAGCTCGAAGCCGAGCTCTGCCACCCGCTCATCAAGGGGACCGAGATGCGCCCCTACACGCCCCTGCCGTACGAGCGGGTCGTGCTCTTTCCCTACGGCCCGGGCGAGGACGGGCGCGTCGGCCTGATCAGCGAGAAGAAGCTCAAGGCCGAGTTTCCGTTGACGTGGAAGTACCTCCTCGCGAATCGCGCGACGCTCGAGAAGCGTGAGAAGGGCCGGATGAAGGGCGAGAAGTGGTACGGGTACATCTACCCCAAGGCGCTCGACGTGATGGCCCTTCCGAAGCTGCTCACACCCGATCTCGCACCGAAGAGCAGCTTCCTCATCGACGACAGCGGGGACTACTTCATCCTCGGCGGGGCCGCGGGCGGGTACGGCCTGCTCCCGAAGGAAGGTGTCGATCCTCTGTGCCTTCTCGGGCTCCTCAATAGCCGGCTCTTGAGCTTCGCGATGACGGCAGGCGGTCAGCAGATGGAGAGCGGCTACTACTCGTTCGAGGCGCGGTTCATCCGCAGCGCACCAATCGAGCTGCCGTCCGGCAAGAGCGCCGCTCGCCTCCGCTCGCTCGTCGAGCAGATGCTCGGCACGAAGCGTCAGCTCCTCGCCGCGAAGTCACCGCACGAGAAGACGCGGCTCGAGCGCCAGGTAGAAGGCACACAGGAAGAGC
>JAKPXO010000452.1 GCA_029567505.1 Acidobacteriota bacterium
TTTCCCACCGGCGCTTGGAAAACGCGGTGCGTTTCCCACACGAATCAACCCCGCTCACCCCCCGGCAGGCCCCCGACCCCCTGCGAAACGGACATTTCTATCGAGTTCCAGGGGGTGACATTTCTAAGGAGCCATGACACCGCTCCCGGCTCGCGCCGTCAGCCGACCGGGCGCCGCGTGCTAGCATCCGCCCCCGCTCCTGCCGGGCGGTCTCCTTCGCGTCGGTGCAGTCGTCGTGGAAAAACCTACTTCCTGGGAAAAGATCCTCGATCACCTGAAGAGCCGGGTCGACGAGCGCGACTTCGACACCTGGTTCCGCGGCACGAGGCAGAAGGGCGAGACGCAGGATGCCGTCTTCGTCTTGATCTCCAGCCCGCTCTTCATCGACTACATCCCGCGTGAGTACGGGGACCAGATCGCCGAGGCCGCCCGCCTCGCCGGCCTCGGCACCCGCGAGATCCGCTTCGTCCTCGAAGGGAGGGACGACGCGCGGGCCGTCGTCTCCCCGGCCCGCCCCCAGCCGAACCGCTCGCGCGTCGGCGACCTGAACCCCGCCTACACGTTCGAGCACTTCGTCATCGGAAAGCCGAACCAGCTCGCGCACGCGGCGGCGCTCCACGTCGCCGACCAGACCTCCCACCGGTACAACCCCCTCTTCATCTGCGGCCCCACCGGCGTCGGCAAGACCCACCTGATGCAGGCGATCGGCCATCGCCGCCTCTCCCGGCGTCCCGGCGAGCGGGTCCTCTACGTCTACTCCGAGACCTTCGTCAAGGAGGTCGTCACCGGCATCCGCTTCAACCGGATGGACCAGGTCCGGCAGCGCCTCCTCAACGCCGACGTCCTCCTGTTCGACGACGTCCAGTTCCTCGCCGGGAAGGCGACGACCGAAGACGAGCTCTTCCAGACGTTCAACGCGCTCTATTCCATCGGGAGCCAGATCGTCTTCACCTCGGACGTCCTCCCGCGCGACATCCCGGGCCTGACCGATCGGATGAAGAGCCGGTTCGAAGGGGGGCTGGTCGTCGACATCCAGCAGCCCGACTTCGAGACGAAGGTCGCGATCCTCCGTCACAAGGCCGAGATCGCCCGCGTGGAGCTGGACGACGACACCGCCTACTACCTCTCGGGGAAGATCAAGACTCACGTCCGCGAGCTCGAGAGCTACTTCAACCGGGTCGTCCTCGTCTCCTCCATGCGGGGAGAGCCGATCACCCGAGACCTCGCGGAGGAGGCCCTGCGGGGAATCCTCCCCGACGACTCCTCGAAGACGTCGCCCGCCGAGATCCTCAAGGCCGTCGCCGCCCACTACGGCCTGAAGCCCGCCGAGCTCCGGGCCCGGACGAAGCGGGAGAAGATCGTCTTCCCGCGCCAGGTCGCGATGTACGTCCTCAAGGAGGCGATCGGCCTGTCCCTTCCCGAGATCGGCCGCCTCTTCGGAGACAAGCACCACACGACGGCCCTTCACTCCATCAAGAAGATCTCCGCCCGCCGGGAGGAGGATCCCGATTTCGATCGGGAAGTCGCCGTCCTCGTCGCGCAATTCCGGTGAAACTCGCGGGGACTCCCTGTGCATTCCGTCCGGCCCATTTCGTCCTCCCGGGTTCGTCTCGCGGAAACGCACAGGCCCCCGTCGAGATCTCCACACCCCTTGCGGCGCGATAAGCCCCGTTCCTTTCTCCTCTTCCGCCGCCTTCCCACAGGTGGCGGCCCCACCTACTACTTCTTCTGTAACTCTTTCGGTGCTAGAATTTAAGGAATCAGTGGAGGGGATGTGGAGCTGACACTTCCGGCAGCAACCCTGGCCCGAGAGATGAGCCTGATGCAGGGAGTGGTGGAACGGCGAACGCCCCACCAGATCCTGTCGAACGTCCTCCTCGAGGCCCGTGACGGGATGCTCACTCTGACGGCGACGGACCTCGACACGACCTTCGTGTCCGAGATAGAGCCTCTCTCTCTCTCCGTTCCGGGCGCCGTCACCGTACCGGCCCGGAAGCTCTTCGACGTCGTGCGAGACCTTCCCGCAGCGGCAGAGGTTCGCCTCCGGGTCCTGGAGAACCATCACGTCCAGATCGACTGCAAGGCGCCGAAGAGCCGGATCCGCCTCAACGGGCTCCCCGCGACCGACTTTCCGACCCGTCCGGAGGCGACCGGCGGGCCGACCCTGTCCCTCACGTTCGGCGCTCTCCGCCGCATGGTCGAGAAGGTCCGGTTCGCCGTCTCGACGGAGGAGATCCGCCTCCAGCTTCAGGGAGCTCTGCTGAAGCCAAAGGGGGGCGGTCTCGAGATGGCCGCCACCGACGGGCACCGCCTCGCCCTGATCGAGGTGGAGGACGCCCAGGCTGAAGCCGGATTCGAGGCGATCCTCGTGTCGAAGAAAGTCCTCGACGAGCTCTCGCGTCTCGATGCCGAGGACGAGACGCCCGTCACGATCGTCCGCGGGACGAACCACATCGGGTTCACGCTCGGGCGCCGGCGAATCTTCTCCAAGCTGGACGACCGGCGCTTCCCCGACTACGAGAAGGTCATCAGCAAGGAGAACACGAAGCGGGCGACGGTCGTGCGGGAGGAGCTGCTCGGCGCGGTCCGCCGGATCTCCCTCCTCTCCGGCGACCGGCTGAAGGCGGTCAGCCTCTCCTTCCGGGAAGGCGCCCTCGTCGTCTCCTCCGAGAGCCAGGACGTCGGCGACGGCGACCAGGAGATCGGCGCCGAGTACGAGGCCGACCCCGTCACCCTCCGGCTGAACTCGCGCTATCTCGAGCAGTTCCTCGAGGCGTGCGAGACCGAGAAAGTCCACCTGTTCGTCAAGGACGAGGGGTCGCAGTGCCAGGGACGGCCCGCGGAGCCCGTGCCCGGGCTGAAGAGCTATCTCTACGTCGTCATGCCGATGCGCGTCTGAGGGGGTGCGCGTCGACACGTGGTGATCGGAACCCTCTCGGTCGAGTCCTTTCGTAACCTCGCGCCCGCCCGTCTCGGATTCCACCCGCGACTGAACCTCCTCGTCGGTGCCAACGGTCAGGGGAAGACGAACGTGCTCGAGAGCCTCGCTCTCGTGTCCGGGCGAGCGTCCTTCCGGACCGCCGACCTCGCAGACGTCGTCCGCGAGGGAGCGAACGACGCGACGGTGACCGTCGGTCTCGTGGGCGAATCCGCCGGCGAGCTCGCAGCCCGAATCGGGAAGGGACGCCGCGAGCACTTCTGGAACGGCAGGAAGGTCTCTCGCGTCGAGGCGAGCCGAAGGCTCCCTCTCGTCGTCCTGACCGCCGCCGACCTGGGGCGCCTCGGGGGCCCACCCTCGGATCGCCGGCGCGCGCTCGACCGCGTGGCCGTCGCCCATGAGCCCGCCCTCGCCGCCGAGCACCGCCGCTACGAGAAGGCCCGCGCCGACCGCGTCGCGCTTCTCGCCGCTCCCGGCCGGCCCGACCGGGACGCCCTCGCCGCGTTCGAGGAGATCCTCGCCTCCGCCGGAGCCGCGATCTCGGCCTCCCGGAGGCGCTGGGTCGGCCCGCTCGGGCGACGAGTCGAGGAGAACGCCCGGCTCCTCGGCCTCCCGTACCGGGAGATCTCGTTCCGGCTCGTCTCGGAGCTACCCGCCCACGGGTCTCTCCCGCTGCTCGCCGACGCGCTCCGCTCCGGGCTCCGGCAACGCGAGGAGAGTGAGCGGCGCGCGGGGAGAGCGCTCTTCGGGCCCCACCGCGACGACCTCGTCCTCCTCTTCGAAGAGCGCCCGCTCGCCCCGCGCGCCTCTTCGGGAGAGGCGCGCGCCCTCGTCCTCGCCTGGGCGCTCGCGGAGCGGGGCCTCCTCGCCGAAGCCGGCGGACGCCTCCCCGTCTTCGCCTTCGACGACTTCGACTCCGAGTGGGACCCGGACGTCCTCACCCGCTTCGCGCGGGCGCTTCCCGACGACGGACAGGTCCTCCTCACCTCCGCGCGCGAGCGCGTCGCGCGAGAGCTCCCCCTGCCGGCAGGCGCCGTCTGGCGCGTCGAGGCCGGCCGCCTCGCCCCGTCCGGGCCCGCCGCCGAGCCGGCGGCGTTCGTTCCCGCCCCGGCCCGGTGGCCGGGGGAAAGGTCCGATGATGTCCTCGCCTCCTGAACCGGACGACGTCTCCCTCGAGGGACGCGAAAGCAGCTACGGGACCGAGTCGATCAAGCTCCTGAAGGGGCTCGAGGCGGTTCGCAAGCGCCCCGGGATGTACATCGGGAACACCGACGACATCACGGGCCTCCACCACATGGTGACCGAGCTCGTCGACAACGCGATCGACGAGGCGCAGGTCGGCTACTGCGACCGCGTGACCGTGACGGTGCACGCCGACGAGACGGTGACGGTCGAGGACAACGGCCGCGGCATCCCGGTCGGCCTCCACCCGGTCCACGGCCGCGAGACGCTCGAGATCATCCTCACCGACCTCCACTCCGGCGGGAAGTTCGACGACAACGCCTACAAGGTCTCGGGCGGCCTGCACGGCGTCGGCCTCTCCGTCGTGAACGCCCTCTCCGCAACCCTCGACGTCGAGGTGCGGCGCGGCGGGCGCGTCTGGCAACAGCCCTACGCGAAGGGCAAGCCGCTGGAGCCGATCCGGGAAGTGGGGCGGACGAACAAGACGGGGACGAAGCTCACGTTCCGCGCCGACCCCGAGATCTTCTCCGTCACCGCCTACAACTTCGACGCGCTCTCCCAGCGGATGCGCGAGCTCGCCTTCCTGAACCCGGGGGTCACGATCGAGGTCTTCGACGAGCGGGACGAGACGGGCGAGAAGAAGCACGTCTTCCGCTACGAGGGGGGGATCTCCTCCTTCGTCGAGCACCTGAACAAGAACCGCGAGCGGCTCCACGAGAACGTCATCTTCTTCACCGACGTGAAGGACCCCTCGGGAGACCCCGTCCAGGACGCGAAGAACGAGCGCCTCGACGTCGCCCTCCAGTGGAACGACGGCTACCAGGAGCAGATCTACTGCTTCACGAACACGATCTCCAACAAGGACGGCGGGACCCACCTCGAGGGGCTCAAGGCCGCGCTCACCCGGGCGATCCAGAAGTACGCCGAGGCCAACAACCTCACGAAGAACCTGAAGGAGACGAACCTCTCGGGCGACGACTGCCGGGAGGGGCTGACCGCCGTCGTCTCGCTGAAGATCCGCGACCCGAAGTTCTCCTCGCAGACGAAGGAGAAGCTCGTCTCCCAGGAGGCCAAGACGTGGGTCCAGACGGTGACCTACGAGAAGCTCTCGGCCTTCTTCGAGGAGAACCCGAAGGTCGCCCGGCGGATCGTCGACAAGATCATCGAGGCGGCCCGGGCGCGGGAGGCCGCGCGCCGGGCCCGCGAGCTCGTGAGGCGGAAGGGCGCCCTCGACGGCGCGGGTCTCCCCGGCAAGCTCGCCGACTGCCAGGAGGCCGACCCGGCCCTCTCCGAGCTCTTCATCGTCGAGGGCGACTCGGCGGGAGGCTCGGCCAAGCAGGGGCGGGACCGGCGGACGCAGGCGATCCTGCCGCTCCGCGGAAAGATCCTGAACGTCGAGAAGGCGCGCTTCGACAAGATGCTCGCCGCGACGGAGATCCGCTCCCTGATCCTCGCGCTCGGCGCTGGCATCGGCGAGGAGTTCGACGTCGAGAAGATCCGCTACCACAAGGTCGTCCTGATGACGGACGCCGACGTCGACGGCTCGCACATCCGGACGCTCCTCCTGACGTTCTTCTTCCGGCAGATGAGGGCGGCTCTCGAGCGCGGCTACATCTACATCGCGCAGCCGCCGCTCTACAAGGTCGTCGACGGCAAGCGCGAGAGCTTCCTGAAGGACGACAAGGAGTACGCGCGGTTCCTCCTCTCGCGGATCGGCGACGACCGCGTCCTCGTGACCGAGCCGAGCGGCGTCTCCGTTTCCGGAGCGGCCCTCGTCCGCGTCTTCACGGAGGCGCAGGAGTGGCTCTCCCTCGTCAAGAGGCTCTCCCTCCGGGGCGTGCCGGAGGAGCTCCTCCGCGCGCTCGTGAGGGCCGGCCTGGGGCCCGAGGCGGCGCGCGAGAAGGGCGTCCTGGAGGCGCTCGGCGCGGAGCTCCCGGCCGAGCTTTCGCCCGAGGTCCACGCCGACGAGGAGCACGGCGGCTTCGCGCTCCACGTCGCGCTCGAGGTGAACGGCGTCGTGAGGAAGACGATCGTCGACGCGGCCTTCCTCGGCGCCTTCGACATCCGCCGCGCCGGGGAGCTCGCGGCCGCCCTCGACGGCTTCCTCGACGGCCCCTACCTCCTCCGCCGGAACGACGGAGAGCGGAGGGTCGCAACGCTCGTCGAGGCGGCCGAGGCGATCCTGGAGAGCGCGAAGAAGGGTCTCGCCGTCAGCCGCTACAAGGGCCTCGGCGAGATGAACCCGGAGACGCTCTGGGAGACGACGATGAACCCGGAGTCGCGGCGGCTTCTGCAGGTCCGGGTCGAGGACGCCGTCGAGGCCGACGAGCTCTTCACGATCCTGATGGGCGACGCGGTGGAGCCCCGCCGCGCCTTCATCGAGGCGAACGCCCTCGCGGCGACGAACCTGGACATCTGACATGAAGCGGGGTTTTCTCGATCCCCCCGAGCCCCCCATGCCGGTCGGCCGCCGCCGCCCGGCGACCGGAATGAAGCGGGGTTTTCTCGATCCCCCCGAGCCCCCCATGCCGGTCGGCTGCCGCCGCCCGGCGACCGGAATGAAGCGGGGTTTCTTCGATCCCCCCGTGCCCCCCATCGCCGAGGCCGCGGCCGCGGCGAGGACGTGAAATGACCGACAGCCCCGCACCGCCCCCCGCCCCCACCGAGCAGCGGATCCCGGTCTCCATCGAGGAGGAGATCCGCCGCAGCTACCTCGACTACGCGATGTCGGTCATCGTGGGCCGCGCCCTCCCCGACGTCCGCGACGGTCTGAAGCCCGTTCATCGCCGCGTCCTCTACGGGATGTGGGAGCAGGGCAACCGGCACAACCGGCCGTACAAGAAGTCCGCCCGCATCGTCGGCGACGTCATGGGTAAGTACCACCCCCACGGCGACGCGTCGATCTACGACACGGCGGTGCGGATGGCCCAGGACTTCTCGATGAGCGAGCCGCTCGTCGACGGCCAGGGGAACTTCGGCTCCGTCGACGGCGACAGCGCCGCCGCGATGCGCTACACCGAGGTCCGCCTCACGGCGCTCGCGGAGGAGCTCGTCGGCGAGGACATCGACAAGGAGACCGTCGACTGGTCGCCGAACTACGACGGCTCGCTGACGGAGCCGAACGTCCTGCCGGCGAAGTTCCCGAACCTCCTCGTGAACGGCGCCGAGGGGATCGCGGTCGGCATGGCGACGAAGATCCCGCCGCACAACCTCCGCGAGGCGTGCGACGCGGCGATCCTCCTTCTCGACAGGCCCGACGCGGGGCTCGACGAGCTCCTCCGCGCTCTGCCCGGCCCCGATTTCCCGACGGGCGGGATCCTCCTCGGCCGGCGCGGCGTCGTCGAGGCCTACCGGAGCGGCCGCGGGATCATCCAGGTCCGCGGCCGCGCAGAGATCGAGGCCTCGACGCGGGCCGACCGCGAGTCGATCGTCATCACCGAGATCCCCTTCCAGGTCAACAAGGCGCGCCTCATCGAGCAGATCGCCGATCTCGTGAACGAGAAGAGGCTCGAGGGGATTTCCGCGATCCGGGACGAGAGCGACCGCGACGGGATGCGCGTCGTCGTCGACCTGAAGAAGGGCGAGAACGCGAACGTTCTGCTGAACAGGCTCTACCAGCTGACGCCGCTCCAGAGCTCGTTCGGGATCATCTTCCTCGCGATCGTCGACGGACAGCCGCGCGTCCTCCCCCTGAAGGACATGCTCCGGCACTTCCTCGACCATCGCCGGCAGGTCGTCGTCCGCAGGACGCGGTTCGACCTCGCGAAGGCCGAGGGACGGGCCCACATCCTCCTCGGCCTCGCGCTGGCGCTCTCGAACCTCGATCGCGTCATCGCGATCATCCGCGGGTCGAAGGACCCCGAGGAGGCCAGGCGGCGCCTTACGGAGGAGGTCGCCGTCGACCTCCCCGCCCTGCTGCGCTTCCTCGACCTCCCGGCCCTCGACCTCTCGCCGCGCGCGCGACGCGACGGAGAGCTCGTCCGGCTCGACGACGTGCAGGCTCAGGCGATCCTCGAGATGCGACTCCAGCGGCTCACCGGCCTCGAGCGCGAGAAGATCGTTGCCGAGTACAAGGACGTCCTCGCCCTCATCGCCGACCTGAAGGACATCCTCGCCCGGCCCGAGCGGGTGGCCGCGATCATCCGGGCCGAGCTGACCGAGATCCGGACCCGGTTCGGATGCGACCGGCGGACGGAGATCTCGACCCTCGAGAGGGACCTCGCCGACGAGGACCTCATCAAGGACGAGGCGGTCGTCCTGACGGTGACGCGGGGCGGCTACGCCAAGAGCACGCCGCTCTCCGTCTACCGCGAGCAGAAGCGAGGCGGCAAGGGGCGCACGGGCGCCGCCGCGACCGAGGAGGACGTCGTCGAGCACCTCTTCGTCGCCTCGACGCACGACTCCCTCCTCGTCTTCACGGACCGCGGCCGGGTCCACTGCGTGAGGGTCTGGGACGTCCCGTCGGCCGGCCCGGCGGCGCGTGGGAAGGCGCTGGTCAACCTAATCCAGGTCGAGCCGGGCGACACGGTCGCGGCGATGACGACGACCCGCGGATTCCCGGAGGACCGCTTCCTCCTCTTCGCGACGAAGCGCGGCCTCGTGAAGAAGACCGTCCTCTCCGCCTACGGCAACGTCCGCGCGGCGGGGATCATCGCGATCAACCTCGAGGAGGAGGACGAGCTCCTCTCCGTCCAGGTCACGGACGGCTCGCGCCAGGTCTTCCTCGGGACGCGGAACGGGATGGGGATCAAGTTCACGGAGACCGACGTGAGACCGATGGGCCGCGACACGACGGGCGTGAAGGGGATCGAGCTGCGCGAGGGGGACGAGGTCGTCGAGATGGACCTCGTCGACGAGAAGGCGACCCTCCTCGCCGTGACCGAGCTCGGCTACGGCAAGAGGACGGACGTCGCCGAGTACCGCCACCAGACCCGGGGCGGCACGGGCGTCATCAACGTGCGCGTCACGGACAAGAACGGCCCCGTCGTCGGGATCAAGTCGGTCGGCGAGGACGACCAGCTCCTCGTCATCACCCGGATGGGGATGATGATCCGCTTCGCCGCCGCCGGGGTCCGCGAGACCGGACGCGCGGCGCAGGGGGTGAAGGTGATCGACCTCGACGAGGGCGATACCGTCGTCGCCGTCGCGAAGCTCGCCTCGCTCGGCGAGCGGGACGAGGCGGCCGAGGACGACGACGCCGAATCGCCGGTCGCCCCCTCCGGGGACGAGCCGGAAAGCGAGTTAGAGTGAGGCCATGAGGTTCTTCCTCGACACCGTGGACGCCGACGAGGCCCGCCGCGCGAAGGAATGGGGGCTGCTCGACGGCGCCGTCGTCCGCGCCGACGCGGTCCTCGCGGCAGGGCGCGACTACCGCAAGGCGGTCTCCGAGATCTCCCAGGTCTGCGACGGCCCGGTCTTCGCCGCCGTGGCGGCCGGCGAGCCGAAGGGGATGTACAAGGAAGCCCGCGAGCTCGCGAAGCTCGGCAAGGCGATCGTCGTGAGGCTCCCGATGACCCGCGAGGGGCTCCGCGTCGTGAGGCTCCTGAACGACGAGCAGATCGCGGCGGACGTCCACCTCCTCGCGACGCCGCTCCAGGCCCTCCTGGCTGCCCGGGCCGGAGCCGCCTACGCGTCCGTCGCGGTCTCCGGGCTGGACGGCGCCGGGCAGGTCGGGATGGACGTCGTCGACGCGGTCGTGAGGATCTACGACAACTACGGGCTCCAGACGCAGATCGTCGTCGACGCGGTCCAGAACCCGGTCCACGCCCTCGACGCGGCGGCCATGGGAGCCGACGCGGCCGCGATCCCGTACCCTGTCCTCGACCGCCTCTTCGACCACCCGCTCACCGCGCAGGGTGTCGCGGCGATTCGCGCGCACGCGGGCGAGGGGCCGCGCCGCGTCCACTGACATGAACGCGGGGGTTTCGCGATCCCCCCGCACCCCCCGACGAGGGGAATGAACGCGGGGCGGGAGCGTTCCCGCGCCTGCGACGAAGGAAGGACATGGCCCTGTCCCGCGAACGCGCCAACGACCTGTCGCACCGGGTGCTCGATGCGCTCCGGAAGACCCCGGGCGTCGAGCTGACGGCCGAAGCCGAGTTCGTGAGGAACCGGATCGCCTCGGCGTTGCAGGAGTGGGAGAAGGAGAGCGACGGGCTCTCGGCCGAGGCCCGGCGCCGGGTCCTCGCGCGGGGCCGTCGGGTTCCCGAGGGCTCGCGGGAGTTCGACCAGCTCCTTTCCGAGGAGCTTCGGCGGCTCTGGGACGAACGGGCGGCCCGCGGGGAGTGACCGGCCGGGCCGGCGCCGCCTCATGGTTGGGCTCTGGCCCTCGTAATCTTGCCTTGGTCTAGGCCAAGGATCATCCTCAGGGGAGTGACGGACCGCCCTTCCGCCGCGGACGGCGCCCCCGGGCGCATCCCCCTTTACCGGACGATCGCGGACGGGATCATCCGCGACATCCGGCGGGGGAGGTTCCAGGAAGGCTCGCGCCTTCCCGCCTCGAGGGCGCTTGCCCGGACGCACGAGGTGAACCGGGCGACGGTCCACCAGGCGCTCCAGGTCCTCAAACGCGAGGGGTGGATCGAGACGAACAAGGGGGGCGGCACCCGCGTCGCCCGCCGGTCGCTGGCCGGGCCGATGGTCGGGCCGGCCCCGTCGTGGGACCGGATCTCCTCGGCGCTCCTCGGTCGGATGCTCGCCGAGGCGGGCGTGCCGGACGGACCGCTCGACGGAGCGCACGACCTGGCCCGCCTCGCCCCGGAGGAGAAGGAGTTTCCGGCGGAGGCCTTCGCGAAGGTCCTCGCCGACGTCGCCCGGGACGGCGCGCTTCTCGCCTACGGCTCGCCGTTCGGCTACCGGCCCCTCCGCGAGACGCTCGCGGCGCGCCTCGAGAGGCGTGGCGTCCCGGCGGACGCCGACGCGCTGCTCATCGTGAACGGCGCCCAGCAGGGGCTCGACCTGATCGGCCGCGCCCTCGTCGACCCCGGCGACGCCGTCGCCATCGAGAGCCCGAGCTACTCCGGAGCGCTCTCCCTCCTGCGGGCGCAGGGGGCGCGCCTCCTCGGCGTCCCTCTCGACGCGGAAGGCCCGGCGATGGAGCCCCTCCGCTCCGCGCTCGCCGAGCGGCCGAAGTTCTTCTACACGATCCCGGATTTCCAGAACCCGACCGGCCTCCTCGCGACGGCCGCGCGCCGGCGCGAGCTCGTGGCGGCGGCCACGGCGGCGGGCGTCCTCGTCGTCGAGGACGCGTTCGACGCGGACCTCCTCGTCGAGGGGGAGCTCCCACCTCCGCTCGCGGCCCTCGCCCCGGGGCACGTCGTCCACATCGGGACGATCTCCAAGGCTCTCTTTCCGGGCGTCCGCGTCGGCTGGATCTCGGGCCCCCGCGAGTTCGTCCACCGCCTCGCCGCGCTGAAGCGGATCGGCGAGCTCACGTCGCCGCCGGTCCTCCAGGCCGCGTTGAACGTCTTCCTCTCGCGCGGCGACTACGACCGCCACCTCCTCCGCGTGAAGGCGCGGCTGAAGGCGCGCCTGGCGCTCGCCCACAAGACGGTCCTCCGCAGCTTCCCGGTCGGGACGCGCTGCGAGCGACCGCTCGGCGGCTGGGTCCTCTGGGTCGACCTGCCCGAGGACGTCTCCGGCCGCGAGCTCGCCGAGGCGGCGCGCGGCGCCGGCGTCCTCGTCTCCCCCGGCGGCGACTACGCCCCCGATCGGGCCGACGTCCCCTCCCTCCGAATCTCCGTCGCCCGAAGCTCGGGCGCCGAGCTCGAGAAGGCCCTCGAGAGCCTCGGCGTCCTCGCCCGGGCGGCCGTCCGGCGGGCGCACCGCCGCGCCCCCCGCGCCGAGGAGCGGCGCGAGGAAGCCCTCATCCAGATCTGAAAGGGACACGCCATGAGCAGCACCCCCGTCTTCTCCACCCCGTTCACCTCCGACGCCTTCCGGGTCAAGGTCGGTCTCGCCGAGATGCTCAAGGGGGGCGTCATCATGGACGTCGTCAACGCCGAGCAGGCGAAGATCGCCGAGGACGCCGGCGCCTCGGCCGTCATGGCGCTCGAGCGCGTCCCGGCCGACATCCGCCGCGACGGCGGAGTCGCCCGGATGTCCCCCGTCTCGAAGATCCGCGAGATCGAAGCCGCGGTCTCGATCCCGGTCATGGCGAAGTGCCGGATCGGGCACATCGCCGAGGCGCGGGTCCTGGAGTCCCTCGAGGTCGACTTCATCGACGAGAGCGAGGTCCTCACGCCCGCCGACGAGGAGAACCACGTCTACAAGCACGACTTCAAGGTGCCGTTCGTCTGCGGTTGCCGGAACCTGGGCGAGGCGCTCCGGAGGATCGGCGAAGGAGCCGCGATGATCCGGACGAAGGGCGAGGCGGGGACGGGCGACATCGTCCACGCGGTGAAGCACCTGCGCGCGGTGACGCGGCAGATGAAGTCGCTCACGCTTCTCTCCCGCGACGAGTGGATGGCGGCCGCCAAGCAGCTCGCCGCCCCGTTCGAGCTCGTCGTCTGGGTCGCCGAGCACGGCAAGCTCCCGGTGCCGAACTTCGCGGCGGGAGGCGTCGCGACGCCGGCCGACGCGGCCCTTTGCCGGATCCTCGGCGCCGAGGCCGTCTTCGTCGGGTCGGGCATCTTCAAGTCGGACGACCCGGCGAACCGCGCCCGCGCGATCGTTGAGGCGACGACCCACTGGGACGACCCGGCCCGCGTCGCGGCGGCCTCGGAGAAGCTCGTCGAGGGGATGAAGGGGATCGAGGCGGGCAAGCTCGTCGAGTCAGAGCTCCTGCAGACCCGGGGCTGGTGAGGGTGATCGGCGTCCTCGCCCTGCAGGGCGACTTCGAAGCGCACGGGGCGGCCCTCGCGCGGCTCGGGGTCGACTCGCGGCCCGTCCGGACGGCGGAGGAGGTCCGCGCGAGCGCGGGCCTCGTCCTGCCGGGCGGGGAGTCGACGACGATGTGGAAGCTGATGGAGGGGACCGGCATCGCCGAGGCGATCGTCGCCGTCGCCCGTCGCGGCGACCCCCTCTTCGTCACCTGCGCGGGCGCGATCCTCGCCGCGCGGAGGATCACGAGCCCGGACCGGAACGGTCTCGGCCTCCTCGACGCGACGGCCGTGAGGAACGCCTACGGCCGGCAGCTCGACTCCGCCGTCGTGACGCTGACCGACCTCGACCGCTCCGTCCTCGGGAGCGAGCCGCTCGAGGCGGTCTTCATCCGCGCGCCGAAGCTCGCCGACCTCGGGCCGGGCGTCGAGGTCCTCGCGCGGAGGAACGGCGACCCGGTCCTCGTCCGGGACGGGAACCTCGTCGCGGCGACGTTCCACCCGGAGCTGGCTGACGACGTGCGCGTCTACGACCTCGTCTTTGGCGGCGCGGCGGCGCGGGCCGCCTGAGACCGCGGGTGAGCGCCGTCCGCGAGGCGCTCGAGGCGCTCGGACACCCGCCGGGAGCGCTCCCCGAGGCGCGCCTCCTCGGGGACCTCTTCGTCCGCTTCCAGGCCCAGGTGGCGCTCCGTTCCGCGCCGGACGGAAGTGCGGAAGATCACCTCTCGGCCTGGCTCGAAAGCGGCACCGGCCTCTGCGGCGAGGCCCGGACAGCCGCGTTCGCGGCGTTGGCGGCCGAAGCGGGCTTCGCCATCGGGCCGGCACGCGCGCGAGGCGCCGCCGGCGACGTGCGGACGATCCTCCTGGCCGAGGACGGCCGCCTCCTCCTCGACGTCTCGTTTCCCCTTCCCGCTCCCGTTCCGCTCGAGCCGCCGGCGCGAGAGCTCGCGACGGGATACGGCGCGCTCTCCGTCCGGCGCGGATCGGACGGGCCGGGGCTCCACCTCGAGACCCGGGGCGAAGAGCGGCTCCTCTACAGGGTCGATCCCGGGCCGGGCGCCGCGTCCGCGGACACGACGAAGGAACCTCCTCGCGAGCCGGGGCTCTTCCGCCTCCTCGACGACCGGCTCCTCCGCTGGAAGGGCGGCGTCCTCGAGGTCTCGGACGCCTGGAGCCGCCTCCGAGTCCCGTTCCCGGCGAGCGACGACGACGGCCTCGAAGCGCTGTTCGGCCCGATATCGCCGCCGGAGGACGAACGCGGGGCGACCGCGAACCCGCCGACGCTCGCGGTCTACCTCGCGTCGGAGGCGCGGCCCGAGGCGTTCCGGGCGCTCCTCGGCGACCCGGAGTCGTTCGCGCGCACGCTTCCCGAGGAGTGGTCCGCGACCGCGGTCGAAATGCGCGCCGACGGGTATTCCTGGGTCGTGCGCGAAGCCGAGGAGACGCTCCGGACCGAGCGGGTGCGCGTCGTCCCCGACGGGCTCGTCATCGAGGCCGAGGGGCCCCTCGCCCTCTTTCGCTCCCGGACGCTTCGCCTGCAGCGCCGAACCGATGGGACCCGGCTCCGCCTCCTCGGGGTTCTCCGCGATCCGGTACCGCCGCGCGGCCTCCCCGACGGGACCCGCCGCCGCCTCGTCTTCGAGCTCGCAAACGAGCTCCTCGCCCTCGATCGCGTCGCGGCCGGCAGCTGAGGCTCCGGCCGCTGGCCCGGAGGGCGGCGCGGGCGACGCCGCGGAGATCAGAGCCGGCGCGGAGGGGGTGCGGGGGGACCGGCCGCGGGCCCGCAGGGCCCGGGTCCCCCCGCGAACCTTTCAGAACTCCAGCTCGTCCCCGTCGTCCAGGATCCGCACCCGCGGCTCGGAGAGGGCGGCGACGTCGGCGCGCAGCTGCGGCAGCGTCGGCGGTTTCATGTGGTAGAGGTTCACCGGGATGCCGGCCGGGAACTTCCGCATCTCGAGCGCGAGCGTCGCCGGCGTGAGGTGCCTGGAGACCTCGGCGATCTCGGCCATGGAGTCGGGGAACGAGCACTCGACGAAAATCGACTTCAGGTCGTCCCGACTCCGCGCCGCGGCCCAGAGGGCCTCGGTCGGACCGGTGTCGCCCGAGAAGACGACGCAGGCACGGTCGTCCCAGAGGAGGTAGCCGAACGTCGGGACGACGTGCGAGACCGCCACCGCGAGCCCGTGCAGGCCGTCCACGCGGAACGGCGTCCCCTCCTCGACCGCGCGGAACGTCACGGCCGGCAGGAGGTGCGTCGGGATCCGCGTGAAGTCGGGCCAGATCGCGTCGTTGAAGAGGTGCCCCTGCAGGAGCGTCGTCACGTCCTTCGGCCCGACGATCTCGATCGGCCCCTCCGTCCGCCCGAAGACGTTCTCGACGAGGAACGGGAGCGAGGCGACGTGGTCGAGGTGGGAGTGGGTCACGAGGATCGAGCGGACGCGGGACTGCTCCTCGAGCGTCAGGGACTGGGTGAGCGCGCCCGCGTCGAGGGCGACCGTCCCGTCCAGGAGGAACGAGGTCTGCCGATGCCACGGCGAGGAGCCGCCGTACGCTCCGAGGACGCGGACCTTCACGCGGGAATTCTAGGGCGGGGCGGACCGGTGCGGGGTGATCCGGGTCACCCTTTCCCGGTCGCGCCCCTCAGAACGAACCCGGGCCGATGTAGAACGTCGTCTGCCAGCCCGCCAGGTTCGAGCGCCCGTCGAAGGGGCGGGCGAAGTCGACGTTCCAGGGGATCCCGAGGAAATAGGCGGTGAAGCCGGCGCCCCACGCCGCGCGCCCGTCGCGGAGCCGCCCGTCGTCCCACCACTTGAAGTCCTCCCCCTCCAGCCAGGCGCCGCCGACGTCGAAGAAGAAGCGACCCCTCACGCCGCCGACGTTCAGCCCGATCCCGGTGATCAGGGCGTCGATGAGAGGGAAGCGGAACTCGGCGTTCAGGTAAGCGATCCGGTTGCCGATGAAGGAGCGGTAGTCGTAGCCGCGGAGGTTGTCGAGGCCGCCGAAAGCGTAGACGGCCGGAGAGGCGCCGGACGCGGCCCCGCCGAACGCGCGGATCGCGAAGTTCGACCGGCGCGTGACGGGGACGTAGAGGCGCGCCTCGGCGGTGATCTCCTGCGAGAGCGTCCCGCCGTCCTCGAAGTCGGGGAGGTATCGGTAGTTGACGGAGAGGGCCCGCCCGCCGTGAGGGCCGAAGGCCTTGAACTGGGTCGCGTCGTAGCCGAACCCGAGCCCGGCCGCCATCGTGTTGTCCTTCCGCGGGAGGACGATCTGCCCCTGCGTGCCGTCGGCGTTCGTGTAGGCGTAGGGGGCGTCGATCGAGCGCGAGACGAACCCGAGCGACCCCTCGACGCGCGTGTAGCGAGAGAAGGGGTAGGACCCCAGGACGTTGACGCCCGTCTCGCGGAGGAAGCGACGGTCGGACGTCAGCTCGCCGATCTGGTTGTAGCCGAGGAAGTAGATGCGGCTGTCGTAGGCCTGGAGGCCCCACTGGAGGCGGCGCTTCAGGTCGAAGTAGATCGCGTTGAAGTTCGAGTACCCCGCGAGCGTGTCCCAGATGACGAAGGCGCGCCGGTCGCCGATGTAGTCGGAGAGGGAGACCCGCGCGGAGGAGACGAACGTGCCGTCGGACTGGACGCCGGCGTAGGCGCCGACGTCGTCGATGAAGAGGGCGAAGCGGCTCTTCTCGACCTTCTCGTGGTCGATCGCCACCTCGATGGAGGGGACGAAGCCGGGGCCGGCGGCGGGGTCGACCGGCGCCGGCGGGAGGGCCTTCTCCTCGAGCCGGCGGAACGGCTTCTTCGCGTCGGCGACGTAGAGCTGGATCCGGCCCGCCTGGTAGCCAGAGAAGACGACCTTCTCCTGGCCGTCCGGCCCGATGTAGGCGGCGGGGCCGAACGCCGCGCCGATAACGTCGGTGTACTGGACGATCTCTCCCGTCTTCAGGTCCTGTCCGTAGACGTTGAAGATGCCGCCGCGGGAGGAGGCGAAGTAGAGACGCTCCCCGTCGGGGGAGAGCGCCGCGTCGTCGTCGTTTCCCTCGCCCCAGGTGACCTGCTCGACCTTCGTCGGGTCGTCCACGGGGAACCGGACGATCTTCTGGAGCTCGCCGACCGACTTCGTGTAGTAGAGGTACTTCCCGTCGGGGGAGTAGACCGGCGCCGTGTCGTACGCCTCGTCCGACGTCAGGTTCGTGACCGCCTTCGTCTCGAGGTCGAGCCGGAAGATGTCGCGCGAGGTGCCGGAGATCCCGGAGAAGACGACGGAGCGCCCGTCGGGGGAGAAGGACGGGCCGACGGGCATGTCGGGGGAGACGGGGATCCGCTCGAGGATCCCTCCGCCGCGGGCCGAGAAGATGTAGAGCTGGCGGCCTCGCTCGCGTCGCGCGAAGACGGCGATCCGGTCGCCGTCCGGCGCGAACGAGAGGTCGCGACCGCTCTCGGGAGCCTGGGTGAGGAACTGGGCCGAGATGTACTCGTACTTCGTCGTCCGGCCGGAGGAGAGGTTCTTCCAGAGCTTCCGCGACTTCGTGGAGAGGAGGGCGATGTCGACGTCCTCCTTGTACGTCGTCAGCGTCGCCACGAAGTCCCCCGAGGGCGACGGGGCGACTCCCACCTCGTAGGAGGGGCGCTCCCAGGGGCCGACGCGGAACCGCTCGCCGTACTCCGACGCCTCCCCCTTCACCGCGAGGAGCGGGAGGTACTTCCGGCGCAGGTACCGGCGGAACTTCAGGTCGAAGTCGTCGGGCTCGACGTCGAACGTCCGGCGAAGCGCGACGGCGACGTCCCGGCCGAGGAACGAGCGGAACTCGAAGACGAGCTCGCGGACGGCGTCCTTGCCCCATTCGGCCTCGACGAAGTCGAAGAACGCGTGGCCGAAGCGGTAGGCGGGGTAGCCGGTGATGTTGATCCGCGTGATCGGCGGGATCTGGTCGGAGTTCACCGCGTCGCGGATGAACATCCGGTCCTTCTCGTCCTCGTCCTTCGCGAAGTACGAGGCCATCCCCTCCATGAACCAGGTCGGGATGTTCGCGGTGATGGCGCGGGAGAGGCGGCCGCCGAAGAGGATCTCGTACTGGAAGATGTGGGTCAGCTCGTGGGCGATCAGGTTCTGGAGCTTGTCGTCGGGAAGGTCGATGGGGAGGACCATCCGGTTCCGCGCCGGCTCGGCGAACGCTCCGACCCCCTCCGGGATGAAGTTCAGGATGATGTTGTTCTGCTCGAACTCCGCGTGCGAGACGTAGTAGAGGAGCGGAATCGGCTTCGGGACCTGGTAGTTCAGCCGGCGCGAGAGGTCGTCGTAGGCCGACTCGGCCATCGAGGCGACCTTGCCGAGGGCCTCCTCCCCCTTCCCGTAGTAGTAGATCCGGAAATGGGTCGAGGAGTAGATCTTCCAGTCGAAGCGGTCGTAGACGACCTTGTTCTGCCCCTGGGCCGGAGCCGGGCCGGCCGGCACGAGAAGGAGGGCCGCGAGGGCCCCCGGAAGGACGAGCCGCGCGGCGTGCCGCCTAGTCGAACACATAGCGGTTGGCCTCCCTTTCCCGGACGACGAAGAGGCCGAGCAGCTGGTTCTCGAGCGAGAAGAGGTTCTCGAAGAGCCCGACCATCTCGTCGGCGGCCCGCCGGGACTTTTCCTTCTGGTCCTTGAACGTCTCCTGGAAGAGCTTCGCCCCGGTCCGGCCGTCGAACGCGAGGACCGTCACCTCGAACGTGAAGCCGGTCGACTCGACGAAGTCCTGCCGATAGTAGGTCCGCCCGTCGATCGGGCTCTGGTACTCCTGCGTCTTGTAGCCCGACTTGTCCTCGACCCGGAAGTCGACGATCCCCGAGAGGAGGACGTCGGCGCCGACCCGCGTGCCGAGCTCCTTCCAGAACGCCGACGCCTCGCCGAGCGCCTTCAGCTCCGTCGACGGCAGCTTCACGTCGGCCGGCATCGTGACGACGTTCATCTTCGTCCGCCGCGCGATCTGCTTGCCGAGGTAGCGACGGAACTCGAGGTCCAGGTCGAGGTCTTTCACCCGCGGAGATTCCTTCCGCTCGGAGAGCTTCGAGGCCACGAGGAAGGGGGCGAGCGAGAGCCGCTCCCGGCCCGTCACGGCGAGCTTCGGCCGGAGGGGGAGCCGGAGCTTCACCTCCCGCGAGCCGGCCAGCAGGGGTGCGGCGGGCGCACCGAGCAGGAGGAGGAGGGCCGCGAGCGCGGAGAACCGTCTCATTTCGGGGCCGCCATCGGTCCGGACGCCCGCTGCAGCGAGGTGTAGTACTCGGCGAAGCGGGCGTAGTTGCGCTTGATCCGGGAGTCCTCGGGCCGGAGCTCGAGGGCACGCTTGTAGGCGGCCAGGGCACGGGCCGTCTCCCCCGTCGCCTCGCAGGCGACCGCGAGGTTGTTCAGGACCTCGGGGTCGTCCGGAGCGAGCTTCGCGGCCCGCTCGAAGCGGAAGAGGGCCTCCCTCCAGAACCCCTTCTCGGCCATCCGGGCCCCGTAGGCCTTCTGGTCGGCGGCGTTGGCGGCGTCCCGCGAGGCGGAGGCGCAGCCCGTCAGGGACACGGCGATCGCGAGGAGGAGGCCCTTGGCGAGGGGAGCTCGGCGACTGTGTCTCACGGAGGACGGCATTATAGTCAGCGCTCCTTACGCAAGATGCCCACCATGCGGATGCAGGCCGACATCGTCCTCTCGTGGGGCCTCCGGGTCCGGGGAACGCGCGCGCGAACCCTCGCGCGCCTCCTTCTGGCGACGGGCTCCGTCGAGAAGACGCTCGGTCTCTCGCCGGCAGAGGCGGTCGCGCTCGGCGGCGCGCCCGGATGCGAGGAGCTCCTCGTCCCGCCGTCCGCGGACGGCCTCGCGGCGGCGCGCGACGGTCTCGGCGCGCTCGGGGGCCGGGCGATCGCGATCTGCGACCCGGAGTACCCGGCTCTCCTTCGGGAGATCGCCGATCCTCCACCCGTCCTGTTCGTCCGCGGTCGGACCCTTTCGAACGTTCCCGTCGTCGGCGTCGTCGGATCGCGCCGCGCCACCCGGACCGGGCTCGAGGCGGCCCGTCGCCTTTCCGCGGGCCTCGCCCGGGCGGGAGTCGTCGTCGTCTCGGGTTTCGCCCATGGGATCGACGCGGCCGCTCACGCGGCCGCTCTCGACGAGGACGGCGAGACGTGGGGCGTGCTCGGCTGCGGCCTCGACGTCCCCTACCCGGCCGCGCACGGCCGCCTGCGCGAGCGGGTCCTCGCGGGAGGAGCCTTCCTGACCGAGCTGCCGCCCGGGACCCAGCCCGAACCGTGGCACTTCCCGGCCCGAAACCGGATCATCGCCGGCTGCGCCCGCCTCGTCGTCGTCGTGGAGGCGGCGCCGCGGAGCGGCTCGCTCATCACGGCTCGCTGCGCCACGGAAGCGGGCCGTGACGTGGGGGCCGTCCCTGGCCCCGTCCTCGGGGAGCAGTCGGCCGGGACGAACGCCCTCCTGAAAGACGGGGCGATCCTGGTCCGGGACGCGGCGGACGTCCTCCGCGAGCTCCCCGACGCGGACCTCGCGAGGCTCCGCCCGGCGGCTCGGCCCGAGGCCGGGGATGCGACGGCGACGCCCGCGGACCCCGACGCGGCGCGGGTCCTCCTCGCCCTCGACGCCGTCGAGCCGCGGCCGGCGGACGAGCTGGCCGCCGTGACCGGCCTCTCCGCGGCCCGCCTCTCGGCGGCGCTCGTCCTCCTCGAGCTGGAGGGGCTCGCCGAGGCCCTTCCGGGGGCGCTCTTCGCCAGGAAGGCGCCGCGGGCTTGACAACCGTGGCATCGTAGCCGGCCGCATGTCGAAATCTCTCGTCATCGTCGAGTCCCCCGCCAAGGCCGGCACGCTCGGGAAGTTCCTCGGGAAGGACTTCACCGTCCACGCCTGCTACGGCCACGTCCGGGACCTCCCCCGCAAGGGGATCTCCATCGACCGGGAGGCCGGCTACGAGCCGACCTACGAGGTCCTCCCTGGCAAGCAGCGGACGATCGCCGACCTGAAGCGCCTGGCGAAGGGGGCCGAGGCGATCTACCTCGCCGCCGACCCCGACCGCGAGGGCGAGGCGATCTGCTGGCACCTCCACGAGCTCCTCCGGCCCGCGGCCCCGAACGCCCGGTTCCATCGGGCCGAGTTCAACGAGATCACGAAGAGCGCCATCCAGAAGGCGATCGCGAGCCCGGGCGAGATCGACGCGAACCGCGTCGCCGCCCAGCAGGCCCGCCGGATCATCGACCGGCTCGTCGGCTACGAGGTCTCCGACCTGCTCTGGAAGAAGGTCTGGCGGGGCCTCTCCGCCGGCCGGGTCCAGACGGTCGCGCTCCGGATCATCGTGGAGCGAGAGGCCGAGCGGGAGCGCTTCGTCCCGGTTCCCTACTTCTCCGTCCCGCTTCAGCTCGCGAAGGGGGACGCCCCCTTCCCGGCCCGGACGGTCGCCTGGCGCGGGGCGAAGCTGAAGTTCGACGGAACCGACCCGCGCCTCGCCACGCGCGAGGCGGCCGAGGAGGTCCTCGGGCACCTGCGCGCCGCCACGTTCCGGATCGCGTCGGTCGAGGCCCGCGAGAAGCGGACGAACCCGGTTCCCCCGTTCACGACCTCGAAGCTCCAGCAGGGGGCGGCCCGGACCCTCGGCTTCACCGTGAGGCGGACGATGCAGGTCGCCCAGCGCCTCTACGAGGGGCGGACGATCGCGGGACGGGGCTCCGTGGGCCTCATCACCTACATGCGTACCGACTCGACGCGCGTCTCCGAGGAGGCTCTCGCGGCGGTCCGCGCCCACATCGGCGCGACGTACGGCGCCGACGCGCTCCCCTCCGAGCCGCGGCGGTTCAAGCAGAAGAAGGACGCCCAGGACGCCCACGAGGCGATCCGCCCGACGATGATGGATCTCCCTCCGGAAGTCGTCGCGGGCGACCTCTCCGCCGACGAGGCGAAGCTCTACCGGCTGATCTGGAACCGCTTCGTCGCCTCGCAGATGGCCCCCTCCGTCTCGGACGTGACGACCGTCGAGATCGAGGCGACGCGCCCCGGAAGCGCCGACGTCGCCGGCGTCCGCGCGAGCGGCTCGGTCCTCAAGGACCCGGGCTGGCTACGCGTCTACGGCCAGGTGGCCGAAGGGGAGGAGTCCGAAGGCGAGGGGAACGGCGACGCCGAGGAGGGAAAGGTCCGCCTCCCGCAGCTCGCCGAAGGCGACCTCCTGCGCCTCGCCGAAGGTCAGGTCGAGGACCACGAGACGCAGCCGCCGCCCCGGTTCAACGAAGCTTCGCTCGTGAAGTTCCTGGAGGAGAACGGCATCGGCCGCCCCTCCACCTACGCCGAGATCCTCCGGAAGATCGAGGACCGCGAGTACGTCAGGAAGAAGGACCGCCGCTTCCTCCCGACGCTCCTCGGCCGCCTCGTCATCGACCTGATGCGCGAGGGGTTCGACGACTTCTTCCAGACCGAGTCGACGGCCCGGATGGAAGAGGAGCTCGACGAGGTCGAGGAGGGGAAGCTCGACTGGCGGAAGGCGGTCGGCGAGTTCGACGCGCGCTTCACGAAGGACCGCGACCGCGCCCTGAAGAAGATGATCTCGGTGAAGGCGGGGCTCGCCCTCGCCGAGGTGAGGAAGCGCCTCCCGGGCTTTCCCCTCCCCGAGGGGGTCGGCGAAAAGTGCCCGAAAAGCGGCGACGAGCTGCGCCTCCGGATGGGGAAGAACGGTCTCTTCGTCGCCTGCGCCGGCTATCCCGGGTGCGATTACACGGTCGACGTCCCGGAGCCGGAGGACGACCCGGTCGACGCCTCGGAGCTGGAGGGGCAGACCTGCGACGAGTGCGGGAGCCCGATGAAGCTCCGGACGGGGCGGGACGGCTCCGCCTTCCTCGGCTGCACGGCCTACCCGAACTGCCGGTTCACGGTCGCCGTGAAGGTGGCGAACGGCAAAGCCGAGGCGCGTCCCGACGTGCCGACCGGGGAGAAGTGCCCCCTCTGCGGCCACGACCTCGTCGCGCGGCACGGCCGGTTCGGCGACTACGTCGGCTGCTCGAACTACCCCGCCTGCCGCTATCGGCCGCCGAAGCCCGTCACCTCGACGAACGTCGCCTGCCCCGATTGCGGCACGGGCGAGGTCCTCGTCCGCAAGGGTCGCTTCGGGCCGTTCTATGGTTGCTCGAACTACCCGACGTGCACGAGGAACTTCCGCGCACGGCCGGTGCCGAAGGCCTGCCCCGCGTGCGGCGCGCCGTATCTCCTCGTGCGGGACCGGAAGGCGGGCGCCTTCTACGTCTGCGAGCGGGAGGGGTGCGACTTCGACGCCCCCGCGCAGGACCTCGACGCCTGGGCCTTCGTCACGAAGGTCCCCGAGGCGGCGGCCCTGGCGGCGGCGGCCGCCGCCGCCGCGGAGAAGAAGAAGCCCGCGGCGAAACGGGCACGAAAGGGCTGAACGCGGGGCGCCGGGCGGCGCCCCGCGTTCCCCTCCTCACCAGCGCGCGGAGCCGCAGTCGACGCGCATCGACTGCGCGGCGTCGTTGCCGATCGGCGTATTGCGGAGGTCGTCGTGGTCCGCGTCGAACGTCGCGGAGCGGCCCCGATAGCCCGGCTCGCCGAAGAGCGTCACACGGCAGCCCGAAGGGACCGCGATCGAGCTCGCCTGCCGCCCGCCGACGCGCGTCCGCGAGAGGTCGGGGACGTCGGAGCGGAACGACTCGGCCTCCCCCTCGAAATCCTTGTCCCGGAAGAGCGTCACACCGGCGGAGCCGTAGCCGGGCGTCCGCCCCGGGACGGGCCGGAGGCGCCGCCGGCCGCAGTCGACCCGGAGCGAGGCCGCCGCGTCGTTGCCGACGTCGGTGAGACGCAGGTTGTCGTGCGCCTCCCGGAAGACCGCGGAGCGCCCGCTGAAGCCGGTCCCGGTGAAGAGCTCCGCCGTGCACCCCGCCGGGACCTCGATGGAGCTCGCCTGGCGGGCGCCGATCCGGGTGCGGGAGAGGTCGGGAACGTCGGAGGGGAACGTCTCCGAGTCGCCCCGGAAACCGGAGTCGCGGAAGAGCGTCACGCCCCGGCCGGCGTCGCCGCGTCCCGGTCCATGACCGGCCGAACCGGAGGCGTCGCGGCAATCGACGCGGAGCGAGGAGGCGGTGTCGTTTCCGACGTCGGTGAGGCGGAGGTTGTCGTGCGCCTGCCGGAGCTGGGTGGAGCGGCCCGAGTAGCCCGTCCCGGTGAAGAGGACCGCCACGCACCCGTCGGGGACGTCGACGGAGCTGGCCTGGCGGGCGC
>JAKPXO010000453.1 GCA_029567505.1 Acidobacteriota bacterium
GCGCAGAGCGGCTACCGGAACGACGACTTCGCGCCGTACCTCTGGAAGTCGACCGACTTCGGGGCGACGTGGACCTCGATCGCGGCGTCCCTTCCGGCCGAGCCGGTGAACACCGTCCGGGAGGACCCGAAGGCGAAGCACCTCCTCTACGCCGGGACCGACCTCGGGGCGTACGTCTCCCTCGATCGCGGCGCGACCTGGAACGCCCTGGCCGGCGGGCTGCCGCACGTGCCGGTCCACGACCTCGCGGTCCACCCGAAGGAGGGCGACGTCGTCCTCGGCACGCACGGAAGGAGCGCCTACGTCGCGGAGGCGGCGCCGCTGCGAGAGCTGACGCCGGAGGTGAGGGCGAAGCCGCTCCACGCGTTCCGGGTGAAGCCCGCGACGTGGGAGCGGGGTCGGGGCTACGGCGAGAACGAGTTCTTCGCCTGGCGCCGCGTCCCGACGACGCGGACCGTCTCCTGGTGGGCCTCGCCCGCCGCGGCCGGGACGGCGACGATCACGGTGAAGGACTCGAAGGGACGCGTCTGGAAGGAGTGGACGGCCTCCTCGGTCGCCGGCTTCAACGCCGTCGCGTACGACCTCTCCGTCGACGCCGAGCGCGCCGACGCGAACGAGGAGGCCCTCCGGAAGGAGGCGGCGGACGCCGCCGAGAAGGCCGCGGCGAGCGCGAAGGGCCCGGAGGCCGCTGCCGACGCCGTGCCGGACGAGGAGGACGTCGGCGACGACGCGGGATCGAAGGCGACGCCGCCCGCGGTCGCCTCGCTCCTCGCCGACCCGCTCCGGTCGAGCCGCGACCGCTACCTCCCTCCGGGGCGGTACGCCGTCGAAGTGGCCGCGTCGGGGGCGCGCGCCTCGACGCGGCTCGTCGTGAAGCCGCCGAAGGGCGACGCGGAAGGTCGGGGAGGACGCTGAGCGTGTCCGGGTCGCCGCGGCGGGTCGTCGTCGTCGAGGATGACTCCGAGACGCGGGAGTTCGTGGCGCGGGCTCTTCGCGAGGACGGGCTCGAGGTCCGGAGCGCCGCCCGGGCGGACTCCGCCCGGAAGCTCGTCCAGGCCGGAGAGGTCGACCTCGTGATCCTCGACGTCGGCCTTCCCGGCATCTCGGGTCTCGACCTCTGCGCCGAGCTGCGCCGGGACGGGGCCGCCGTTCCCATCCTCATGCTGACGGCCCGGACCGACGTCGCGTCGCGCGTGGAGGGGCTGGAAGCGGGCGCCGACGACTACCTCGGAAAGCCGTTCGCGCTCGCGGAGCTCCGGGCCCGCGTGCGGGCCCTGCTTCGACGCGGGGCCAGGGCCGGCCCGCCCGAGGCGGTCCTCGAGCACGCGGGAGTCCGGGTCGACCTGCGCCGGCGGAGGGCCTTCCTCGGAGCGGAGGAGCTCCCTCTGACGCGCCGCGAGCTGGACCTCCTCGCGCGGCTCGTCCGGGCCGGCGGCGTCGTCGTGGAGCGCGAGACTCTCCTCGAGGACGTCTGGGGCGCCGACACGCCCGAGGCGGCGGCGAGCCTGGAGGTGATCGTCAGCCGCCTCCGACGGAAGCTGGCGAGCGGTGGCGGCGCGAGCCTCCTCCGGAACGTCCGGGGCATCGGCTACGCCCTCGACGCGGAGGAGACGTGATCGCCCGGTCGCTCGCGCGCCGCACGGTGGCGGCGACGCTGCTGACGGCGGCCGTCTCCTCGCTCGTCTTCGCGGTCGCGTCGGTCGTCGCGTTGCGTCTGCTCTGGGACCGCCACGACGCCGTCGAGCTGAGGCGGACGGCCGACGCGGCCGAGCGGATTTTCGTCCTCGAGCAGGCGGAGGCCGAGCACGGCGCCGCGGAGGCGGCGCGCGAGGCGCTCGAGCAGGCGCTCGAGCCTCTCGACCGGGGCGCCTTCCGCGCGGGACGCGCGCTCCTCGCCGAGCGGGGCGCCGATCCCGGGCGGCGGGAGGACGGCCGGCTTCCGAAGGGCTGGATCGAGACCCGCCGCCGGCTCGCGGACGGAGTCGTCCTGGAGCTGGCCCGCCGGCCGGAGGAGGGGGTCCCCCTCCGGCGTCTCTTCTGGGCGGCTCTTCTCGTCGCGGCGATCCCGTCGACGCTCGTCGCGCTGGCGGTCGGTCGCCGGGCGGGCCGCGCCGCCGCCCGGCCGATCGAAGACCTGGCTCGGCGGCTCGGCGAGGTGCACGACCCGCGCGAGTACGCCTCTCCTCCGCTCGAAGGGCTCCCGGCGGAGGCCGCCGCCCTCGAGAGGAGCTTCGCGAGCGTCCTCGGACGACTCGGCGCCGCGCTCGAGAGGGAGGCCTCGTTCGTGCGAAACGCGGCCCACGAGCTCCGGACCCCGCTGACTCGGATAAGGCTTCGCGCCGAGCGAGCGGCGGCCGGCGTCTCGGGGGAGTGCCGGAGCGAGCTCCAGGCCGTCACCCGAGAGGTGGACAGGCTGACGAGGCTCGTCGACGCCCTCCTCGTCCTCGCGCGCGACGAGTCCTCCGGCCTCGACCTGTCCGAGACGGCCAACCTCGCGGACGTCGTGCGAGCCTCGGCGGAGTCGGGAGAACGGGAGGTCGAGGTCGAGGCTCCCGACGAGGCGCTCGTGCGCGGCGACGAGGAGCTCCTCCGGCTCGCCGTCGACAACCTGCTCGACAACGCACGGAAGTACGCGCCGGCCGATCGGGTCCCGCGAGCAGTCCTCGCAGTGGCGGCGGGCGAAGTGACCCTATCGGTCGAGACACCCGGCGTCTCCCTTCCGGAGGAGGAGCGCGAACAGGTCTTCGAACGTTTCTACCGCGGCAGCGCCGCGCGCGAAACGGCACCGGGACACGGCCTCGGCCTTTCCCTCGCCCGCCACGTGGCGCGGGTCCACGGCGGGGACGTCGTGGCCGGCGAGTCCGGAGGAGAGCGGACCGTCTTTCGGCTGCGGCTCCCGGGCTGGAGGGCCTCGGGGAGCTGAAGACCGCGTTCGGCGATCGTTCGGCGGGATTCGGAAGCCGTTCGGCCCCTTGGGCGACCGTGACGGAATGCCGAACGCTCGGATCCGAGTCCTGCCGGAGACGATTCTCGCGATCCTCGTCGCTCTCCTCGTCCTCGCCGAGCCGTTCCAGGTGCCGCTGGTCGACCCGGACGAGGGACGCTACGCGGAGATCCCGCGGGAGATGCTCGCTTCGGGGGACTGGGTCCTCCCTCACCAGAACGGCCTCGTCTACATCGAGAAGCCGCCCCTCGCCTACTGGCTCGTCGCCGGCTCGTACCGCCTCTTCGGCGTGAACGAGGAGGCGGCACGCCTCCCGGGGAAGCTCGCAACGGTCGGCACCATGCTCGCGCTCTTCCTCTTCGCCCGCCGCAGGGCAGGGGAGCGGGCGGGGGCGCTGGCCGCCCTCTTCTTCGGCGGCTCCCTCCTCGGCTTCGGCCTCGCGCGGATCGTCCTCATCGACCCGATCCTGACGGCCGCCCAGACCGCGGCGGTCCTTTCGTGCGCCGCGCTCGGCGAGGGCGGGGCGAGCCGGGGACGCGAGAGGGCGCTCGCCCTCGGGTTCGCCGCGTCGGCCGCAGCGGCCGTCCTTCTCAAGGGCCTCGTTGGCGTCCTCCTCCCGGGAGGGGCGGTGCTCCTCTGGACCGCCGCCACCGGCAGGACGCGCCCGCTCCGGGCTCTGCTCTCGCCGATGCCCGTCCTCGCCTTCCTCCTGCTCGCGGCTCCGTGGCACGTGGCCGCCGCGCTCCGCGAGCCCGACTTCCTCCGCTTCTACTTCGTCCGAGAGCACTTCGAACGGTTCCTCCTCCCGAGTCACCACCGCCCTGGCGCTCCGTGGTACTTCCTCGCGGTCGTCGCGGGCGGCTTCCTCCCCTTCACCCCGCTCCTGCCGCGGCTTCGGTCGGTCTGGCCGGGACCCCGCCGCGCCGGTTGGTCGGCGCGCCCTCTCGAGTCGTTCCTCATCCTCTGGGTCCTCCTCGTCATTGCGTTCTTCTCGCTCTCGAGGTCGAAGCTCATCCCCTACGTCCACCCCGTCTTCCCCAGCCTCGCGCTCCTCCTCGCGCTCGCCGTGGCGCGCGACGAGGAGGGGCTCGCGCTCAGGCGGGGCGAGCGCTGGAGCATCACCGGGCTTCTCGGGCTCCTCGCGGCGGCGACGGCGTGGGCCGGGGCCACCGAGGACCTCGCCGTCCCGGGTCTCGCCGAACCGGCCATGGGGTTCGCCGCGGCGCTCCTCGCCGGCTTCCTCCTCGTCGGGATCGGCCCTTCGCTCGTCCCGGAGCGGGGGCTCCTGCTCGCCGGCGCGGCCTGGATCCTCTTCCTCGGCGGGGCTCACCTCGTCCTTCCGGCCTGGGCCCGATGGGACGGGAGCTGGCCGGTCGTCGCGGCGCTCCGGGAGACGCTCCGGCCCGGGGATCTCCTCGTCCAGCGCGGCGACTACGTCGAGTCCCTCCCGTTCTACTCCGGCCGGCTGACCCCGCTGAGTCGTATCGGCGCCGGGAGCGAGCTCGAGTTCGGGAGGAGACGCGACCGCGACGGCATCTTCCAGACCGACGAGGAGTTCTCTCGGCTCTGGAACGGTCGGCGGCGGGTCCTCGCCGTCCTCCACCGGGAGGTCCTCGGCGAGTGGGCGGCGCCCGGGAACCAGAGGCGGCCCTACACGATTCTCGCGACGGCCCACCGGGACCGGTGGGTCCTCGTGTCGAACGAGGCGGGAGGGGGCCTCGCCCGCGCCGCGATCGACCCGGAGCCCGCAGCCTCGGCGATCCGCTGACGGCCCTCCTCACCGCAGCTTCACCGGTCCCTTCGACCCGCCCATCATTCGTCGCCAGCGCTCGCGCTCGGCGCGGGCCGGACCGAGAGCGCGCCGCTCGGCGAGAGCCTCGTCCTCGCGGCGGAGCTTCTCGAACGCGGCGAGTCGATCCGGGTCGATGACGCCCTCGTCCGCAGCCGCCCGGACGGCGCAGCCGGGCTCTCCCTCGTGGCGGCAGTCGCGGAAGCGACAGCCGGGGGCGCGCGCCGCGATCTCGTCGTACGTCTCGGCGATCGCCTCCGCGCCGTCCCAGAGAGAGAGCTCGCGAAGCCCCGGCGTGTCGACGAGGAGCGCACCGCCGGGGAGGGTGAAGAGCTCCCGGCTCGTCGTCGCGTGACGGCCCCGCAGGTCGCATTCGCGGACCTCGCGGGTCGACTGGCGGCGCTCGCCGAGGAGAGCGTTGACGAGCGTCGACTTTCCGGCGCCGGAAGGGCCGAGGAGCGCGGCGGTCCGGCGCGGCGGAAGGAGGGGCTCGAGCGCTTCGAGGCCGGCGCCGGTCCGCGCGCTCACGACGACGACCGGCGCGTCGCCGGCGACGGCCCGGGCCGCGGCGAGGTCGACGGCGGGGTCGTCGGCGAGGTCGGACTTCGTCAGGAGGACGGCGGGCGCGACGTCGGCCTCGCGCGCGAGGGCGAGGAACCTCTCGATCCTCCGCTCGCGCAGCTCTCCGCCGAGCGGCGCGGCGACGAGGAGGAGGTCGACGTTCGCGGCGAGCACCTGCGCTTCGTCGCGCCGGCCGGACGAGCGCCGGACGAGCGCCGTCCGGCGCGGCAGCACGGAGTCGACGACGGCCAGGCCGTCGCCCGGGTAGACCCGAGCGGCCACCCAGTCGCCGACGGCCGGGAGGGCGGCGGAGGATTCCGCGGCGAAGCGGAGCCGGCCGGAGAGCTCGGCGGGGAGCTCGCCGCCTGCGGTCGCCAGACGGTAGCTCTCGCGGGTCGCGGTCAGGACGCGGGCGGGGACGAACCCCTCGCGCGCGTGGTTCTCGAACAGGGCTTCGAATTCGCGGTCCCACCCGAATCGGGTCAGGGGCATGGCGGGCTTCTCCATCTCGGTGTGCGGACGGGGAAAGAGAGCCGGGGCGCCGCGGCGAAACAGACATCGCCGGGCGGGTCGCCCGTCTCGATCAGGGGCGCGCTACGGGGCGCGCCGGCCCGTCAGGCAAGGACCGATTGCAGAAGCCGTCTCAGG
>JAKPXO010000457.1 GCA_029567505.1 Acidobacteriota bacterium
CCCCGCCCGGCTCGAGCTCGCGCGCGAGCGGCGAGTGAGCGTGCTCTGGGACGACCACTGGTGCCCCTCGGGCATCCCGGGGACGTGCGGGTCGGCGTTCACCCGCTACCGCTGGCAGAGCCCGGCGGCGACGGTGCGCACGTGCGACGAGGACGCGTCGACGGCGGGCCAGTGGGGCGTCGACGGCGGGACCTCGATCGACGTGGCGCACGCCGTGGATCTCTGGACGAGCGATTCCGCGAGCGACGTGAACTACACGAGCGGCCCGCCGCTCGGCGGGACGTGCAACCCCGCCGAAGTGCCGGCCGCCGGGACGGTGACTCTCTACCTCGACAACCTCAGCGAGTTCGGCGGGACGGCCGTGACGTGCCCCTGGCCCACCGGCGGGCTGATCGGGATCGGCGGGGTGGTGATCGACGGCTCGACGCACGGGTACAAGAGCGGCGTCTACACGACGATCCGCGCGGGGATCGGCTGGCTCCGCCGCTTCAGCACGGAGAGCTGCGAGAGAGGAAGCTACACGCACGGGCTGTTCCAGACGGTGACGGCGCACGTGCTCGGCAACACCCTCGGCCTGACGAATGCCGACAAGACGCGGAACCCGAACGACCTCGACCCCACCGACGACGCGAACGCGCTGATGGCGTCGATCTACACGAGCGAGCCGTACCCGTGGCTCGGCAGCGACGACCGTGCGGCCCTCTGCTACCTCTACGGCGCCTGCAGCGGGCTGCCGCAGGAGGCGCAGGTCTTCGTGCCCGTCGTGCTCTCGGCCGCGGGGGAAGGCGCCTCGCAGTTCACCTCGGAGATCACCTTCACGAACCGGAGCGCGAGCGAGACCTCGCTCGTTCTCGAGTACACGCCCACCATGGGCGGAGGCGCGGGAACAGCGACCGACACCCTCGCGGCCGGGCGGCAGGTGACGCACGCCGACGCGATCGCCTACCTCCGGTCGCGCGGGCTCGAGATCCCCGAGACCGGCGACCGCCTCGGGACGCTGCGCGTGACGTTCCGCGACATCCGTCCGCAGGACGCCGCCGTCACCGTGCGGACGACGACACCGGTCCCGGCGGGGGTCTCCCCGGCCGTGGGCCGCGCGGGCCTCGCCTACGCCGGGGTGCCGATGGCCCGGCTGCTCGAAGGCCCCTCGTGGATCGCGGGCCTGCGGGCGACGGGCGACGACCGCTCGAACGTTGCCGTGCAGCACGCGGGGGTGACCGAGGACGGCCCGATCACGCTCCGGATGACGTACTACCCGGGCGACGGCTCGGGCGCGACGAGCACGAGCGATCAGACGCTCTCGCCCGGCGGATGGGCGCAGCTCTCGCTGACGCAGCTGGCGCCCGGAGCGACGCAGGGCTTCGTGAAGGTGGAGAGGACCGCGGGGCGCGCGCCGTACTACGCGTACGGCGTCGTGAACGACAACGTGAACAGCGACGGCTCGTTCGTCACGCCGGTCACCGACGTGGCCGCGGCCGTGCAGACCGCGCTCGTGCTGCCCGCGGCCGTCGAGACTTCGGCCTACACGACCGAGGTCGTCCTGACGAACACCTCGGCCTCGGCCAAGACCGTGGCGCTCGCCTACTACCCGTCTCTCCTCGGCGGCGCCGCGGCGACGCTGAACGTGACGGTGGGGGCGCAGGCGCAGCTCTTCGTGGACGACTTCGTGAAGGCGCTGCGCGACGCCGGCGCGGCGGGGATCGGCCCGAAGGGGCCGACCTACCAGGGCGCCGTCTACGCTTCGGTGACGGACGGGACCCTCGCGGGCCTCGTCGCGGGTGCCCGGACGCGGAACCCCGCGTTCGACGAGGCGACGGCGATGAAGACGGAGCCGCTCGCGACGCAGAAGGGGTACTACGGAGTCTTCGTGCCGGCCATCGGCTCGACGGGGCTCGCGCTCCAGGGGGCGTGGCTCGCGGCGCTTCAGCAGACGACGGAGCTCCGTTCGAACCTGGCCGTCCTGAACACGGGCGCCTCGGGCGATTCCGCCGCGACGTACAAGGTCGAGGTCTTCGACGGCGCGACCGGTGCCAAGGCCGGCGAGACGGCCGTTACCCTCGGGGCGAGGGAGTTCGCGCAGCTCAACGGCGTGCTGAAGGACGTCGCGCCCGGCGTGGCGAACGCGTTCGCGCGCGTCTCGGTGGCGGAGGGCTCCAACCCGTTCATCACCTACGGCGTGGTCAACGACGGCGCCGAGCCGGGGAAGCGAAGCGGCGACGGGGCCGTCGTGCTGAGCGAGGTCGTCGTCAACCCCTGAACCCGCCTCACCTCGGAGAATGGAAGGCCGCCTTCGGGCGGCCTTTTTCTTTTCCGTGCGGCCGAACGACGCTCCCCTCCGGACGGCGATTCCCGGAGGCCGATTCCCGCTTGCGGGACGTCTACTGTCGCCCTAGTATCTGCAACTTTGTCTCAGAAAGAGACCGTCGCGGAGACCGCGGACGGCAGGAGGCTCGGATGAATCGCAGGCAGGTGTTCGGGGCGGCGGCGGCGATGATGGCCGCGGGGATGTTCTCGGCGACGTACGTCTCGGCCGACGAGAAGAAGCCGGCCGGCGAGATGCCGAAGGCCGAGAAGAAGACGATCAAGTGCATGGGCGGGAACGCCTGCAAGGGGAAGAGCGAGTGCGGCGTGCCCGGCGCCCACACGTGCCACACTCGGAACGCGTGCAAGGGGAAGGGCTGGGTCATGGTCGCCTCCGAGAAGGAGTGCGAGGAGCTGAAGGCGAAGAACGCCGAGGCGGCGAAGAAGTCCTGACCCCGGCGCGGTTCCTCGGCCACGGCATCGGCCTGCGCCGCGAGCACTACGCGGAGATCCTCGCGGACGAGGTCGCGTGCGACTGGTTCGAGGCGATCTCGGAGAACTACATGGCCGTCGGCGGACGCGCGAGGAAGATTCTCCTCGCCGTCCGCGAGCGGTACCCGATGACGCTCCACGGCGTCTCGCTCGGGATCGGGAACACGGACCCGATCGACGAGGGGTACCTCGACGCGCTCGACCGGCTCGCGGCCGAAGTCGAGCCGGCCTGGATCTCGGACCACCTCTGCTGGACCGGCGCCGGCGGCGGGACCTCGCACGACCTCCTCCCTCTGCCGTACACCGAGGAGGCGCTCGCGCACGTGGTCGAGCGCGTCCGGCGCGTGCAGGACCGGCTCGGGCGCCCCCTCGTCCTCGAGAACGTCTCGAGCCACGTGACGTGGCGGAGCTCGACGAT
>JAKPXO010000460.1 GCA_029567505.1 Acidobacteriota bacterium
CTCGGCCCGTCGCCCGACGAGCTCTCCGGAGGGGGGGCCGAAGAGCGCCTCGAAAGCCGGGTTCGCCGAGGTGATCCGGCCCGAATCGTCGGTGGCGGCGATCGCCGCGGGCGAGCCGGTGACGACGTCCTCGTGGAACTCCTTCAGCCTCCGGTAGCGCTCCGCCTGCTCCTCGAGCTCGCCGTAGAGTCGGGCGTGGTCGACGGCGAGAGCCGCAGAGGCCAGGACGGTTTCGAGCAGCTCGACGTCCTCGGCCGACAGCGGGTCGCGTCCTTCGCGGTCCGCGACGGCGAAGAGGCCGAGGAGCCGGCCGGAGAGGGCGAGCGGCGCGATCGTTCGGAAACCGGCGTGCCGGAGGCGTGCCACCGCGGTCGTCGGGCGCTCCGTGAACGCGAGGCGCGAAAGGCGCAGCGTCCGCGACGCCGCCTCGGGAGGGAGCTCCTCCGCGGGAAGCGGATCGCCGCCGTCGAGCGCGGAGGCGTCGAAGCGGCCGTCGGGAAGGGCGAGGAGGAGCGTGGCGTGCGGCACGCCGAGGCCGTTCTTCACGCGCTGGGCGAGGAGGGGCCCGATCTCGGCGAGACGCCTCGGCCGGGCGAGGTCGCGCACGAGGGCGAGGAGGCCCTCACGCTCGCCGAACCGCTCGCCGTACTGGACGCGGGCGAGCGCGGTCGAAAGTCCGCGGCGCACGGGAAAGAACGTGAGCGCGATCAGGAGCCCGGCTCCCGTCTCGACGATCCCGCGCCCGTAGGGGATCCCCGGGAGGACCCGGCCGAGGTCGACCACCTGCGCGAGCGAGAAGAGGCCCGCGCCGAGGAACGCCGCCCCGAGCAGGGCCACCGTCTCGCGCGTGAGGATCTCGACGTCCCAGAGGCGGTAGCGCGTCAGGGCCGCGACGAACGCGACGGGAACGAGGACGAGCGGCACGATGGAGAAGCTCGAGACGATCGGGATCGGCGCGCCGAGGAGCCGGGGGAGGAAATCGAGGAGGACCACGGGCAGGAGGCCCCCGGCCGTCCCGGCGAGGAGGAAGCGGACCTGCTTCTCCGCGAGGAGGTCGAGGCGGCGGGAGGCGAGCGCGACGAGGCGGACGACGGCGACGACGACGCCGAGCAGCATCGCCGCCTGCTGCGCGCGGTCGAGACGGAGGACGAACGCCGTGGAGTCGACGTCGGCGGCGGGCGGGTCGAGGTAGGTCGCGATCGAGAGCGCGGCGAGGATGACCGCGGGGGCGAAGAAGAGCGCGTCGGGAGCGTGAGCGGCCTTGCGCGGGAACCGGAAGACGAAGGCGAGGAGGAACGCCGGGAGGAAGGCCCTCGCGACGTCCTCCACGAGCGTCGCGAACGCGAAGAGGGCGTCGACCGGGGGCGCGGGCGTGAGGACGAGGATCGCCGCCGCCGAGAACGCGAAGCCGGAGAAGAGGAACGCGCTCGTCGGGTCGGCCTCGCTCGGCGCGGTCCGAAGGACGGCTCCCGCGGCCACGACGAACGCGGCCCCGACGAAGAGGAGCAGGAAGTAGCGGGTGTCCCACGGCGACGCGTCGACCCGGCCCGCGAGGCGGAGGAGCTGCCCGTCCCGCAGGACGGTGAGCTCGACGTCTCCTTCGATCGCGCCGACAGGGTCAGGGAGGGAGCGCGCCTCGTTCCCGTCGACGAGGAGCAGGAGGTCGCCGGGAACGAGCCCGGTCGAGGCGGCCGTCCCGGGGACCCGAACCCGAAAGCCGCTCTCCTCGGGGGTGAGGAGGAGCCCCGTCTGTCCCGTCGTGGCGATCTTCCGGGCAGCGGTGATGCCGATGGGCACGAGGAGAGCGAGGAACACTCCGAGGAATCCCCATCGGAGAATTCGAGTGCTCCGCCTTCGCAGGTTCCTCATCCCACAAAAGCGCAGGCAAAGGGAGTGCCAGGGATTCGGATCGTTGGAGCGGTGGAAACTGGCTCCGGAGAGGTGTTTAGGCGACAACCGTGACGAATTGCGGCGCCCGCGACCGCAAAAGTTGAATCGAAATCCAAAAAACCCGGGCGGCTCAGAACGTGAGCGAGAGACCGCCGGACATCTGCCGGTTCGGGCGAACGGGCGAGTCGCCTTCGCTCCGATTCTCGAGCGCCACGGAGAAGAGCGCCTGCCACCGCGAACCGAGGGCGCGGAGGACCGGGATCGGGATCTCCTGGGCGAGTGTCACGTCGACCGACTCCCGGCCGTTCCGGAAGGCGGCGGCGCGTCCGAGCTCCTGCTCGAGAAGCCTGTAGCGGACCGAGACCGCCGTCCCGCTCGGCAGGACGTCGACACGCGCGCTGGAGACCTGGTACCGGGCCTCGTTCAGGAGCGTACCCGGCAGCTCTCCGCCGCCTCGGGCACGTCCCGCCGTGACCGCGAGACGGGCCGCCAGGCCGGGGCCGAGGACGAACGAGAACGAGCCGGACAGCTCGTCCGTCACGTCGCCGGGGAAGAGATAGAGGGCGTCGACCCGGTCGATGAGGTCGGAATCGAGGAGGAGCTGGAACGCCTCGGAGATCTCCCGGCGGCTCGCCTCGAGGTCGAGGCGGGTCGTCCCGTCGCCCGACTCGAGCCGCGTGCCGGCCCGATAGTGGGAGCGGGTCGCCCTCACGAGGTCGGCGGCGTCGATGCCGACGAGCCCGTAGAGCGGGACGTTGGGGTCGCGGTCCTCGAAACGCCGTGAGGCGAAGCCGTAAACGGTGACGCCGGCGAGGGCCTCCAGCGAGACGGTGATCTCGGGCGTCAGCCCGCGAGAGGCTTCGGAGTAGTCGCCTGTCCCCCCGGCCTCCACGAGAAGGGCGTCGAGGAGCCGGATCCCGGCGGCGCCGCCGACCCGCGCCTCCTGGCCGCCGCGCGCCTCGTGCGCGACCGTCCCGTCGACGAGATCCGAGCGATAGCCGACGTGGAGGCGGACGAAGCGTCCTTCCCCGACCTCGCTCCGGTACCTCGCGTCGACCGCGAGCGCCCGCCCCTCGCCGCGGAAGAGCGGTGTCGGAAGCGCCGGCTCGAGGTTCCGGTGCGACACGAGCCGGGCCGAGACGGAGGCGCGTGAGCCGAGAGCCGGCTCTGCGGCCCAGTCGACGGAGTGCGCGTCG
>JAKPXO010000461.1 GCA_029567505.1 Acidobacteriota bacterium
CGCCGGCCACGGCGCCGCACTCGTGGGCGTCTCCGTCGACCGAGACGAGTCGAGGCGTTCTGCTCGTGAATCACTGTGACGCTCCCGCAGAGTAGGCCAACGTCGGCATCCAGCTCGCCGGCCTGCATCCTCAGATTCAACTTGAGCTTCCTGGTGTCACAGGAGAAGTACGTGCCCATGTCGGAGCGCAGCGTGCCCCAAGACTTGCGGCTACCAACCTCTTCGCGTTTGGTGAGACTCTGCACGACCAAGGTATCCGCTTCGGCGAGGGGCACTGCGACGAGAAGGCGGTCTTCGACGGTGCACACAGCGACGAGACTCGGCGAGGCCAGCGCAGCCGCGAGATTTCGTGTTGCGAGAATCGACTCAAGGCCGCCGGGGATTCTCTGAAAGCGGTTCGCACCGCTTCTCACTGCTACGGCCTCCTCGGCGGTGGAGGAAGACGCCATGTGTCCCGGATCGGGAATCGTTGCCCCAAGTATCACCCGATGATCGATCAGAGCTCCCACGACCCTCATCACCACCTCGCCGAATGCAACACACCTGGGCGCCCCCGCGACTGCCCCTTCTCGCCAACCTAATCTGCAAGTATCGCGCCGCGAACGGGGACGACCTCAAGCTCAACATCGACGAGCGTGTGCGCGAGACGTGAAGATCGTCGCGCAAGAAGCGAGCAGAGGTGCGCGAATCAGGGGCGAGGCGATCGATGCAAGATGTCCAGCGCAGCGATCCGACGAACGAGCAGCAGTAGCCGCGTCGCTGGGCGCTCCGGTTGGACCTCTTACGTTCTTGCAGCGCAACGTATGTCCGCGTCAGGTCCCTGGCGCCCTGGTGCGGCCGCCGCCCCCTCAGTATCCGGCGGCGTTCCTACTGCAGCCTGCTCATCAGGAACGGCCTCTGAACGTACCCGACGATGTGGGCGTCCGGGTCGAGCCCGATGACCCGGATGGCTGACCAGAGGTCCTCCTTGTCAGCCGCCGTAACAAGAACGACAGGGGCTACCCTCGTCGCGCCGCGATCCCTCACGAGGCGGAGCAGATCGACTCCGCCAACGAGGGAGTGACGGTTCCCCGTCGTCAGGACGTCCGGCCGGAGCGCCGCGATCACGTCGATGACGTCTGGGCCGCCGTTAAGGAGTCGCCACTCCCACCCGGTATCTCGGCGGCCCCAGGCCTGGATCTCCGCGTTCTCCAAGTCGTCCTCGAGCCCCGCGATCAGCACCATCGGCCACCCCCTTTCACAACGTCCGGCATCCGGTGCGCCCTACCCTACCTCGCCCTCAACCCCACCACGCAGGTCAGGAGGCAGGCGAAGTCGCCGATCTCCCCTCGCTCGAGTCCGATCGCCCGCCGCCAGGAGTTGTCCTCGCCGATCGCGGCCATCGCGCGGCTCAGGATATTGCAGGCGTCGATGAACGCGTCGTGCGCCGTGGTGCGGGCCGGGTCGAGGGCGGTACGGGCGGCGGCGTCCGCGAGGTCCCACTCGGCGCGGCACCCCGAGTAGCGGACCGCGGCCTGGACGAGTTGCCGGGCGAGGACCTTGTGGGTGCTCCGCTCGATCCTCTCGAGGATCTCTCGCGCTTCCGTCAGCTCCATGGCAAGCCCCTCCGGTCTCGTGACCTCCGCCGCCTGCCGGACCCTCAGAACGACCCGACGGGGGGCGAGGATACCCGGGAAGCCCCGTCTCCCCTTCGTCCGTTACCATCCGGCAGGAAATCAGAACGGATGCACCACGAGATCAGCCTCATCACGACCATCGCCGCCGGCTTCGGGCTCGCGCTCGTCTTCGGCCTGATCGCCGCACGCCTGCGCATTCCCGCGATCGTCGGGTACCTCCTGGCCGGGATGATCATAGGTCCCGCGACGCCCGGCTTCGTCGCCGACGTCGGCCTCGCGGGACAGCTCGCCGAGATCGGCGTGATGCTCCTGATGTTCGGAGTCGGGCTCCACCTGTCGATGGGGGAGCTCCTCGCCGTCAAGAAGATCGCCGTGCCCGGGGCGATCGTCCAGATCGCGCTCGCGACGCTCCTCGGCATGGGAGCGGCGAAGATCTGGGGCTGGAACACCGGCGCCTCGCTCGTCTTCGGCTTCTCGCTCGCGACGGCGAGTACGGTCGTCCTCCTCCGGGCCCTCGAGAGCCGCGGGATACTGGAGTCGCAGGACGGGCGGATCGCGATCGGCTGGCTCGTCGTCGAGGACCTCGCCTGCGTCCTCGCCCTCGTCCTCCTCCCGCCGCTCGCGACGCTTCTCGGCGGGAACACGCCGACCGGCGCGCCGGCCGGCGGGAGCCTCCTGACCGCCGTCGCGATCACGCTCGGGAAGGTCGCTCTCTTCGTCGTCCTGATGCTCGTCGTCGGCAAGCGCCTCTTCCCGCGGATCCTCTTCTGGGTGGCGCGGACCGGCTCGCGCGAGCTCTTCACGCTCTGCGTCCTGGCGACCGCGATCGGCGTCGCCTACGGCTCGGCGAAGCTGTTCGACGTCTCGTTCGCGCTCGGCGCGTTCTTCGCCGGGATGATGATGCGGGAGTCGGAGTTCGCGCACCGCGCGGCCGACGAGTCGTTGCCGCTCCGCGACGCGTTCTCCGTCCTCTTCTTCGTCTCCGTCGGGATGCTCTTCGACCCGCGCGTCCTCGTCGAGCAGCCGGTCAAGGTGCTCGTCGTCGTCGCGATCATCATGCTCGGCAAGACGCTCGGGGCGGTCGGGCTCGTCCTCACGATGCGATACCCGCTCCACACGGCGCTGACGGTCGGGGCGGCGCTCGCGCAGATCGGCGAGTTCGCGTTCATCATCGCCGTCCTCGGGCGCGACCTCGGCCTCCTCCCGGCGGCCGGGCACAGCCTCATCCTCGTTGGTTCGATCATCTCCATCGGCCTGAACCCCGTCGTCTTCTCCACCGTCGGGCCGATCGCCGAGTGGCTGAAGCGGCACTCGGCGCTGGCGCGCCGGCTGGCCGTCCTCGAGCACGAAACGGCCGCGCTCCCGACGACGACCGACGAGGCGCTCCTGACCGGCCAGGTCGTCCTCGTCGGCTACGGGCGCGTGGGGCGGCGGATCGCCGAGGCGCTGACGGAGCGGCGGATCCCGTTCGTCGTCGCCGAGATGAGCCGCGAGGCCGTCGCCGCGCTCCGCGAGAAGGAGATCCCGGCCGTCTCGGGGGACGCCTCCGACCCGGCCGTCCTCGTCCAGGCCCATGTGGCGACCGCGGCGATGCTCGTCATCGCCACGCCCGACCCGGTGAAGGTGAGGAAGATGGTCGAGGTCGCCCGGACGCTGAACCCGTCGATCGAGATCGTCCTCCGGACCCACACCGAGGAGGAGGCCGAGCTCCTCCGGGAGGAGCAGGCCGGAAAGGTCTTCATGGGCGAGCACGAGCTGGCGCTCGCGATGGCGGGGCACGTCCTCGCCCGGATGGACCGCCCCTCGGCCGCCTGAGCCCGCCCGCCGAAAATCCCGGATTCTCCACGCCCGCGGGAATCTCTCCGCGAGCCACGGCGTTGCATCGTTTCGGCGCCCACGGCTCCGGCCGGTCGGCGCCTCGCGAAAGGAGACCCGATGGAGATCCAATTCCCCGACGGGACCCGGCTACGGACTCCGAGCATCCCGGTCCGCCTCGTGACCCGGGCGGCACTCGGCGTCCTCGCCTTCGTCGTCCTCTTCTCGGCCTGGTTCACGATCGAGCCGGAAGAGGCGGGGCTCGTGCTGAGGTTCGGCAAGTACGCCCGCACCGTCTCGCCGGGCCTCCACCTGAAGCTCCCGAGCCCGATCGAGAGGGTCGTGAAGGTGCCGGTCGAGCGGCAGCTGAAGGAGGAGTTCGGGTTCCGGACCGAGGCCTCGGGCGTGTCCCGCTCGACCTACTCGCAGGAGGACCTCACCTCCGAGTCGCTGATGCTGACGGGCGACCTGAACGTGGCGGTCGTGGAGTGGACGGCCCAGTACCGGGTCCGCGACCCGTACAAGTTCCTCTTCAAGGTCCGGAGCGTACAGAAGACGTTCCGCGACATGAACGAGACGGTCATGCGCGAGATCATCGGCGACCGGAGCGTGAACGAGGTCCTGACCGTCGGCCGGCAGGAGATCGCCGCCGAGGTCGAGCAGCGGCTGCAGGACCTCTGCGACCAGTACGAGACCGGTATCAAGGTCGAACAGATCGTCCTGCAGGACGTGAACCCGCCCGACCCGGTCAAGCCGTCGTTCAACGAGGTCAATCAGGCACAGCAGGAGCGCGAGAAGCTGATCAACCAGGCCCGCGCCGACTACAACCAGATCATCCCGCGCGCGAGCGGCCAGGCCCAGCAGACGATCGAGCAGGCCGAGGGCTTCGCCACCGACCGCGTCAACCGCGCCCGCGGCGACGCCGAGCTCTTCGTGAAGGTCCACGCCGCCTACCAGCGCGCCCCCGAGGTGACCCGGCGCCGGATGTACCTCGAGACGATGGGCGAGATCTACCCGAAGGTGAAGAGGAAGGTCGTCCTGGACGAGAAGCTGAAGGGGGTCCTTCCCCTGCTACCGCTCGCCGGCGCCCCGGAGGTGAAGCCGTGAAGGAAGCCCGGATCACCGCCGTCGTCCTGGGCGCCGTCCTCGCCGTCGTCCTCCTCTCGAGCTCGCTCTACACGGTGGCCGAGACGCAGCAGGTCATCGTCACCCAGTTCGGCAAGCCGGTCGGCAAGCCGATCACGACGCCCGGCCTGAAGGTGAAGGCGCCGTTCGTCCAGGTCGTCCACGCCTTCGAGAAGCGGTTCATGGAGTGGGACGGCGACCCGAACCAGATCCCGACGAAGGACAAGCGGTTCATCTGGGTCGACTGCTACGCCCGCTGGCGCATCACCGACCCGCTCCTCTTCTTCCAGCGCCTCCGCGACGAGCGGGGCGCCCAGTCGCGCCTCGACGACATCCTCGACGGCGAGACCCGGAACACGATCGCCAAGCACGAGCTGATCGACATCGTGAGGTCGACGAACCGCCCCTTCGTCGTCGGCGACGACATGGCCGACCTCTCGCAGCCGGAGCCCGCCGAGAACGTGGAGCACGGCCGCGAGAAGCTGACCGAAGAGGTCCTCGCGAACGCTCGGAAGCGGACCCACGACCTCGGGATCGAGATCCTCGACTTCCGGATCAAGCAGATCAACTACGTCGAGGCGGTGAGGCAGGAGGTCTACGCCCGGATGATCTCCGAGCGGAAGCGGATCGCCGAGCGCTACCGCTCCGAGGGGGCGGGCGAGGCCGCCCGCATCGCGGGCGAGAAGGAGCGACAGCTGCGGGTCATCGAGTCGGAGGCGTACCGGAAGGCGCAGGAGATCCGCGGAAAGGCCGACGCGCAGGCGGCCGACATCTACGCCGCGGCCTACAACCGCGACCCCGACTTCTACCGGTTCCTGAAGTCGATGAACACGCTCCGCGAGAGCGTCGACCCGGAGACGACGCTCGTCCTCTCCACCGACGGCGACCTCCTCCGCTACCTGAACGCCGCGAAGTGACCGCGGACGACGCCGGCCCGGATCTCCGTCACCGGGCCGGCGTCGCGCCCTGCGGAGTCGGGGGCTCCATCTCCACCCAGAGGTCGGAGAGGACGACCTCGAGCTCCTCGAACGGCTCGGCCCGGACGCACTCCGTCCCCTCGTGTGCCGAGAGGAGGACCCACCGCCCCTCTGCGAGCCGATAGACCTCAAGCGTCCGCGCGCCCGGATCGACGAGCCAGGCGTGCCCGACCCCCTCGGCCGCGAAGACGCGCATCTTCTTCACCCGGTCGAAGCTCGCCGTCGACGGCGAGAGGACCTCGCAGACCCAGTCGGGAGCGAGGGTGAAGAAGGCGGTCGGCGGGATCGCCGGGAGCCGGCTCCGCCGCCAGCCGGCGAGGTCGGGAACGAGGACGTTCCGGCCGAGGTGGATCTCCGGCTCGTCGACGATCCACCAGCCGCCGGGGCCGCCGCGCCCGCGCTGGTAGGCGCCGCCGATGTCCATGCCGAGCGTCAAGGAGGCCGTCGCGTGAGGGTTCGCGGGGCGCGGCGTCGCGAAGAGCTCGCCGTCGACGATCTGCCCCGTCACGTGAGGGGGAAGGGCGAGGATGTCCTCGTACGTCGCGGCGCGCTTCCGGGAGGTGTCCGACACGGCGAGGCGAGATTACCGCTCCGCTAGACTCCCCTTCCATGCCGCGCCTCCGCCTCCTGACCGCCGGCGAGTCCCACGGGCCGCTCCTGACCGCGCTCCTCGAGGGGCTCCCCGCCGGGCTCCGGCTCGACGTCGCGGCGATCGACGCCGACCTCGCGCGACGCCAGCACGGCTACGGCCGCGGGGGGCGGATGAAGATCGAACGCGACCGGGTCCGCTTCACGGGCGGCCTGCGCGGCGGCGAGACGCTCGGCTCGCCGCTCGCGATGACGGTCGAGAACCTCGACCACGGCGTCTGGGAGAAGGTGATGGGGCCTCTCGAGGTCGACGCCGAGGCCGCCGCGAAGCGGCGCCTTTCCTCGCCGCGGCCCGGCCACGCCGACCTGGCGGGAGGGCTCAAGTACGGCCGGCGCGACCTGCGCGACGTGCTCGAGAGGGCGAGCGCGCGGGAGACGGCGGTGCGCGTCGCCGCGGGCGCCGTCTGCCGGCAGCTCCTCGCGGCATGCGGGATCGAGGTGCGGAGCGGCGTCCTCTCCGTCGGCCCGGTGTCCGTCGAGGAGCCGCGCGAGGGATTCTCGTTCGCGACGCTCGCGAAGGTCGACGACGCCTCGCCGTTCCGCGCCGTCGACCCCTCGCTCGAGGAGAAGATGACGCAGGCCGTCGACGCGGCCGCGAAGAAGGGCGACACGCTCGGCGGGACGATCCTCGTCGCGGCCCGCGGCGTCCCGCCCGGCCTCGGCTCGCACGTCTCCTGGGACCGGAAGCTCGACGGGCGGATCGGCCAGGCGATGCTCTCGATCCCGTCGGTGAAGGCGGTCTCGATCGGCTCCGGCGTCTCGAACGCGTTCGCCCCCGGCTCGCTCGCGCACGACCCGATCTCGTGGGACGAGGAGCGCGGCTTCTTCCGCGAGCGGAACCGCGCGGGCGGGCTCGAGGGAGGGATCACGAACGGCGAGGACGTCCTCGTCGTCCTCTTCCAGAAGCCGATCGCGACGCTCCGCGAGGGGCTCCCCTCCGTCGACCTCGACACGAAGGCGCCGCACCGCGCGCAGTACGAGCGTTCCGACGTGACGGCCGTCCCCGCCTGCGGCGTCATCGGGGAGGCGATGCTCGCGCTCGTCCTCGCCGACGCCCTCCTCGAGAAGACGGGGGGCGACTCGATGGTCGAGGTCCGCCGGAACCTCGAGGCGTTCCTCGCGGCGCAGCGCGCGTTCTGAGCCGGCCTCAGGCGATCGGGAGGTCGGTCCTCGGGAAGTCGTCTCCGACGCAGAGGAGCGGCTGCCCCGAGAGCCGGGCGACGGCGTACGTCAGGCAGTCCCCGAAGCTCAGCGCCGCCGGGTGGCGCCCCTTGCCGTAGCGGGCGTACGCCTCGACGGCGACGCGGGCGTGCTCCTCGACGAACGGGACGACCGTGATCCCCGCCTCCCGGACGAATGCGGAGAGGAGCCTCCGGGCGTCGCGGCCGAGGCGAGTCGTCAGGACGAGGCCGGTCTCGGCGAGCGTCGGGGCGCCGACGGCGGCGGTCTCGTCCGCCGCGATGCGGCCGAGGAGCGCCTGCCAGCCCGGCTCCCGGAGGAGGACGGCGACGAGGGCGGAGCTGTCGAGGATCACACGCCCTCCGGCCCGGAGCCGAGGAGGGCCTCGCGCTGTTTCTTCGTGAGGCGGCGGCTCCCGCCCTTCGGGAGGAGCGGCCAGACCTCCTCCTCGAGGAACCGGACGAGGCCCGCCTCCCGGTCGGGGCGGATGACCCGGAGCGCGAGGCGTTCCCTCCGCTCGAGGAGCGAGCGGCGGATCGCCCCGGTCTTCGTCTCGCCCGTGAGCCGGGCCACCTCCGCCGCGAGCTTCTCCGTGACCGGGTCCTTGATGTTCAGCGGCATGGAGGGCCTCCTCGGTCTGGTACCATGGCACCCGAATTCTACCCTTTCCTCCCGCCGGCGCGACCCGTTCCGGCCGGGGGGCCCGGAGGGACGATGGACTTCTCCCGCGCCTCGCTCGACCGCGAATTCCCGTCGAGGCTTTCGACGGTCCAGATGAACCACGCGGCGGTCTCGCCGCTCCCGGCGCGCGCCGCGGACGCGCTCCGCGAGTACGCCGACCTGCTCTCCACGAGGGGCCCGCTCGCGTTCCCCGAGCTCGAGGCGCGCGTGAAGATGCTCCGCGCGGCGGGGGCCCGCCTCCTCGGCGTGACGGAGGAGCTCGGAGGCGCCTCGTCGGTCTCGATCGTCCCGAACACGACGTCCGGCCTCGCGCTCGTCGCGGGCGGGCTCGACTGGAAGCCGGGCGACGTCGTCGTGACGACGGAGTCGGAGTTCCCCGCGAACCTCGCGCCGTGGCTCGACCTCGCGCGCCACGGCGTCGAGGTCCGGCGCATCCCGACGCGCGACGGCGCGTACAGGGCCGAGGAGGTCTTCGCCGCCTGCGACGAGAGGACGCGCCTCGTCTCGCTCTCGCTCGTCGCCTACCACACCGGCTTCGTCGCGCCCGCCGCCGAGGTCGCGGCGTTCTGCCGCGCGCGCGGCATCGCCTTCGGCCTCGACGCGATCCAGGCGGCCGGGGCGATCCCGGTCGACGTTGCCGCCCTCGGCGCCGACTACCTCTCGGCCGACGGCCACAAGTGGATGTTGGGCCCCGAGGGGTGTGGCCTCTTCTTCACGACGCCCGCGTTCCGGGCACGCCTGCGGGCCCCGTCGGGCTGGCTCAACCTGAAGCGGACCCACCCGACGCAGTACGAGCTCGGCGCGAACCCCAAGTACACGGAGGACGCGACGAAGTTCGAGATCGGCGCGCTCCCGATGCCCGGGGTCTTCGCGCTTCATGCCTCGATCGGCCTGATCCTCGAGGCCGGGCTGGAGACGATCGGACGGAGGATCGGCGGCGTCCTCGACCTCCTCGCCGAGGGGCTCCCGAAGGTCGGCTTCGCGCCGATCCTCCACGGGCAGGCCGTCCGCTCCGGCATCCTCGCCGCGCGCCCGCCGGCGGGCGTCGACGCGCGGCACGCGATGAAGCACCTCGAGGCGAACGGGGTGGCCTGCTCGGCCCGGGCCGGCTTCCTCCGCCTCTCGCCCCACTTCGGGAGCGAGCCGGAGGAGGCGGAGCGGGTCCTCTCCCTCCTCGCGAAGCTCTGAGCGACCGGGGCCCCGGCGCGCGTCAGCGGAAGGCGGGCGGCAGGTCGAGGTCGCGCGGAGGAACGACCGGCGCCGCGAGGTCGGCGGCGCCGATCCACTCGGCGTCGAGGACGTGGAGCCGCGGGTCGACCGGCGTCCAGCGCGCGCCGACGCGCTTCCAGACGCCGTAATGGAGCTGGGGTGTCGGGGAGAAGCGGTTCACGCCGATCTCCCCCAGGTCCTGCCCGCGCCGGACGACCTGGCCGCGACGGACCCGGATCTCGCCGAGGTATCCGAGGACCGTCCGGGTCCGCTCGCCATGGGCGATCACGACGACGTTGCGGAAGCTCCTCCACTCCGCTCCGGCGCTCCCCGGCACACGACCGGCGAAGACGACGCGTCCACCGGCCGGAGCGAGGACCGGCGCCCCCTCCGGGGCGGCGAGGCCGAGGCCGAAATGGAACTCGGGTCGGCGGGTGAGCGGCGAGACGCGCGGGCCGAAGGCGTGCACCGGGACCGCGGACGACGGCTCGACGGGAGAGCGGGAGGGGATCCGTCCCGGCTCCTCGGTCTTCGCGGAGGCGAGGGTGCGGCGGAACCCCTCCATCGCGCGGAGGCGCCTCCCCAGCCGGTGGACCTCCGCCTCGAGCGCTTCCGGCGTGGCGGCGGGCGCCGGCGCTTCCGCCGCCGCCAGCCCTTCGGGACGCGGGAGGTCGAGGACGACGGCCATCCTCGAAAGGAAGAGCTCGTCGGTCCGGACACGCTTCTCGAGCCTCTCGTAGCGGAGCCGGACCGAGTCGAACGCGAGGAGGCCCCGGCGGGCGGTGGCCCGGATCGTCAGCCGCTCCGCCGAGCGGACGACGTAGGCGACGAGGTCCGGGGCTCCGAAGAGGCCGATCGAGACGAGCGTTCCGCCGAGGACGAGAAGCGCCCCGACGACCCGCCCGGCGTTCCCGTCGATCTTCCAGGCGCGCGGCCGGCGCCTCGGGTCGCTCGAGTGGAAGCGGACCTCCGTCACGGCGTCCAGACCGGAGCGCCGGCCTCGACGCCGAGCCGGCGCCGGTCGACTCTCGAAGGAGGGAGGAAGGTCCGGTCCACGGCCAGCCGAAGGACTCCCGGCCCCTCCACCTCGAGGCGCAGCGCCCTCCATCCGCCGTGCGGAAGCTCGAATGTCCCGCGCGGACGGTCGTTCCAGAAGACGCCGATCCGGACCGCCTCGCCGTCGGGCCGCGCGTTCCGGAGCGGGAGCCGGAGCGTCGACGGACGGCCTCCCGGCGGGCCGACCCGGAACGCCGCGGCGCGGGACGTCCATCGGAACGAACGGCCGTCCGGCTCGTGCTCCTCGCCCCAGAGGCCGGCCGTCGGCGCGTGGGCGAAAGCGGCATCGGCGCCCCACGTCTCGACGCCGCGCGCGAGCGCGCCTCCGAGGAGGAGGACCGAAGCCCCCGCGACGACGACCGGAAGGACGTGCCCGAGCATGCGGGCCGAGCGTCCCTCGGGCGGCGCCGGGAGCCGGGCGGTGAGGAGGCCCACGATCGCCGCGATCTCACCGTAGACGAGGTGGGAGCCGAAGAGGAAGACGACGAGGAGTCCGACGACGGCGGCCCCGGCGCCGGCCGCGCGAAGAGACTCTTCCGAACGCGCGCCACCGAACGAGAGCGCGCCGCCGAGCGCCGACAGGAGCCCGGCGAGGAGGAGCGCGAGAACCGCGGTCCCGGCGAGCCCCGTCTCCGCGAGGACGCCGAGGTAGAGGGACGGCGGGTGGTCGGTGAAGGAGACGTCGGTCCCGAGCAGGTCGTGCGCGACGTCGGGGAAGCGGGAGCGGAACGTCCCGAGGCCGCTGCCGGTGACCGGGTGCTCCCGCGCGAGGGCCAGGGCCCCTTCGTAGAGGAGGAGCCGCTGCGGCTCGCCGAGGGTCGTCGCCTCCTTCTTCGCGAACGACTCCGAGATCCGCGCGAGGAGCGCGCTCCGGCCCCCGCCGCCGGTGGGCCACGCGAGCGCGGCGCCGAACGCCAGCGCGACGAGGATCGCGAGCGTCCCGGCCGAGAGGGCGACGCGGCGCCTCACGCCCGGCTTCGAACCGGCGAGGGCGTGGGTCGCGGCCCAGAGGACGAGGACGAGGACCGACACGAGCGCGCCGATGAAGCCTCCCCGCGAGCCGGCGTCCGCGAGGAGGACGAGGAGGCCGGCGGCACCGACTCCCGAGGCCACGCGGCGCGGCCAGCCGCCCGAGACCACGAGCGCGAGGCACGGGGCGAGGAGGAGGGCCGCGCCGACGCCGGCGGCGGACGGGTCGGTGAACGTGGACTGCGCGCGCCCCCAGGTCTCCCAGTGCGCCGCGCGCAGGTGCGGGAGGAGACCGGCCTTCTGGAGGAGCGCCGTTCCGCCGGCGGCGAGAGCGGCGACGACCAGCGCCGCGTCGACGAGACGCGCGCCGCGACGATCCCGTCCGGCCCGCACGCCGAGCGCGTGAAAGCCGGCCGCCAGGAAGAGCGCGGCGAGCATCGCGACGGTCCCGGCGACGGCCTGCTCCGGGTCGAGGCCGAGGCGGTTGACGACCCGCGGCGGCGGGACGTCGCGGACGAGGAGGTAGGCCGTCCGCGCGAGGACGACCGCCGACAGGGCGGAAACGGCCGAGACCGACGCGAAGGCGCGCCAGAGCGGCGTCAGACCGTGGCGGGCCGGCGGCCGCTCGACGTCGTAGATCGAGCGCAGGGCGGCGCCGGCGAGGTAGGCCGCGAGCGGCACCGGCGCGACGACGGCCGGATGGGCCAGGCCGAACGCGAGCGAGGAGACGCCCGAGAGCGCGACCGCGAGCCCCGCGATCGGGAGCGACCGGAGCGGAGCGAGGACGGCGGCCGCGAAGAGCGCGACCGACGCCCCCCAGACCGCCGTCCGGAGAGTCGGGAGGGACGGCAGGAGGACGACCGAGCAGAGGACCGAGAGGACGACCCAGCCGAAGAAGGCGAGGACCCCCGCGACGGGGCTCGGACGGTTCACGGCAGCGTCTCCGAGGCCGGAAGCAGGGACGGCCGGGCGAGCTGAAGGGCGAGGACGCGACGGTCGCCGCGCCCCTCCCGCGCCGGGGAGAAGCCACGGCTCGCCTCGACGGCGAGGAGACCGCCGCGAGCCGGGCCAATCCCGGGCCGGAGAGGGCCGCGCTCCACGACGACATCCTGCCACGCGCGGCCCGCGACGGAGATCTTCCGGACGGGCCCGCCGTCGAGACGGAGCGCGACGACGAGCGGGCGGCGGCCGAGTCCCTCCCGCATTCCCCGCAGCCGCACGCGGACTCGCTCCCCTTCGGGGACCTCCACCGGGACGAGCGCGTGCGGACCGATCCAGAAGTACGGCCTCTCCGCTCCCTCGGCCGACCACTCGCCAAAGCCCCAGCGTCCCCGCTCCTCGCCGGGGCGGGAGACGAGGACGAGACCGCCCCAGAGGGCGAGCACCGCGAGAGAGAGGACGCGGAGGCGCCGGAAGCGATTCGGCGGGTCGGCCGGAGCGGTCGCTCCCGGCAGGAGCGCCGCCCCGCCCCAGAACAGCGCCTGGAGCTCCGGGAGGAGCCACGGGTGCGACGCGACGCCGGTCGCCGCGAACGCGAGCAGACCGGGGGCGAGCGCGGCGGCCGGCGAGCCGAACGCGGCGCCGCTCACGAGGGAGCGACCCAGCAGGAGAGCGAGCGGGACGAACGGCAGGAGGACGAGGAGTCCGCCCGGGAGACCGTTTTCCGCGACCGCCTGGAGGAAGTAGTTGTGGAGGTTCTCGTTGCGGACCGGGAAGCCCGGGTCGCAGAACTCGTCGAAGCGGGCCGGCGCCCGACCGGGGCCGACGCCGGCGACGGGGTGCTCCGCGACCATTCGGGCTCCCGCCGTCCAGAAGCCGAGGCGACCCGCCCGGACCGCCTTCAGCGTCGCTTCCGGCTCGAGGAGTGTCGCGGCCCGCCGGCGAAGGAGCGCCCCGACGTCGCCCGGCCACGCCGCCACCGTCGCGACGGCGAGGCCGCCCGCGAGGGTCGCCCCGAGCAGGAGCCGCCGGCCTCCGCCGCGCGCCTCCTTCCGCCGGGCGAGGAGGGCTCCGAGCAGGGTGGCGCCGCCCGCGAGGAGCACGGCCAGCCACGCCGTCCGCGAGCCGGAGAGGAGGAGGCCCGCGAGAAGGAGGCCGGCCGCGAGGCCCCAGGCGAGCTTTCGAGCCCCACGCGCCGTGAGCGCGAGCGCGAGCGCCGGAAAGAGGCCGAGGGCCATGACCGCGCCGGTCGCGTTGTAGTCGGGGAGCGTCGAGGGGACTCGGAGCCCGGCGGAGAGCGCCTCGTAGTGCGCGGAGCTCCAGAGCTTCAGTCCGGTCGACGCCTCGACGACGGCGAACGCGCCGACGAGGGCGAGCCCCGCGACGAGCGCCGCGAGCGGGGCGCCCTCACCCTTCCCCGCAGCGACCCGCCGGAAGAGGAGGAATCCGAGGAGGCCGCAGGCGTGGACGAGCGCCGCGCGGAGCGGGGC
>JAKPXO010000462.1 GCA_029567505.1 Acidobacteriota bacterium
CCGTCTTCTCCGCCACGACTCCCAGCATCAGCGCCACGAGGTCGGTTTCGGACGTCGCCGTCCGCGCGGCCGCGGGAGCCGGAGCGGCCTCTCCCCCGAGCCCCTTCATATAGTCGACGATGGCGCCGAGTGTCCGGAGCGAGCCCATGTGGCCCATGTCGACCGACCGGAGCGCCGGCACCTGGTCGGCGACCGCCGAGAGGATCTCGACCCGCTTGATCGAGTCGATCCCGAGGTCCCCCTCGAGGTCCATGCCGAGGTTCAGCATGTCGGCCGGGTAGCCCGTCTTCTCCGCCACGACTGCCAGCATCAGCGCCACGAGGTCTGTCTCGGAAGCCGCGGCCGGCGCCGGCGCCTTCGCGGGCGCCGACGCGGGCGGAGCCGGGCGGTCAACGACCGGAATCTCCACCGCGGAGACGATCGGCGCGGGGGCGGGAGCCGGCATCGGCATCGGCGCCGCGAGCGCCACCGGCACGGGCGCGAGATACGGGCTCGGCGCCGCCGCCTGCGGCGCCGGCAGGGCGATCGGCTGACCCGTCACCATCGCGGTGAGGCCGAGGAGCCCCGACTCGGCGACGCGCAGGAACGAGGCGTGGCTTTCGGCCATCGCCCGCTGGTAGACGGCGTGCGCCTCGGCCGTCTGCCGCTGCGTCTCCTGGAAGGCGAGGACCCAGTCGGAGGGGGCGCCGGCCAGCGGACGAGGGGACGCCGCGGCCTGCGGAGCCGGCGCGGCGGTGGGAACGGTCTCGGTCTTCATGGAGTACTCCAGGGGCGGAGCGGCCTGCCGAGCCGCCGGGGCGACGGCCTCCTGCGGGGCCGGCGCGGGGCGCGGAGGGTTCGGAGCCGGGAGCGAGGCCGCGCCGCCCGGCGGGGGGTAGATCTTTCCGTAGTTGCTGCCGTCGATCGCGACGGCGAGCTTCGAGGCGGAGGAGGACGCTTCACTCGCCCGTTCGCTCGCGCCCGGGAAGAGCTTCGCGGGCGACATCGCCACGCCCGCGGCCGCGAGCCGGGCGAGCGCGAGCTGGAGCGACTCGACGCCGTTCCTTCCCTTCCGGTCGAGGCTCACGGCAAGGTGAGGACGCCCGTCCAGGATCCGCCCCACGAGGCCCGTGAGGACCGCGCCCGGACCGACCTCGAGGAACGTCCGGGCCCCGGCGGCGTACATCGCCTCGACCATCTCGACGAAGCGGACCTCGCTCGCGACCTGGCTCGCGAGGGCCGAGCGGAGCTGGCCCGGGTCGGAGCCGTGAGCGGCGGCGAGGGCGTTCGAGTAGACGGGGAGCGACGGCGCCGCGAACGGCACGTCCGCAAGGAAGCGCGCGAACGGCTCGCAGGCGCCCGCCACGAGCGAAGAGTGGAACGCGGTGGCCACGGGGAGGCGCTGGAAGGAGACCCCTTCGTCCTTCAGCTTCGCCTCCAGCTCGGCGACGTCGTCCGTCGCGCCCGAGACGACGACCTGTGCGGGGCCGTTGTGGTTCGCGACGCCGACCCGCGGCGCGAGGCGTGCGAGGAGCTCGCGGACCTTCGCGGCCGGCAGGCTCAGCGCCGTCATCGCGCCGGGGACCGCGGCGGCCTCCGCCATCAGCTCGCCGCGCCGCCGCGCGACGGTGAGGAGGTCCCCGTCGCTCGCGAGGACGCCCGCCGCGCGAAGGGCCACGACCTCGCCGAGGCTGTGCCCGCCGACGAGGCCGGCAGTGACGCCGATATCGGAGAGGAGGGCGAGCTGGGAGAGGGAGACGCAGGAAATCGCCGGCTGCGCCCACTGCGTCGCCGTGAGCCTCGCGCGATCGCGCTTCTCCTTCTCCTCGCCGAAGCCCGGCTTCGGGAAGACGACCTCGTGGAGGGGTGTTCCGGGCTCGAAGTCGAGATCCGCGGCCCGGTCCCACGTGGCGAGCGCCGGCGCGAACGACATCGCGAGGTCCGCTCCCATCCCGATGTACTGGCTCCCCTGCCCCGGGAAGAGGAAAGCGACGGCGCCCTCGTGCGGACCCGTGCCGAAGGCCGTGCCGTCGGGCAGCGCGAACGCCTCCGCTGGCGCGGACTCGATCCGCTTCGCGGCCGCGGCGAGCTTCGCCTCGAGGTCGACCCCGTCCGCGGCGACGACGGCGAGGCGCGCGGGCGCCGTCGCGTCGTACGCCTCGAGGCTGGCGCGAGCGATCCGCGCGAGCCGCCCCGCGTCCGGCCCGCCCGCGGCCTCGCGCGCGAGGTCGCGCGCCTTCGTCGCGGCCGCCGCGCCGTCGCTCCCGCAGACGACGACGAGCTCGCGCGCGGGAGCGTCGAGACGCGCGGCGCGCGGCGCGGGACCCCGGTACTCCTCGAGGGCGACGTGGAAATTCGAGCCGCCGAAGCCGAACGCGCTCACCGAGGCCCGGCGCGGGTGGCGGGCGTCGCGCACCCAGGGGCGCGCCTTCGTGCTCAGGTAGAAGGGGCTCTCCTCGAGCGCGAGCTTCGGGTTCGGCGCGTCGACCTTGATCGTCGGCGGAAGCACCCCGTGGTGGAGCGCCAGGACCGCCTTGAAGAGGCCCGCCGCGCCGGCGGCGGCCTTCGCGTGGCCGATCTGGCTCTTCACCGAGCCGAGCGCGCACCACTGACGGTCTTCGCGACCCGCCGCGTCGAAGACGAGGCGGAGCCCCTCGAACTCGGCGACGTCGCCCGCCTTCGTCCCGGTCCCGTGCGCCTCGACGAGCTCCACCGTCTCGGGGCCGTAGCCCGCGAGCTCGTAGGCCCGCCCGATCGCGAGGGCCTGCCCCGCGGGCACCGGCGCGTAGACGCTCTTGCTGCGCCCGTCCGAGGAGGAGCCGACGCCGCGGATCACCGCGTAGATCCGGTCGCCGTCGCGCTCGGCGTCTTCCAGCCGCTTGAGCGCGACCATCCCGAGCCCTTCGCCCAGCATCGTGCCGTCGGCCTGGTCGCTGAAGGGGCGGCAGTCGCCGCTCGGCGAGAGCGCCGGCGTCTTCGAGAAGCAGAGGAACATGAAGATGTCGTTCAGCGTGTCGACGCCGCCCGTGATGACGAGGTCGCTGTGCCCGAGCTGCAGCTCGGCGACCGCCATCGAGAGCGCGCTCAGGGACGAGGCGCAGGCCGCGTCGCAGACGCAGTTCGTCCCGCCGAGGTTCAGGCGGTTCGCGATGCGGCCGGCGACGACGTTCCCGAGGAGGCCCGGGAAGGTCGCCTCCTGCCACGGCACGTAGTGGCTCGCGATCCGGTCACAGATCGCCGTCACCTCGTCCTCCGGCAGGCCGGCCTCTCGGAGCGACTTCACCCAGACGGGCCGCTGCAGGCGGCTCACCATCGAGGAGAGGAGCTCCTGGGCGCTCGTCACGCCGAGGATCACGGAGACGCGCGAGCGGTCCGCCGTCTCGAACTGCTCGCGGAGGGCGTCCTTCAGGACCTTCTGAGCCACGACGAGCGCGAGGAGCTGGGACGTGTCGGTGGCCGGGATCGTCGAAGGGGGAATTCCCCACCCGAGCGCGTCGAAGTCGACCTTGTCGAGGAAAGCCCCCCGCTTCGCGTAGGTCTTGTCGGGCGCGACCGGGTCGGCGTCGTAGTAGTCCTCCACGAGCCAGTGGCCCGGCGGGACGTCCTTGATCAGGTCCGTGCCGGCGAGGATGTCCTTCCAGAAGCCTCCCGCGTCCGAGGAGCCGGGGAAGAGGGCGCTGACGCCGACGACGGCGATCGGATTCCGGTTCGGGGACGGGTCGTTCTTCATTCGTGCCTCGTGATCGGACGGCTCGGTGGATCGGGACGGAAGGTCAGGCGAGCGGACGGGGGCGGAAGTCGAACGCGGCGGGAGGGACGGCGAGGCCCGAGGCGCGCAGCTGCTGCGCGCGCGAGACGGCGGCGGCCCCCTCCAGGAGGTTGCGGGCGACCTGCACGGCCGTCCGGCTCGCCGGTTTCTCGAGGAAGCTTCCCCGGACCCACGCGTTGAACGCGCCCATCGCCGGTCCGCACCAGATCTGGTAGTCGGCCTCGCGTCCGATCTCCCCCGCGACGGCCCAGCGGCTCGAGAGGCCGAGGTAGGAACGGAAGACGAGGGCCATGCGGTGGCGCGGGTTGGCCTCGGCCTTCGCGACCTCGCGCGGGTCGCGCGCGGCCCAGAAGGAACGGGTCGACGCCCAGGCTTCGGCGAACGTCGCTTTCAGGAGCTGCGTCTCGACCTTCTCCCGCTCGTCTCTGGGGATGCTCTCGAGCGAGGGGTAGGTGCGGTAGAGCTCGTAGAGCTTCTTCGCCCGGACGGCGAACATCGTCCCGCGGCGGAGGACCTGGACCGTGACGCCCAGCTCGAACATGTCGGCCGCGGGCGCCATGATCACGTCGGCGATCCCCGCCTCGGCGAGCAGCGCGCGGCCGCTCTCGTGGAGGCCGCTCTCGACGCAGGCCTGGTTCACCGACCCGGTCACGACGTACGAGGCGCCGAGGGAGAACGCCGCCGCGACCGACGACGGCGTCCCGAGGCCGCCGCCCGCGCCGACGCGCACGGCGCGCCGGTAGCCGCGCCCGGCGACGACGCGATCGCGCAGGTTGAGGATCGCCGGAAGAAGCGCCGTCAGCGGCCGGTTGTCGGTGTGACCTCCGGAATCGGCCTCCGCGGTGACGTCCTCGGCGAGCGGCAGCTCGGCGGCGAGACGCGCTTCCGTCTCCGTCAGCTGGCCCTGCTCCACGAGCCGTCGCAGGATCTCCGCCGGAGGAGGCTCGAGGAAGCGGATCGCCACCTCCTCGCGCGAGATCTTCGCGAAGAGGTGGTTCTTCCGCCTCACCTGCCCGGCGGCGTCCGTCGTCAGGCCCGTCGCGGCGTACCTCACGACGGCCGGCGTCAGCGCCATGTAGGCCGAGGCCTCGACCCGCGCGACTCCGCGGCGGAGGTAGAGATCAGCGATCGACTCCTCGAGCTCCGGCTCGTTCGGGCTGTGGATCAGGTTCGCGCCCCAGGGAAGGCGCTTCCCGCCGAGCTCTCCGTCGAGCTCTTGTAGCGCGCTCTCGACGCGGTCTGGAGAGAGGCCCGCCGACCCGAAGAAGCCGAGGCACCCGGCGCGGGCCATCTCGGAGACGAGCCTCACCGAGGCGATCCCGTTCGCCATCGACCCCGTGACGTAAGGGAAGCGCGTGCCGTGCGTCTCGCAGAACGTCCGGTCGCCGAGCCACTCCGGGTAGAGGGGCGGCAGGGAGGCGAGATGCTCGAAGGCTCCGGCCACGGCGCCGTTCGCCCCTCCCGGGACGAGCTCACCCCCGAGCGCGAGGCCGATCCGGCCACCGTCGTCACGGACGACGTGGGCCGCGGATCGGACCTCCTCGAGCGCGCTTCCGATCTCCGCCGGCGTGAAGGCCGGCGGGCGCCCGTTCGGCCGCCAGCGAAGCGACGAAGCGGGAGCGGTCACGATGCGGTCCCGGGACAAAAATGGCACTGAGTGGCGTTTTGCACTGAGGCGCGGTTATATCCTCATATCCGTGAAAGCGCCACGGCCTCTCCGGGAGAGGAAGAAGGACGCCACCCGGCGGGCGCTGCTCGAGATCGGCAACCGGCTCTTCCACCGCAAGGGGTTCGAGGCCACGACGATCGACGAGATCTGCGAGGCGGCCGGGATCAGCCGGCGAACGTTCTTCCGCTACTTCCCGAGCAAGGAAGCGCTCGTCTTCCCGCACCGCGCCGAACGCCTGGAGCGCTTCGTGGCGTTCCTCGCGAGCGCCCCGCCGGACGAGCCGCCCATCGCGACGCTGCGTCGCACCGCGGCCATCTTCGCCCGCGAGTACGCCGAGCACCGCGTTCAGCTCGTCGCGCAGCAGAAGCTGATCCACACCTCGCCCGCCCTCCTCGCGCGCGAACGCGAGATCGACCGGGACTGGGAGGCGGCGATGTCCCGCGTCTTCCGCGAGCGCGCCGGCCCCGGCCACGCCTCGGAGCTGCGCGCCCGCGTCCTCGCGGGCGCGGCGATCGGCGTCATCCGCGCCACGATGCGGCACTGGTTCGCCACCGACGGCAAGGAAGACCTCGCCCGGCTCGGCGACGAGGCGCTCGACTGCCTCGATCGCGGCTTCTCGCTCGGGTAGCGCGCCGGGGCGCGATCCGCGGCCCTCAGCGATCGGAGTCGAGCGTGAGCGACCAGACCTCGCCCCGGACGGTGGTCCGCTCGACGACGACGGCGTCGTCGGCCGGCGACCAGTCGGGGTAGCGGTAGTAGGCCGAGAAGCTGAGGTTCGCCGTCAGGACCTTCTCGTCCGTGCCGTCCTCGCGCACGGTGAAGACGTTCCAGGCGCCGTCGCGCAGGGCCACGAAGGCATGCCGCGTCGCGTTCGGTGACCAGCCCCCCGTCCAGCTCTGGGCGCCGCCCGCCAGCCGCCGGAGGCGCGAGCCGTCCGCCTCGACGGCCCACAGCTCGAGGCGGTGCTCCACCTCCCGCTCGAACGCGATGCGCGCTCCGTCCGCCGACGGGATCGGGAAGTCGACGTACTCGTCCTCGAGAATCGTCCGCGGCGCCCAGGGCTGCCCGACGCGCGACTGGACGATGGCGAAACGCTCGCCCTGGCGAACCGCCGCGGTCATCGTGGAGAGGTCCGGCGCGATGCGGCCGCCCAGTATCAGCGGAGCGCTCGCGAACGTGACGTCGACCTCCGGCACGGGGCGCGTGCGCCCGCTGACCGGGTCGACCGCGACCGTTCGAAGGACGCCGTCGCCCGAGTTCAGGAGGACCTCGCCGCTCAGGAGCGCCTGCCACGTGCCGATTCCCGCTCCGAAGTCGCGCAGCTCCCGCTCGACCCCCGCCTCGCCGCTCGCGAAGAGGACGTCCCATCGCCCGGCGCCGGGCCGCAGCCGGCGCACGACGACTCGCCGTCCGTCGGGCCGGAGGAAGAGCGGGACCATCAGTCTCGCCGACTCCGCCGGGAACATCGCGACCGCCGGCCCGGCCGCGGTCCCCCGGGGGCCGAGCGGAATCCGCTCGATGGCACCCGAGGTCTCTGTCGCGGCGAGGAGGAGACGGCGGCCGTCCCGCGAGAGCGCCAGTCGAGAGGTCCCCGGCGGCGCGGCCGGGAGGACGGTCTCGAGAGGCGCGGCTCGCCCGCCCGCGAGCGGCACGCGGACGACGGCGAGTCCGCGGTCCGGCGTGGAGCGAAGGGCGAGGAGGCTCCGGCCCGTCGGATCGAAGACCGGCTCCGCGAGCCAGCCCGCGGTCTGGGCGATCCGCTCGGGCTCGCCGCCGGCGACCGGCACGCGCCAGATACCGGAGAGCCGCCAGTCGTTGGAGACGAAGACGATGCTCGAGCCGTCCGGCGACCAGCGCGGGGCCCCGTGCCCGCCCGGCGTGGAACCGCGGCGGGTGAGCGGCGTCGACGCGCCCGTCTCGACCTCCAGGAGCCAGAGCGTCGAGTCGCGCGAGGCGACCCACTGCCCGCCACCGAGCATGACCGGCTCCTGGGACTGGAAGACGAGGCGGGAGCCGTCCGGCGAGAAGGCCGCGCGCGAACCGAAGTCCGTCAACCGGCTGGGCGTTCCCCCCGCGGCCGGGATCCTCCAGATGCCGCCGTGGCGCAGCGACGTGTAGCAGATCCACCGCCCGTCTGGCGAGAAGACGGGATCGACCGCGCCTCCGTCCCCCGAGGTCAAGGGCTTCTCCTCGCCCCCCACGATCGGCCTCAGCCAGAGCTCCGGCACGCCGCTCCGCTCGGAGACGAAGACGACGCTCGCCCCGTCCGGGGAGATCGCGGGCTGCCCGTCGAAAGCGGGGTCGACCGTCAGCTGCGTGAGGGCGCCCGGAATCCGACGGTCGGACCGCCCGTCGACCCGGGCGACCAGCCAGAAAGCCGCCGCCCCGAGGAGGACGGCAACCCCGGAGGCCGCCGCGATCCGCAGCATCCCCGTCCGTCTCACAGGGAGACGTCCGCGCCCGTCGCGAGGCCCATCCGGCGAGCTCTCGCCGCGATCGGGCTCGTGCGACGCGCCGTCGAGAAGGTCGGCGTCGGCCTCCGCGACTGCGGCCGCCGGCGGCGCCCCTTCGGTCTCGACCGCCTCCGGCGCCGGCAGGAACCGGTAGCCGCGCGTCCGCACCGTCTCGAGGTAGCGCGGCGTCTCGGGATCGTCCCCGAGCTCGCGGCGCAGCTGCGCGACGAGGCGCGTCAACGAGTTGTCCGACACGATCACCCCGGGCCAGACCCGCTCGAAGATCTCGTCCTTCGTGACGACCCGGCCGCAGTTCGCGGCGAGGAGGAGCAGCAGGTCGAACGCCTTCGGCTCGAGCGTCAACGCGCGGCCGGCCAGGACGGCGCGCATCGCGGCGCGATCAACCTCGAGCTCGCCGGCGCGGAATCGCTCCGAAAGCTCGAGACGGTCGCGGGGGGGACCGGGCGAGAACATCAGCTCCTCATCCTGAAGGCCTCAGCCTCCCATCACGACTCAAGTGCCTCTGCGGACCGACCTTGTCGACCACTCGCCAGGAGGTCGTCATGGTCGCTGCCACAAGGTCCGTCGTCGTCATCGTCGCCTTCGCACTCCTCGTCCCGGCCCCGTCGCGGGCCTCCATGACCCCGGCCCCCGGCGTCCGGGTCCCGCTCGTTCCGCTCGCGGGCGGCTGGGCGGTCGGCGTCGAGATCGGCGGCCGACAGCTCCGCCTCCTGCTGGATACCGGTTCGAGCCGAAGCTACGTTCGCCGGGAGGTCGCTGTTTCGCTCGATCTTAGACCGCGCGCCCGTTTCGACATCGTCGACGCCGCCGGAAGCTCGCTCGGAGTTTGCGCAGGCCCTGTCCCCATGCGTATCGGCGCGTTCTCGACGTCGGTCGATTGCCTGAGCTGGCGGCCGAAGCCGGTCCCCGGCGAGGCCGCGCTCCTGCCGAGCGGAATCGACGGGATCCTCGGAGCGGACGCCTTCGCCGACGGCCGGTTCCTGATCGACCCCCGGAACGGCTCGCTCACGATCGGCGGCCCGGAGCTGGACCCGTGGATCGAGGGAACGGAAGCGGTGTCCGGGGTCTCCGAGGGGAGGTTCTGGATCGAGCTCCGCCCGGTCGCGGACCGCGCAGGGTCCGCACGAGCGCTGCGCCTGGTCGTCGACAGCGGGACGGACCGGACGCTCCTCTTCGGCGCCGCGGCCCGCGCGCAGGGCCACGCCGCGGTCGACGCGACGAGCGCCCTGCAGCTCCGGACGCTCAGCGGCGCGCGCTCCGTCCGCGCGGTGCGCCTTCCGCGGCTCGCCTCGGGCGAATGGCTCCTGCGCCGCGGCCTCGCCGTGCTCCTTCCGGAGGTCGAGGACCGAGAGGAGGACGGCGTCGTGCCCCTGTCCAGCCTCGGAGCCGTCTACCTCGACGCTTCCGCCAGGCGCGTCGTCCTCGATGCCCGTTTCCGCGCGATGCCCCGGGAACGGACGACGATGCTGGCCGCGAGATGAGCGCGCGGCACGGCGGTCGCGCCGCGACCGATGCCTGACGCCCCGGACCGTCGAACGGCGCCGGATATTGGCCGCGATGAAGGTGCCGCTCCGTCTCCTCATGGCCGCGCTCCTTGCGTTCCCCGCGGCCGCTGGGTCGATCCCGCCGGGGAGAACGCTCGAAGCCGAGCGCGTCCGGAGGATCGTCGAGGCGGTCGCCGCGACCGTCGAGCGCGAGTACGTCGACCCAGAGGTCGCGGCGCGGGCCGACGTCTCTCTCCGGACGTCGCTCGCCGCGGGACGCTACGCCTCCTCCCTCGCCGGCAACGACCTGGCCGCCCTCCTGACCCGCGACCTCCAGGCCGTCTCCCGCGACAAGCACCTCACCGTTCCCGTCCCCGCGGACGGGTCCGCGCCGGCTCCTCCGGCGAAGGCGGAGCCCGACCGGGAGCGGGCGACGACCGGCCGACGGGCCAACTTCGGGATTCGCCGCGTCGCGATCCTCGCCGGGAACGTCGGCTACCTCGACGTGAGGAGCTTCTTCCGGGCGAGCGAGTCGCGCGAGGCGATCGGGGCGGCGATGCGCTTCCTCAGGAACGCGGACGCCCTCGTCGTCGACCTGAGGGAGAACGGCGGCGGCGCTCCGGACGGAGTCGCGCTCCTCTCGAGCGCGTTCTTCGACACGCCCGGGCTCGAGCTGTTCGACATCGTGTCGCGCACCGGCACGGTCGTGCAGGCTTACCGGCCCGAGAGGCCGCTCCTCGCCGACGCGGACGGCCGGCACCCCGACTTCCTCCTCACCTCCCGGAGGACGTTCTCGGCCGGCGAGGGATTCGCGTTCCTCCTTCAGGAGCGCGGACGCGCCCGGGGTCGCCGGCGAGGGGACGGCGGGCGCGGCGAATCCCGGGCGCGCGTACCCCGTCGAAGACGGCTTCTCGGTCGTCGTGCCGAACGGGAGAGTCCGAACCGCGCAGACGGGCCTTAACTGGGAGGGGACGGGAGTCGTTCCCGACGTCGCCACCCCCGCGGCCGAGGCCCTGCGCGTCACCCACCGACACGCGCGGCGCGCCCTCGCCTCGGTCGCTCCTCCCGTCGGCTCCGGAACGGGTCCCTGAGGGCGGTCCGTCCTCCCGAGAGGGAGGAACGGTACGGCGTTCAGGCGCTCAGAGACGGGCGCACGTCTCGCCCACGAGCTCCTCGACCGTCGCATCCGCCTCGGCGACCACCTCGGGCGGGTACGCCGCCCACGCGAGGAGCGCGATGGCGTTCCGCGTCGAGGACGGGCCCTCCCGGAGGACGTAGTCGAACGACAGGACGCCGTCGGCGACCTCCTCGCGGAAGTGATACGGGACGTAGGCGCCGTGGAGGAGCGGGACGAGCTCGAGGTCGTGGCTGGCGACGGCGGCGAGGTGCGGCGCTCTCGCGAGGCGCGCGAGGACGGCCTTCCCCGCCGCGATCCTCTCCACCGTGTTCGTCCCCCGGAAGAGCTCGTCGAGGAGGAAGAGGCGCGGCGAGGCCTCGTCCGCGGCGCGGAGGAGCGCGCCGACCCGCCGGACCTCCGCGAGGTAGTAGCTCGTCCCCTCCGCCAGGCTCTCGCTCCGTCCGATCGCCGCGACGACGTCGAAGGCCGGCGCCTCCCAGCGCCGCGCGGCGCAGGTCGCGAGGGTCCGGCCGAGGAGCGCGTTGACGCCGAGCGTCTTCAGGAACGTCGTCTTGCCCGCCATGTTCGACCCCGTCACGAGGAGGGACGGGCCCGCCAGGACGAGCGAATTCGGGACTGCCGCGTCGATGAGCGGGTGAATCGCGTCGACGGCCATCAGGCCGGTCCCGGGCGCCGTGAAGCGTGGCCGGCACCAGAAGGGAAGCGAGGCCCGGAACGCGGACGTCGAGAGCGCCGCGTCGACCTCGCCCACGGCGTCGAAGACCCCGTGCAGCGCGTCGCGACGTCGCGAGAGGAGATCGAGGCTGAAGAGGAGCGCGTTGACGTCGAGGAGGAAGACGAGGTTGACGTACTCGTAGAAGAGCCGGCTCAGCTCGTCCCTCGCGTCGGTCTCGATCGCGAGCCAGCCCGTCGTCCGGAGGAGGCCTCGGATCGGCGCAATCGCGGCGTCGAGGCGGGCCCGCGTCGCGTCGGGGAGCCCCGAGCCGGGTCGCGCGAGGTCGAGGCCGACCCTCAGCAGGGAGCGGACGGCGGGGAGCGAGCCGAGCGCGGGCGCGACCGACCTCCGGAACGAGAGGCGGACGACGATGTTGACGGCGCAGACGCCGACGAGGGCGAGGAACCCCGGCACGCCGAACGCGAACGAGGCGGCGATCGCGAGGACGGCCGCGGCCGTCAGGACGGGCGTCAGACGGTATCCCGCGGGACGCTCCGGGAGGTCGCCGTGGAGGAGGTACGGGAGGAGGTAGGAGCTCGCGCCGGTGAGGCGGGCGAGGGAGCGGCGAAGGGAGTCGCGCGGAGCGCCCGGGGCGCCGACGGCCTCGACGAGAGCGTCGAACGCCTCGAGGTCCCCGCCGTGGCGTAGCGGCGACCGGAGCCGCGCCCGGAGCCACTGCTGCCCGACGGCGCTCGCGCAGCGGTCGACTCGCGCGAAGAGCGCCTCGAAGTCGAGGTCGGCCGCGGTCCGGGCGTCGACCTTTGGCGGAGCGCCCGCCGCCTCGCGCCGGTCGAGGTAGAGATCGATCTCGTCGTGTCCGCCGCACGGACGCGGGGGCTCCTGCCGACGGGCGCCGGCGAAGAGCCGCCCGACCCGCCCCGCGACACCGCGGAGGACTGCGGTCACGCCTCGGTCTTCCCGGCCTTCCGGCCCGCCCTAGGCGACGCCTTCCCGGCGGTTCGCGCCGCCCGCTTCTCCCCGTGCGCGCACATCGCCTCGAACGACTTCGGCGCCGCGGCCGTCAGGACGCGGTGGCCGTCCTCCGTGACGAGGACGTCGTCCTCGATGCGGACGCCGATGCCGAGGAACGACGCGGGGACCTTCTTCTCGTCGGGCCGGATGTAGAGGCCCGGCTCGACCGTGAGGACCATCCCCGGCCCGAGGAGGCGCCAATCCCCCTTCGGGTCGTGGTAGCGCCCGCGGTCGTGGACGTCCATCCCGAGCCAGTGCGACGTGCGGTGCATGTAGAAGCGGGTGTAGGTCCCCTTCTCGAGCACCTTCTTCCGCTTCCCCTCGAGGAGGCCCAGCTCGAGGAGGCCGTCGACGAGAACGTCGACCGCCGCGTCGTGGACGTCCTGGAAACGCCCTCCCGGGCGAACCTTGGACGTCGCCGCGTGCAGCGCCGAGAGGACGATACGGTAGACCGCCTCCTGCTCGGGCGTGAAGCGCCCCGAGGCGGGGAAGGTCCGCGTGATGTCGGCCGCGTAGCCTTCGTACTCGCAGCCGGCGTCGATCAGGACGAGGTCGCCCTCCTCGATCCGCCGGTCGTTCTCGACGTAGTGGAGCGTCGTCGCGTTCGGTCCCGAGGCGACGATCGTCTCGTACGACGGCCCCGAGGCCCCGAGGCGGCGGAACCTCCCGGTGATCGCCGCCTCGACCTCGTACTCGAAGCGGCCCGGCCGCGAGAGGGCCCGTGCCTCCTCGTGCGCCGCGACGGTGATCGCCGCGGCCTTCTCCATCAGAGCGATCTCCTCGGGCTCCTTCCGGAGACGCATCTCGTGGATCACGTCGGTCACGTCGTGCACCGCCGCCGGCCCGCGAAGCGGCACGCGCGCCTCGCGCCGGAAGCGGTTCAGGATCGAGGCGACGAGCCGGTCGTTCACCTCGTCGAGACCGAGGGCGTAGTGCAGCGTCCGGGCGCCGCGGATCAGGTCGGGCAGCCGCCTGCCGAGCTCGCCCACCTCGAACGCCTCGTCGGCGCCGTGGACCTTCACGGCTCCCTTCACGCCGGCGCGCCGCCCCTCCCACGTCTCCCTCTCGCGGTCCTTCGGCCTGACGAAGAGGCGGTACTCCCGCTTCCCGGCGTCCAGCACGGCGACCGACTCCAGCTCGCCGAACCCCGTCAGGTAGAAGAAGTCGGGGTCGGGGCGGTAGCGGTACGTCCCGTCCCAGGAGAGGTGCTGCTCGGGCGTCGCGAAGAGGATCGCCACCCCCTCCTTCACGCGGTCGAAGAATCGTTCCCGACGGCGGGCGTGGAGGTCGGTCGCTTCCGCGGTCCTGTGCTTCACGGTCATGACGCCACCTCCGTCGTCCAGCGTGCCATCGTCTCTGATCCCGGGATCGTCGGGCCACGCAGCGTACCCGCCGCCTCGGCGGCGCCGATTCTGCTGCATCGGACGGGCCCCTGCGCTCCGGGGACGTGACAGAGGGGCCGGACCAGGCCGACCGGGTCGCGCCGGTCGGGAGCGCCTCAACGCTTTCGTGCGCGGACCTGCCAGTGGAGGGCGAAGGCATGGATCAGCGGCAGACGCTCGAGCAGGGAATCGACGGCGATGAGGACACGGGTGAGCAACGTTGCTCCGGGTACGCGAGCGAGGACGTTCAGCTTGTCGGGGAAGCCGGCGATCGTGTAGGCGAGGAACCCGAACCCGCGCGAGTGCTCGACGACGAACCCCTGGCGCGCGAGCATCGGCAGGATCTCCTTCCTCCGGAGGCCCTCGTCGTCCACGTTGAACTCGGCGGACCGGCGGTACATGACGTATCGGGCCGCGCGGTTCACCGGCGAGTCGTTCGAAGGCTCCGAGAAGACGAGCGTTCCGCCCCGCTTGAGGACGCGCGCGATCTCAGTGAACGCACCCTCGAGATCGGGAAGGTGATGGATCGACCCTCGGCAGAGAACCGCGTCGACCGAAGCGTCCATCACAGGCATCCGGCAGCCGTCGGCGCGCAGCATGAGGCTCCCGGGCAGACGCGGCGCTGCGAGGAGCATATCCGCGCTCACGTCCAGGGCGATCGGACGGAGCCCAGCCTCGACGAGGTCCGGGAGAAGGATCCCCGTCCCGCATCCGTAGTCCACGACGACCGCTCCGTGCGCAAGGCCGGCGAGCGCCGTCATCCGGCGATTCCAGTGCTTCTGAAAGAGGCGCGAGAACGCGGGGCGATACCGCTGCTCGGTGTAGACGCGGGCAAGCGCCTCGTGGAGCTCAATCTCGCGAGCCACATGGTCCTGATGATCGCTCGACATCAGTGGCTCGCCTGCGCCTCCCGCGCGGTCCCGACGCCGGCCCGCCCGCGCCGACCCGCCAAGAGCCGGAACTGGTCGCGCGCGATGAGGAGCAACGTCACCAGGGATTTCGGGTCGAGTGCCTCGCGCGCGAGCCGCGCGAGGATTCGGGGTCGAATGTAGAAGCGCCGGTGGGCCCGGCGCACGCCGTCCATGATCTGTTCCGGCGAGAGCCCGGGATACTCGACGACCGCCGACGCGTTCTGGTCGAAGTCCTCGGGGCGCGTGGCGCGCAGGTAGCCGTTGTCTCGGGCGAAGCTGTAGAACTCCGTCCCCGGATACGGGGACCCGACATCGAACTTGGCGATCTGGAGCGGTAGCTCGGTCGCATATCGGATCGTCTTCTCGATCGTCGCCGGGCTCTCCCCCGGGAATCCGAGCACGAAGTAGCCCCAGACCTCGATGCCTGCCGCGTCGATCTGGTTCACGGCCTCGCGAACGATCTGCGTCGTCGTGTTCTTCTTGATATTCCGAAGGATCTGGTCGTCGCCGGACTCGATCCCGATGGCGATCATCCAGCAGCCCGCTTGCTTCATCTTCCTGAGGAGGTCCAGCCGCCCGTGCACGTTCTTCGAATGGGTGTTGCACGCCCATCGGACGGGCGAACCCGCGCGAATGAGCTCGTCGCAGAGCTCCTCAACCATCCGCGTGTCGACCGTGAAGGTGTCGGCGTGAAAGAGCACGCGCCGCACGCCAAGCGAGGCCAGGTAAATCGCCTCGGCTGCGAGCGATCGTCCCGACCGGGTGCGGTAGCGCCACTGGTACATGACCGCCTGGCGGCAGAACGTGCAACGGTAGGGGCAGCCCCGGCTCGCCTCGATGAAGACATAGGAGCCGAGCAGCGGCGCCCAGTAGCGATCGAGCGGCAGGAGGTCGTACCGTGGGCGCGGAAGCGTGTCGAGATCTTCGATGTACGGCCGGGGCCCCGTGACGACCGGCTCGCGCCCGGAGCCGGCCTCTATCCTCTCCGGGACGAAGGCGATTCCTGCGATCTGGCGAAGCCTATCGACCGAGGCTTCCTTCCTCTGGAACACGGTCAGGAGCTCCTCGAGCGTCGCCTCCGCCTCGTTCCGGATCACGAAGTCGAGTCCTTCCGATTCCTCCAGCGAGCGTCCGGGAGAGTCCGTGATGTGGGGTCCCATCCCGACCGTCACCGCTCCCGAGATCTCCTTCGCCCGACGGAGCGCGCGGACGTCGTTGGCGTAGGTGGCCGAGATCAGGTTCGAGAAGCAGAAGCGCGGCCGCGTCGCCCCAAGTATCCTTTCGAACTCTGGCCACGCGATCCTCTCCGCGATGCAGTCCACGACATCGACCGTCAGTCCCGCCTTCTCGGCCACCGCCGCGAGGATCGCGAGGTTCGTCTGGGGCCAGATCATCCGCTCCCACGACGAGCGTCCGTGCCGGTTGATGTCCCGGATGTAGATGAAACCGTCCGGCGAAGGCGGGTTGACGAAGAGGACGTCGACCGGAGTCCGGTGATCGTTCATGCAGTAATCCCTGTCTCGCTTCGCAGTCTGTCACGGAGCCCCCCGTGCCGCCGCCCCCGCGAAGCGGCCCTGCCCGCGCGAGGCATGGACCCTTCGAGTTGCTGCTGACACCTCGGCATGGCTCAGCCTATCCGCTTGTCAACGAGGTCGGCCAGCAGGCCGATCGCGAGTACCATCACTCCCGACATGAAGATGACGGCGAAAGTGACGTCCATCGCGTGTCCGGTCAGCGCCTTGCTCACGACGAGCACGGCGACCGAGCAGAGCATCAGGGAAAGGCTGAGTGGGATGAAGACCCTCAGCGGGTTGAACCAGAGGACCGTCCGACAGATCAGCTGGAGGAAGTTGAGCGTGTCGCGGATCGGCCGGATCTTGGACCGGCCGGCGCGGGCGTGGTAATCGATCGGCACAAAGACCACCCGCTGCCCGTTGGAGAGCATCGCGAGCGTAATCGTCGTCGTGAAGCTGAAGCCATCCGGGAGGACACGGAACAGCGGCGAGACGAGCGAGCGCCGCATCACCCTCAGTCCGCTGTTGAGGTCCGGGATGTCACAGCCACTGAGTCCGTTCGCAAGCTTATTCAGGAGCCACTTCGGAGGGCGTCGAACAAGCGGGATCCGCACGCTCGTTCCCGTTCGCGCGCCGACGACCATGTCCAGTTCCTCGCTGACCGCCCGCTGAAAGAGCTCGGGGAGCCGCTCGTCTGGGTAGGTCTCGTCCGCGTCGGTGATCGCCACCCATGCGTAGCGTGCGGCCCGGACGCCCGATTTCAGGCTCGCCCCATAGCCCCGGTTGCGAGAGTGACGGATTACTCGGAAGCGGCCTTCCGGGAGGCCCGCGAGCACCTCTCTCGTGCCGTCCGTCGAGCCGTCGTCGACGAGTATGAACTCGATCGGGAAGGCACAACGTGACCGCACTCCCTCAAGGCGGGCCGCAAGACGAGACGCCGCTTTTGCCTCGTCAAACACGGGTACTACAACTGTCAGGCCCGCCTCGGCGCCAGGAGGCGTCTCGCGCTCGGCGGTCTCGGACCGCGGGTCGGTGGTCGTCATCGGAATCGGTGTTCCTCTGCCGCGACGGCTGGAATGACGTAGAATGTTAATCTTATCCGACCGGCGGTCCGCGCTCCAGCGCACCGATCGGGGAGGGCGCACGGCTCGAAAGTGAGAACAGGAGGAGAAGGCGCTGTCTTTCGCTATTTTCTTGCGGCTTATATAGCCGTAATATATATCCATGAAGCACTCCGTCGCATCCGCCTCCGCACTCCGTCGCTTCGCCGCCCAGCACCTCGGCCCGGCTTTCCCCATGCGCCGCGGTTCCCTGACCGCTCGCCTCGTCAAGTGCAGCCGCCCCGGTTGTCCCTGCAAGGAGCGTCCCGATGCGCGCCACGGTCCCTACTTCAGCCTCACCCGCTCCGTCGACGGCAGAACGCACTCGCGCTTGATCCCTCAGGATCTGGCCGAGGTGGTTCGTCGCCAGAGCCAGGACGGGCGGGCGTTCCGCGATGCCGTCGAGCTGCACTGGATCGAGTGCGAGCGACTCGCCGACGAGCAGCTGAAGGCGTCCTCTGCGGGCTCCGGGACGGGAGCCGAAAAAGGGGGCTCCGCGCGACGATCCAGACGGAAACTGAGAGAGAGATCCGCGCGCTCGTAGGCAGGAGCGTCGGCAGGCTGGACCTGGAGGCTCTCGAGGGGGCGGCCCGTCGCGTCGCTCTGGCGGCGGCCGCGCGGGCGCTGGAGAGGCAGCTCAACCAGGACCACTCGGACTCCACCGCTCCAGGCGCGGCGTGCTGCCCGTCGTGCCGCGGATCGGCTCGCTACGTGGGTCGGCGCGCCAAGACCTTCATCAGCATCCTGGGCGAGCTGGGCCTGGAGCGCGCCTACTTCCACTGTGACCGTTGCGGCATCGGCTTCTGCCCTCGCGACGGCGCGCTCGGGCTGGCCGATTCGACCCTCTCGCCGTCGGTGACCCGCATGATCGGCGTCGTGGGCGCCATGGTCAGCTTCGCCGAAGGGCGGCAGCTGCTCGAGGAGCTGGCGGCCGTGGACCTGGACGCCAAGACCGTCGAGCGCGTCGCCGAGGCCCTCGGCGCCGAGATCGCCCGTGACGAGAAAGCCTTCGTCAGCCCCGGGTCTCCCAGCGCCCCGACCCTCTATCTCGGCCTGGACGGCACCGGGATTCCCATGCGCTCGGCCGAGCTGGCCGGCCGCTGTGGCAAGCAGCCCGACGGCTCTTCCAAGACCCGCGAGGTCAAGCTCTGCTCGGTCTGGAGCGCCGAGCACACCGACAAGAACGGCATCCCCGAGCGAGATCCCGGCTCGGTGACCTACTCGGCCGCCATCGAGAGCGCCGCCACGAAGGACTGCCAGCAGGACCTCTCCGATTTCGCCCAGCGCGTGCAGCGCGAGGCCGACCGACGCGGATTCGACAAGGCCTCCCGACAGGTGGTCCTCGGAGACGGAGCCCCCTGGATCTGGAACATCGCCGACGCCCAGTTCCCCGACGCCCTCCAGATCGTCGACCGCTTCCACGTCAAGCAGCATCTCGGGGACGTCGGCAAGGCCATCTGGGGCGCCGAGAACCCACTCGCCCAGACCTGGGCCGATGCCCGTGTCGCCGAGCTCGACGCCGGCCAGCTCGACACCCTCATCCACGAGATCTCCGCTTGTGCCCCCTCCTGCGAGACCGCCCGCCAGTGCGTCGGCTACATCGACC
>JAKPXO010000486.1 GCA_029567505.1 Acidobacteriota bacterium
TGACGCCCTCGCGGACCGAGTCGGTGGCGATGAGGATGCGGAGCGGGTGGTCGGCCGGCTCGGTGTTGAAGGCGGCCTTCAGCTCCTCGCGGGTCTCGTCGCCGAGGCCGCCGTGGAAGACGGCGATGCGTTCCTCGATTCGCGTGTCGCCGCCGCTCGCGCGGTCGACGGGGGCGAGGGCCGAGCGGAGCTGCCCGGCGAGGTAGCGCATCGTGTCGGTGTACTCGGTGAAGACGAGGAGGCGGCGGCGGTTCCAGGCGGGTGTGCCGGAGGTGGAGTCGAGGAGATTCGCGCGAATCCAGTCGAGGAGGAGCTTCACGCGCGGGCCGGGGGCGTAGCGGGCTTCCTCGGCGATGGCGGCCATCTCGTCGAGGAGGGCGCGCTCCTCGGCGGAGACGAGGGCCGCGCCCGCGGGCGGGAGGGCGGCGCGGGTGGCGCGGTCGACCTCGGCGTCGGTGGCGGCGGAAAGCTCCTCCTCGGAAAGCTCGGCCCGGTCGTCGTCGGCCGAAGGGGGCGCGACGAGGAGGGTGAGCGAGGCGAGGGCGATCTCCTCGTCGCGGCGGGCCTTTCCTTCCGCCTTCTCGAGCGAGGCGCGGTGGACCTTGAGCGTCCGTGCGAACGCGTCGATGGAGGAGAGGAGCCGCTTCTGGAGGTGCGTCGTGACGAGCTTCGCCGCGGCCTGCGCGGTCTTGCGGGCGCCGGCGAGGCGCTCGGCCCGCAGCGTGGCGTAGCGGTCGAGGAGCTCGGCGAGGCGCAGCTCGGGGGCGTCGGGCGGGAGGCCGTCGACGTCCACCTGCACGACGTCGCGCCGCGGGAGGTCGCCCACGATCTCGCGGAGGTCGCCCTTCAGGCGACGGACCATGACGGCGTCGAGGAGCTTCGGCCCCTTCACCGGGACGCCGCGGCAGAAGCGGAGCGGGTCGAGCAGCTCGAGGAGCGAGGAGAAGCTGTTCGAGTGGCCGTTGTGGGGCGTGGCCGAGAGGAAGAGGCGATGCTCGAAGCGGGGTGCGACGTCTCGGACGGCCTTCGTGAGGGCCGAGTCGATGGCGTACCTCGCGCCCGAGGCGGGCGCCGCGTTGTGGGCCTCGTCGAGGATGAGGAGGCTCCCCGGCTCGAAGTCGCCCAGCCAGTCGCGGAGCGGGCCGGCGTAGGCCTCGTCGCGCAGGAGCGAGTGCGAGAGGACGAACCGCGAGTGCGTGGTGAAGGGGTTGACGCCGAATCCCCGGTCTCGGCGTCGAGCCAGGACGAATTCGCGGTCCAGGACGGCGAAGGTGAGGCCGAAGCGCCGGTCCAGCTCGTCGCGCCACTGGAGGACGACCGAGGCCGGGCAGGCGACGACGATCTTCTTCACCCGCTGCCGCATCAGCAGCTCGCGGACGATGAGGCCCGCCTCGATCGTCTTGCCGAGGCCCACGTCGTCGGCGATGAAGAGGCCGACGCGGGGCATCCGGAGCGCCTTCCTGAGCGGCTCGAGCTGGTAGGCCTTGACCTGGATGCCGGCCCGGAAGGGGGCCTGCATGAGGCGCGGGTCGGCCGCGGTCACGCCGTTCCAGCGGAGGGTGTGGAGGTAGGCCGAGAAGAGCTTCGTGGGGTCGAAGCCGTTCTTCCCCACCGTCGTCCAGCCCGAGGCGCCCGAGACGGCGGCGTCGACCTCGCGCTCCCAGAGGACGGCGAGTTCTTCGCCCTGCGCGTCGTCGTCGAGGCAGGAGAGGCGGACGAGGGTCTGATCGGAGGGGCGCGGGGGCGGGACGACCTCCTCGACGAGCCAGGAGCGCGACCTCACCCTCACGAGCTGGCCGGGCTCGGGAAGCGCCTCGGGCGCGACACACGTTTCCGCCAATTCGGCCACCGGTTTGCCGGGCCTCCTCCGCCGTGGGACTCCTGGAGGGTACTCCTTTGCAGGCTAGACGCCTGTCCCGGAGCCGTCATCCCCCATTCGGGTGAGGCGGATGGCCTCAGTCCTCTTCGCCTTCGAGGCGGAGCGAGGAAGGCCACTCCGCTCCAGGTGCGGAGGAGGGGGAGAGGGGCCTGGCCAACGCTCTGGTCCTCGGCGGCGGAGCGACGAAGGGGGCGTTCCCGGCGGGCGAGCCCACCGGGACCCTGCGGACGTTCGCGCCCGACGCGAGCTGCTCGCCGACCTGCATCGACCCCCCCCGCATCCTCCCCACGTCACCGGGGTCTTCTGCTGCGATGCAATAATTCTCCGTTCGATCGTCCGACAACGCCGGGAGGCGGCAGGAGGAGTCCATGCGGGTACCGATGAGCGTGCGTCCGGTCCTCGTCGCACGCTCATCGGTACCCGCATGGACTCCTCCTGCCGCCTCCCGGCGTTATCGGACGAT
>JAKPXO010000500.1 GCA_029567505.1 Acidobacteriota bacterium
GTCCCGCCGGCCGCTGCGAGGCGGCTCGGCCCCGCCGCCGCGGCGCTTGCGCGCTTCGAGGGGCTCGAGGCGCACGCGCGTTCGCTCGACCTCCGTTGCGGCGGTCCGCTCGGAGGGGCGCGCGCCACACGGGAGCGGGCGCGGAGGACCAATCGATGACCCGCGACCCGCTCGCTGCCGTGCGGCCCGAGATCCGCGCGCTTCGCGCCTACCGCTTCGAGCCGCGCCCGGAGGACGTCCGCGCGAAGCTCGACTTCAACGAGAGCCCCGCCGACCTCCCGGCGCCGGCGAAGGCCGCGGCGCTCGCGGCGCTCCGCGCGCGGCGCTTCGCGCTCTACCCGGAGTTCGGGGCTCCCCGCCTCCGCGCCGCGCTCGCCGCGAACGCCGGCCTCGACCCGGAGCAGGTCGTCCCGTCGAACGGGTCGGGAGAGGCGATCCTCGCCGCGCTCTCCGTCTTCGCCGGCTGCGGCGGGACGCTCCTCCTCGCGCCGCCCGTCTTCTCGCTCTACTTCCAGATGGCCGCGATCGTCGGGGCGAGGGTGGCGGCCGTGCCCCTCGCCGGTGACGACTTCCGCCTCGACGAGGAGGCCTTCCTCACGGCCGCGGCGGCGAGGGAGAGGACGGTCCCGCTCCTCTGCTCGCCGAGCAACCCGACGGGCGGCGTCGTCTCGCGGGACTTCGTCCGGCGCCTCTGCGCCGTCGCGGGCGTCGTTCTCGTCGACCAGGCCTACGTCGACTTCGCCGAAGCCGAGGACGACCTCCTCCCGCTCCTCCCCGAGCTGCCGAACCTCGTGATCTTCCGGACCCTGTCGAAGGCGTACTCCGTCGCGGGCCTTCGCGTCGGCTACGCGGCCGGTCGGCCCGACGTGGTGGACGAGATCGGGTAGGCGATCCTGCCGTTCAGCGTCGACGTCGGCGCCGAGGAGATCGCCCTCGCGGCCCTCGCGGGGCGCGAGGAGGTCCGCGCCCGCTGCCGCGCGATCGCCGTCGAGCGCGAGCGCGTCGCCGCAGCCCTGCGGGCGCTCGGCGCGAAGGTCGCGCCCTCGCGGGCGAACTTCCTCTTCCTCGTCCCGCCAGCGGGAGACGCCGCGCGCGTCTTCCGCGGTCTCCGCGCCCGCGGGGTCCTCGTCCGCGACCTGTCGGCCGCCCCGCCGGGTGCGCTGCGCGTCTCGATCGGGACGCCGGAGGAGAACGACCTTTTCTTCTCGACCCTGAAGGAGGTCTTGTGAGCCGTTCCGCCGAGGTGAGCCGGGCGACGAAGGAGACCGCGATCGCGCTCGCGCTCGAGCTCGACGGGACGGGCGAGGCGCGGATCGCGACGCCCGTCGGGTTCCTGACGCACATGCTCGAGACGCTGGCGAAGCACGCTCGGTTCGACCTCGCCGTGGAGGCGACGGGCGACGTCCACGTCGATGCGCACCACACCGTCGAGGACGTCGGCCTCGCTCTCGGCGAGGCGCTCGACAGGGCGCTCGGCGACCGCGCGGGGATCGCCCGCTTCGGGCACTCCTACGTCCCGCTCGACGAGGCTCTCGCACGGAGCGTCGTCGACCTCTCGGGGCGGCCGTACGTCGTCTTCGAGGCCCCGTCGACGCCGGAGCTCCAGTTCGTGACGCGGGAGTTCCCGTTCGCCCTCGTCGAGGAGTTCTGGAAGTCGTTCGCGTTCCGCGGAAAGCTGAACCTCCATGTCGACGTGATCCGCGGCCGGAACGCCCACCACGCCGCCGAGACGGTCTTCAAGGCGACGGCCCGCGCGCTCCGGCAGGCCGTCGCGCTCGGCGAGGCGACGGTCCTCTCGACCAAGGGGACGCTCACGGCATGACGCGCGTCGCCCTCCTCGACTACGGCGTCGGGAACGTCGGCTCCGTCCGCCGCGCCTTCGAGCGGCTCGGCGCGGAGGTCGTCACGACCTCCGACCCGGCGCTCGTCGCGGAGTCGTCGCGGGTCGTCCTGCCGGGCGTCGGCGCCTTTGCCCCGGCCCGCGCGCGACTCGCCTCGTCGGGCCTCGACGGCGCACTCCGCGCCGCCGTCGGGCGCGGCGCGCGCCTCCTCGGTCTCTGCCTCGGCTTCCAGCTCCTGTTCGAGGCGAGCGAGGAGTTCGGGACGACGAAAGGGCTCGGCCTCCTCCCGGGCCGCGTCGTCCCCTTCGCCCCGGGCGTCCGCGTCCCGCACGTCGGCTGGAACCGGCTCGAGACCGAGGGCGCGGCGGAGGGGCCGCTCCTCGCGGGACTGCCGCGCGGGACGTACGTCTACTTCGTCCACTCGTTCCGGCCCGAGGGGGCCGAACCGGGAGACGTCGCGGCCTACTGCGATCACGGCGGCAGCTTCGTCGCCGCGGCCCGCCGGGGAAACGTCTGGGGCTGCCAGTTCCACCCCGAGAAGTCTTCCGGCGCCGGCCGGAGGATCCTCGCGAACTTCCTCTCGGAGGCCGCGTGATCTCCCTCTGGCCC
>JAKPXO010000502.1 GCA_029567505.1 Acidobacteriota bacterium
GCGCCCCAGGCCTGGATCGAGCGGAAGAGGGTCGCGACGACGAGCGACGGGACGAGGAGCGGGAGGGTGATCCGCCGGAAGCGGGCGAAGGCCCCCGCGCCGTCGACGCGCGCGGCCTCGACGACCTCGCGCGGGATCCCCTGGAGCCCCGCGAGGATGATGAGCGCGACGAAGGGGGTCGTCTTCCAGGCGTCGGCGACGACGAGGGCGGCCATCGCCGTGCCGGGCTGCGCGAGCCAGGCGACGGGCGTCTCGACGAGGCCGATGCGGAGGAGGAGGTCGTTCGCCATCCCGAACGTGTCGTGGAAGATCCAGGCCCAGGCGAGCGCCATCACGGACGTCGGGAGGGCCCACGGGACGAGGACGACGGCGCGCAGCACGCCCCGGCCGCGGAAGGAGCGGTCGAGGAGGAGGGCGAGCGCCGTCCCGAGCGTCACCTCGAGGAGGACGGAGAGGAACGTGAAGACGGCCGTGTTCCGGAGGGCCGAGAGGAAGCGGCCGTCGCCGAGGGTCCGCGCGTGCGTCGCGAGGCCGGCCCAGGAGGAGACGACGCCGTCCGCGAGCTCCGTCCGGGTGAAGCCGAGGAGGAGGACGCGGAGCGCCGGCACGGCGACGACGAGGGCGAGGAGGAGGAGGACGGGCGAGAGGAGGAGAGCCCGCTCGAGCCGCGCGCGGCGCGCGAGAGCGGAGCTCACGGAGCCTCCCCGAGGAGAGCGCGCGTCTCCCGCGCGGCGGCGGCGAGCGCCTCGCGCGGCGTCGAGAGGCCCGCGAGCGCCGCGGTGAGGTGTCGCTGGAGGACGTCGGAGGCCTGCGCGTAGCGGGCGACGACGGGACGTGCGGTGGCGGAGGCGTGGATCTTCCCGAGCTCGGCGAGGAACGGGTTCGCCGCGAGGAGCTCCGGGTCGGCGTAGGCGTCCTTCCGCGCGGGGGCGAAGCCGGTCGGCGCGCAGAAGAGTCGCTGGCTCGGAAGCGTCGTCGCGTGCCGAACGAACGCGATCGCCTCCTCCGGCCGGCGCGAGGCGCGCGCCACGGCGAGCCCCCAGCCGCCGAGCGTCCCGGAGCCGGGCGCGCCCGAGAGCGTCGGGACGGGGAGGACGCCGATCTTCCCGGCGACGGCCGACTCCTCCCGTTGCGCGAGCCGGAAGACGTAGGGCCAGCTCCGGAGGAAGACGGCCCGCCCCGACTGGAAGAGGTGCCGCGTCTCCTCCTCGCGGTAGGCCGTGACCCCGGGAGGGCTGATGCCCCCGGCACTGCGTGCGCGGACGAGGAAGGCGAGCGCCGCCTCGGCCTCGGGGCGATCGAGGCCGACCTCGAGCGTCTCCGGGTCGATCCAGCTCCCGCCGTGGCCGTGGAGGACCTCGAGAAAGAAGCAGACGAGCCCCTCGTACTGCGCCCCCTGCCAGAGGAACCCCCAGCGATCCGGCGGCGACTGGAGGCGCCGGGCTGCGGTTTCGAGATCGGCGAAGGTGCGCGGAGGGGCGATCCCCGCGCGGGCGAGGAGGTCGGCGCGGTAGTAGAGGAGGCCGACGTCGGTCCGGAACGGCACCCGGTAGAGGCGCCCGCGGAAGAGGCCCGCCGTGAGCGCCTGCGGGAGGAACGCGGCGCGCTCCTCCTCGCCGAAGGCGTCGTCGAGCGGGAGGAGCCAGCCGGCCGCGGCGAGCTTCGAGGTCCAGGTGACGTCGAGGTAGACGAGGTCGTAGGCGCCGTCGCGCGAGAGGAGCGCCGAGGTCGTCAGGCTCTCGCGCAGGTCGGTCGGGACCGGCCCCTCCTCGAGCTCGAGGCGGACGCCGGGCCGGGCCTTCGCGAACGTCTCCGCGAGAGGGAGCCAGAAGGGGCGCTCGTTCGCGGGGACGAGCATCCGCAGGACGGCGCCGCCGCCGGGCGCGGCGTCCCCGTCCGGCCGGCAGGCGGAGGCCGCGAGGAGGAGCGCGAGGACGGCCGTGGCGCCGGCCCCGCGGCGGCTCATCCGAGGTCCGCCATCGAGGGGCCCGACTCCTCCTCGTGGACCTTGAGGCGCGCCCGGACGAGGTCGGACGAGGAGAGGAACCCGACGAGCCGCGGCTCCTCCTCCGACGCGACGACCGGGGCGCGCGACTCGCCCGCGCGCGCGAGCCGGAGCGCCGCGTCGTCGAGCGTCACCTCCGGCGTCAGGACGAGGACCGGCGGGAGGGCGAGGCTCCCGACGGTCGCCTCCTTCCGGTTCTCGAGGATCGCCCGGTCGAGGTCGCGCGCGAAGAGGACGCCGGCGAGGAGGCCGGCGTCGTCGACGAGGGGGTACTGCTCGTGGCGCGTGCCGGCGGCGACGCGGGCCGCCTCGAGGATCGTCATCGAGGCGCGCGGGGACCGGAGGTCGGTCGTCATGACGTCGGCGACCCGGAGCGTGGCGAGCGGATCGTGGCGGCCCCCGGGGCGCCGTTCGGCGGGGGCGAGCGCGCGCTCGACGAGCGTCTCGCGCGAGATCCTCCGCGCGACGACCGAGGCGAGGACGACGGTCAGCATCTGGGGGAGGACGAGGCCGTAGTCGCCGGTCACCTCGAATACGATGAGGACCGAGGCGATCGGCGTCCGGAGGAACCCCGCGAAGAACGCCCCCATCCCGACGAGCGCCCAGGCCCCCGGCTCGATGTGCGCGAGCGGGAAGAGGTGCTGGCCGAGGTGCCCCGCGGCGGCGCCGAGCGAGGCGCCGAGGAAGAGCGACGGCGCGAAGACGCCGCCGACGAGCGGCGCGGCGAGGGCGAGGGAGACGCCGGCGAGCTTCGCCGCGAACGCGATCGCGGCCTGCGGCCCGCTGCCTCCTCCCGTCAGCCACTCCGAGACGGCCGGGTAGCCGATGCCGAGCGTCTCCGGCGCGACGACGCCGAGGAGGCCGGCGACGGCCCCGGCGAGGGCGCCGCGCGCCACGAGGGCGTGGCGCCCGGTCCTCACGAGGAGCGCTTCGAGGCCTCGACCGAGGATCGGGACGAAGCGCGGCAGCCAGCCGGCCGCGGCGCCGCAGAGGAGGCCGAGGACGGCGAAGCCGAGGAGCTCGCGCAGGTCGCCCCAGTGGGCGGGAGCCGCGGGGAGGAGGCGGCCGCCGCCCAGGAACGTCCGCTCGACGACGGCCGCGGCGACCGCGGCGAGGAGCGAGCCTCCGAGGACGCCGCGCGAGGCGGCGCCGATCACCTCCTCGAGCGCGAAAACGACCCCGGTGATCGGCGCGTTGAAGATGGCCGCGATCCCCGCGGCCGTCCCGACCGGGACCATCCCGCGGACGAACCGCCCCGGGAGCCGGAGCCATCGCGCGGCGAACGCGGCGAAGCCGCTCGTCAGGACGACCGTCGGGCCCTCGGGGCCGAGCGGCACGCCAGCGCCGAGCGAGAGCGAGTTCGCGCCGAAGGCTCCGACGAGGGTGCGCGGGTCGAGGAGGGTCGTCGGGTCGCCCGCATACGCCTTCCGGACGAGGGCGAGCCCCCCGCCCGCGCGCGGAGCGAAGAGCGGGACGAGGTAGGCGAGGAGCGCCCCGGCGGCCGCCGGGATCGCCACGAGGAGGGCCCCGCGTGCGAGGGGGCTCGCCTGCCGGAGCGCCGTCCCGACGAAGAGGGCGCGAAGGAGCTCGATGGCGCCGTGGAAGGCGACCGCGACGAGGCCGCACCCCGCGCCGATCAGGACGACCGTGACGAGGACGCCCTGGCGCGAGCGCGGCCGAAGGAGAGCGAGGAACGCCTCCAGCCACGCGCGCGGCCCGGTGCCGCCGGACGGGGGAATCCCGCTCAGCCGGGGCCTCCGCCGACGGCCGCGGCGCGGGGACGTAGGAGGAGGTGATCGAGCGTCTGGAGGTAGCGCGCCGTCTCCTGCCGCTCGAGCCCCGAGACGAACTTCCAGAACCCGTAGATCCGCGAGAACGTCATGATCCGCTCCGCGTAGCGTCGCCACGTGTAACGGGCGGCGACGCGCGCCGCGGCCGCCTCGGAGACGCGGTCCCACGCGGAGGGGTCGGCCGCGCAGCGCTCGAGGAAGGCGGCGATCCGCGCCGTCGCCGCCGCGCCGTCGTTCGGGTCGACGTGGAAGCCGGAGCGGGAGTCCTCGATGATCTCGGACGGGCCGCCGTGGCAGGTCGCGAAGACCGGGAGCCCCGAGACCATCGCCTCGACGACCGTCAGCCCGAACGCTTCGAAGAGCGCCGGCTGGACGAAGAGGCCGCGCCGGTCGGCGACCCACCGGTAGAGCTCGCCCGTCAGGTGGCGGTCCAGCCGCTTCCCGATCCAGCGGACCTCGCCGTCGAGGGCGTGGCGCGTCATCCGGTCGTGGAGGAGCCGGGCCTGCTCGTGCTCCTCGCCGTCGGCGCAGCGGTCGGGGTCGACGTGCCCGCCGACGACGACGAGGTTCGCGAGGGACCGGAGTCGCTCGTCGTGCGCCCACCAGCCGACGAGGCCGGCGAGGTTCTTGATCCGGTCGAGGCGGGCCATCGTGAAGACGATCGGCTTGCCCGGGTCGACGAGCCGGCCGCGCGCCTCGGGCCCCGGCTCGCCGAGGACGAGCTCCTCGATCGCGGGGTGGAGGACGGCGAGGCGCCGCTCCCGATCGCGGAACGAGAAGTAGACGTCCGCGTCGGCGCCGGGGGAGACGATGTTGAAGCGGGGGTCGAA
>JAKPXO010000508.1 GCA_029567505.1 Acidobacteriota bacterium
AGCCGGACCTCGACGCCGTCGAGCGGACGCTCGCACCAGGCCTCCTGGTCGGTGATCGCCTTCGCCGTCGCGAGCTCCCGCGGGTAGTGCGTCAGGACCTGCGAGGCGATCCGGTCCTTCAGGGGCGTGATGATGCTCCCGCGGTTCGTGTAGTCCTCGGGGTTCGCCGAGAAGACCATCACGACGTCGAGCCTGATCCGCACCGGGAAGCCGCGGATCTGGAGGTCGCGCTCCTCGAGGATGTTCAGGAGCCCGACCTGGATGCGCGGGGCGAGGTCTGGCAGCTCGTTGATTGCGAAGATGCCGCGGTTCGTCCGCGGGACGATGCCGTAGTGGAGGACCTCCTCGTCGGCGAACGTCTTCTTCAGCGTCGCCGCCTTCACCGGGTCGACGTCGCCGATCAGGTCGGCGATCGTCACGTCGGGCGTCGCGAGCTTCTCGCGGTAGCGCGCGCCGCGGGGAAGCCAGGCGACCGGCAGGTCGGGTCCGGCCGTGGCGGCGAGATTCCGGGCGTACTTCGTGAACGGCGCGAACGGCGACTCGTTCAGCTCGGAGCCGAGGATCACCGGCGTCTCCTCGTCGAGGAGGTTCACGAGGGAGCGGAGGATGCGCGTCTTGGCCTGGCCGCGGAGGCCGAGGAGCACGACGTCGTGGCGGGCGAGGACGGCGTTCACGAGGGCCGGGACGACCGTCCGCTCGTATCCGAGGATCCCCGGGAAGGGGCTCTCCTTCCGCGCGAGCATCGCGAGGAGGTTCTCGCGCATCTCGTCCCGCACGGAGCGGTGGCGGTAGCCGGCCTCGACGAGCTCTCCGAGGGTCGTGGGTCGATACGTCGTCTCCACCGTCCGCTCCTCCGTTCCCGGATCGTACGACTCAGCCCGGCTTGCGGATCCCGAACTTCTCGAGCCGGTACTGGAGGGTCCGGTACGTCAGCCCGAGGAGGCGGGCCGCGCGGGCGATGACCCAGGCGGACCGTTCCATCGCCTGGACGATCAGCTGCCGCTCGAGCTCCTCGATGTCGATCCCCTCGGGCGGGATCTCGAAGCCGTAGGGGCGCGCGGCGGGCGCGGTCTTCAGCCGGATCTCCAGCGGCAGGTCGGCGGGCCGCACCGTCGTCCCCTCGCAGAGGAGGACGGCCCTCTCGACGACGCTCTCGAGCTGCCGGATGTTGCCGGGCCAGGGGTGCCGGACGAGCAGGTCGAGGGCCGCCGCGTCGATGTCGGCCACCGCGGTCCCGTGCGTCCCGTTCGCCTTGTCGAGGAACCGCTGGACGAGGGCGGGGATGTCGTCCGCCCGCTCGCGGAGCGGCGGCAGGACGATCGGGATGACGTTCAAGCGGTAGAAGAGGTCCTCGCGGAACTGACCCGCCTTCATCATCGACTCGAGCTCGCGGTTCGTGGCGGCGACGACGCGGACGTCGATCGGGATCGTCTCGTTCCCGCCGACGCGGCGGATCTCGCGCTCCTGCAGGGCGCGGAGGATCTTCCCCTGGAGCGGCAGCGAGAGGTCCCCGATCTCGTCGAGGAAGAGCGTCGAGCCGGAGGCGGCCTCGAAGAGCCCCGCCTTTCGCGCGTCGGCGCCGGTGAACGACCCCTTCTCGTGGCCGAAGAGCTCGCTCTCGAGGAGGCTCTCGGGGATGGCGGCGCAGTTGATCGCCTGGAACGGCCGGGCCGAGCGCGCCGAGCGCGAGTGGATCGCCCGCGCGACGAGCTCCTTTCCCGTCCCCGACTCGCCCCGCACGAGGACGGTCGACTGCGTCGGGGCGATCTTCTCGACG
>JAKPXO010000509.1 GCA_029567505.1 Acidobacteriota bacterium
CGTCGACGGAGCAGCCCCGGTTGTGGCGCGAGCCCCGTCTCGGGTCGGCCACGAAGACTTTCTTGTCGTCCGGCGTCGCGTCCCAGAACGCCTTCGTCACCGCCCAGGGGCGGTAGCCGTCGAAGACGACGAGACCGAGCCCCTTCTCCGCGAGCTTCCGGTGGGCGCGGACGAGCGCTTCCGCGGCCGGTCTCTGCAGGAACGCCCGCGCCTCCCGGTAGACGGGGCGCCCGACGAAGTTGTCGCTCGTGGCGTACTTCACGTCGAGCCGGATCGTCGGGTCGAGCGCGGTCAGCTCGACGAGCTCCGTCTCCCGGAACGGCCCCGGCTCCACCGGGGGCGCCATCTGGCCGAGGAGCGGACGGGCGAGCGCGAGAAGGACGAAAGGCGCGAGTCGTCTCACGGGGCCTCCGGCCCGGGCGTTTGCCCGGACGTGCGATACGTGGCTCGAGCGTCCGGCGGCGCCGCGGCCTCTCCGGTCCGCTTCAGGACGAGGAGGGTGAAGTCGTCCGCGGGCTCGTCGTCGCCGCGGAATTCCGCGACGGAGCGGACGATCGACTCGACGAGCTCCGCGCTCGGAAGGCCGCGTCCGGCGCGCGCCGTCTCCGCGAGCCGCTCCGGGCCGTACTCCGCCTCCGCCGGTCCCTCGCTCTCGACGACGCCGTCCGTGAAGAGGAGGAGGAGGTCGCCCGGGCCGATCGAGACCTCGCCCGAGAGGTAGCGCGCGCTCGCGAGGAGGCCGAGCGGCGGCCCGCCGGTCGTCAGCCGCGTGTAGCTCCCGTCGGCCCGGACGAGGAGCGGTGGAACGTGCCCGCAGTTCGTGTACGAGAGGAGGCCGCGGGCCGGGTCGAGGACGCCCCAGACCGCCGTGACGTACTCCGTGGGCCGGACCCGGTCGCGGAGGAGCCGGTTCGCGGCGGTCGCCGTCCGGACCGGCTCGCCCCCGCCTTCCGCCTGTGTCCGGAGGATCGCGCGGAAGGTCGCGACGGTCATCGCCGCGAGGCTCCCCTTCCCGGAGACGTCCGCGACGACGAGCCCGAGCCGCCCGTCGCCGAGCGGGATCCGGTCGTAGTAGTCGCCCCCGATCTCGTAGCGCGGGCGCGAGTGCCCGGCCGCCTCCCACCCGGGAAGGTCGCGCCACGTGACCGTCCCGGTCGCCGCCTGCAGCTCGACCTCGCCCCGCAGCTCCTCCTCGAGCCGTTCCCGCTGGACGAAGAGTCGGTAGAGGACGGCCTTCTCCACCGCGATCGCGGCGGCGTCCGCGAAGAGGCGGAGCGGCTCGGCGTCCTCCTCGGCGTAGGCGCCCGGCTCGTCGCTCTCGAGGTTCATGGCGCCGATCAGGCGGCCGCCGGCGCAGACCGGCACCGCGAGCTCGGAGCGTGTGGACGGGCGCCCCAGGACGTACCGCGGGTCGGTCCGGACGTCGGGCGCGACCGCCGGCTCGCCGGTCCGGAGGACGTGACCGACGAGGCCGTGGCCGAGCGCGAGGAGCCGGTCGACGTCGGGCATCGGCCCGTCGAACCCTCGGCGGGCCGACGCGGCGATCGTTCTCCAGGAGGTGCCCCAGCCGGGGAACGCCTCGTCGCGCCCGAGGACGAAGATCCCGGCCGCGTCGTACCCGATCGCCGTCCGAAGCGTGTCGAGGAGACGCCCGAGGACGGACTCGAGGTTCAGGAGTCCGTCGAGCTCGTTGACGATCCGGACGAGGAGGCGATTCCGCTCCTCGCCCGTCATCCGCCTCCCGGTCCCGCCCCTCGCCGACGAGTCCACCTCGGCAGAGTACCACCCGTGGGGTCAGGTCTCCATTCTCTTATCCGCAGCCGGGTCCGGCGGAACGGCCTTGATAATCTCTCGCCGAAGAGGCCCGTCATGATCGTCTTCCTCCTCCTGCTCGCGCAGGCGTCGGCGCCGACCCCCTCGCCGAGCCCCTCTCCGACGGCCCGCCCCGCCCCGCTCCTCGGCCGGTCCGGGCCTGCCGCCCGCCCGAAGACGCTCTCGGAGCACGCCGCGGAGATGAAAGCGAAGGGGACGCCCGCGAGCCGCGTCTCGTTCGACGACGTGCCGAGCGTCGAGGTCGACGCCGCGAAAGACGAGCCGGAGTCCGTCGCCCTCCCCGCCGCGAACGCTTCCGGGAAGCCCGACGAGGCGGCCGCACGGGCGGCCCAGAAGAGGATGGACCGGGCCGTGGAACGGGGACTGGAGGTGCCGGAGCGGACTCGCTCTCCGCGCCGGGACAAGGCACGGAAGGAGTGGGACGACGCGGCTGAGGCCTGCCGGAAGACCCCGGGCTGCGTCCCGGTCTACCGCGACGACGCCCGGTGGGGCGACAAGAAGCCGCTCCGGACCGACGCGGAGCTGATCGAGGAGATCCGCAAGCGCGGCTTCTCGGAGCCGCACCCGATCCGGAAATGAGCGGGAAGCGTGGCGGAAGCGTGTGGGAGTCGAACCCACCCGCCGCCCCTCTCGGAGCGTGCACGCTGGTTTTGAAGACCAGGGGGGCCACCGGACCCCGTGCGCTTCCGCCCGCGATTCTATCCGCTCGAGGGCGGGTCTCCGCGTGAGGCGCGTCCTCTTCGTGGAAGGGAGCGACGAGCCCGCCCTCCGCGCGCTCGCGAAGCCGCTCGCCAGCCCGTGGCGCCTCCTCGCCCGCCCGGAGCAGCGACTCTTCCTCCTCGAGGCGACGGACCCGCCGCCCGACCTCGAGCGCAAGGCCGCCTCGCGACCGGGCCTCCGGGCCTGGACCTTCGAGGTCGTCGACGCCCGTCCCTCCGACTAGACTCCCGTCCGATGACCGCGCCCTCGATTCGCCGCGTCGTCGTCGGCATCTCCGGTGCCTCCGGCATCCCGTACGCGAAGGACCTCCTCGCGACTCTCCGGCGCGCGGGTGGACTCGAGGTCCACCTCGTCGCGACCGACGGCGCCCGGCGCGTCGCCTCCGGCGAGCTCGACGGGACGCTCGAGGAGCTGACGGAGCTCGCCGACGTCGTCCACCCGAACCGGGACGTCGGCGCCTCGATCGCCTCCGGGTCGTTCCCCACGCTCGGCATGGCCGTCGTCCCGTGCAGCGCGACGACGCTTTCGAAGGTCGCCTACGGCGTCTGCGACAACCTCCTGACGCGCGCCGCCTACGTCCACCTCAAGGAGCGCCGCCCGCTCGTCCTCGTCCCGCGCGAGGCGCCGCTCCCCCTCCCGACGCTGGAGGCGATGGTGAAGGCCGCGCAGGCGGGGGCGACGATCCTCCCCGCGAGCCCGGGCTTCTACACCCGGCCGAAGACGATCGACGACCTCCTCGGCTTCGTCACGCAGCGGGTCCTCGACCTCCTCGGAATCTCCGTCGACCGTTCGCCTCGCTGGAAAGGCTGAGGCGATCCGCCCCCGTACACTCCGCAGCATGGGGGCGAGCTCGCGGCACACGCTCTTCGTCGGCGGGTTCGCCGCGCTCGAGGCGCGCTTCCTCGAGGAGCTGCGCGCCCTGAAGGCGGGCGACGCGCTGCGCCCCGTCGACGTCCTCGTCGGCTCCAACCTCCTCGGCGTCTACCTCCGGCGCCGAGCCGCCGAGACGCTCGGCGGGATCGCGAACCTGCGTCTCCTGACGTTCGTCGACCTGGCCCGCCAGCGGGTCGCCGCCCCCGACCCGCGGCCGCCGCTCCCGCCCCTCGCCGAGTCTCTGCTGGCGCGCCGCGCGCTCCTCGAGACGCCGGAGGGAGACGTCTTCGAAGACCTGCGCGGCCGGCCCTCCATGGCGGGCCTCGTCGCGCGGACCGCCGCCGACCTGCGCGGGGCCGGCCTCCCGGCCGACCGCCTCGCGGAGCTCCTCCGCGCCGCCGCCACGACGCCCGACCGCGCCGCGTTCCTCGGCAAGGTCGGCGCCGTCCTGACCCGATTCGAGGAGACGCGATCCGCGTTCGCCGATGCCGACGCCCTCCTCGCACGAGGCGCCGCGGCGACGGCCCGGCCGCGCCCCGAGCCGCTCCTCGTCTACGGCCTGTACGATCTCGGCGGCGTCCGCGAGGCGCTCCTCGCGGCCGTCGCCCGCGAGAGACCCGTCGTCGCGTTCGTCCCGGTCGACGGGGAGCCGGAAGAGGCGGGCGAGGGAATCCCCCCGGCGAGAGCGGACCTCTTCGAGCGCCTCCTCGGCGCGACGCCCCGCGCGGTGCCCGACGCGGGCCAGCGGCCGGAGGTCTCCGTCGTCGTCGCCCCGTCCGAGCTCTCCGAGGCGCGCGAGGTCGTACGCGAGGTCCTCCGCGCCGTCGACGACGGCGTCCCGCTCCACCGGATCGCCGTCCTCGTGCGCGACCCGGCGCGGCAGGAGCCCGCGCTCGTCGCGGAGCTCGGGCACCGCGGCATCCCGTTCTTCCGCCCCGCGGGCACCGGGTTCTCTCGGACGCCGATCGCCCGCGCGGCGACGGGGCTCCTCGACCTCGGCGTATCGCCCGGCGAGGCCGAGCCCCTCGTCGCGCTCGTCGACGTCCTCGAAGGCCTGGGCCTCGCCGCGCCCGGCGTCCGCGCCCGCGTGGCCCGGGCGCTCGTGGAGCTCAGGACCCACGAGGGGTGGGACGACCTGAGGCGGCGTGTCGCCGCCCGCCTCGGCGGCGCCCCCGCGGAGGAGCCGGCCGAGGCCGAGGGCCGCCTCCGGCGACGGGAGGCCCGCGTCCGGCGCGACGTCGAGGCGCTCCGCTCGGTCGTCGACCTCCTGACACCCGTCCTCCCCGACGTCGCTCCGGCCTCCTTCGCGGAGTGGTCCGGGCGGATCGCGGCGAGCGCGGCCGGACTCCTCGCGAATCTCGACGGTGCGGCGGAGGTCGCGATCGCCGCCGCGCGTCTCGCCGAGCTCGAGACGGTCGAGCCGCACGCCTCGGCCGCGGCGGCCGACGTCCGGTCGCTCTTCGTCGAGGCCCTCGAGGAGACGCCCGTCCGGAAGGGGCGCTTCGAGCGCGACGGCCTCTCGCTCCTGACGCACGTCTCCGCGCGCGGCCTCCTCTTCGACGTCGTCCTCGTCCCGGGGCTCGTCGAACAGTCGTTCCCGCGCGCCGGGCGCCCCGACCCTCTCCTCTTCGACGACGAGCGGCGGGCCGTCTCCACGAAGGCGAAAGTCCTCCTCGCCCCGCGCGCCGGACGCCGCCACGCGCGCGAGGAGCGCTTCCTCTTCCACCTCGCCTTCGGCGCCGCGCGGCGGCGCCTCGTCCTCCTCGCGGCGCGCCGCGAGGCCGCGACGGACCGGCCCCGCCTCCTCTCCCCCTTCCTCCTCGACCTCCTCGAGCGGCGCGCGGGCCGGCCGCTCTCCGAGGAGCTCCTCTCCGACCCCACGACGGCGTCCCGGCTCGGGGTTCGGTGGATTCGCCTCGGCCGGGCCTCGGCGGCCGAGCCGCCCGTCGACGCCGACGAGGCGCTCCGCCGCGCCCTCGGCCGGGCGCCGAAGCTCGCGGCCGCCCTCCCACCCGGCCTCGAGCCGCTCGACCGCGCCCTCCGCCGCGGCCGCGCCCGCGCCGAGCCGCGCTACACCGAGTTCGAGGGGCGCCTCGGGCGCGCTCCCCGCGCGCTCCGCTTCGAGGGCCGCGCCGTCACGCCGAGCCGCCTCGAGCGGCTCGCCTCCTGCGCCTACAAGGCGTTCCTCGTGGAGGCGCTCGGCCTCGCCGCACCGGAGAACGCCCCCGGCGCGCTCGTCCTCGACAGGCGGACTGCCGGCGAGCTCGCGCACGCCGCTCTCGACGCCGTCGCGAAGCTGGCTCTCCGAAGCGGACGGGCCCTCTCCGAGACCCTCCGCGCGCACGGCCCGGCCGAGGCGGAGCGGCAGCTGCGCCGGTTCCTCACCGACTGGCAGATCGACCTGCCGCCCGTCCTCGCCGAGGCCGCTTCCTCGCGTCTCGCCTCTCTTCTGCGCGCGGTCGCGGAGCTCGAAGCCGCCCGTCCGGACTCTCTCCCCGTCGCCGGGTCGGAGGTCGGCTTCGGCCCGGCTTCGGGCCTCGCGGCCGTCGCGGGCGAGGGCGCCGTACGGCTTCCGCTCGCGGGGCGGATCGACCGACTCGACCGCACCGGCGAGGCCGCCCGCGTCGTCGACTACAAGTTCACGAACCCGAAGCCGTTCGGGAAGACGAACAGGAAGGGGTGGCGGATCGTCGGCGGCGAGAAGGTCCAGCTCGCGGCCTACGCCCTCGCGGCCCGCGCGCTCGGCGCGACCGAGGTCTCCTCGGAGTACCTCTTCGTCGCCGACGGGAAGAAGGGGGGCGAGCCCGAGGCGACGTCCGTCGCCTTCGGCGCCGCCGAGACGGGCGAGGCCGTCGCCTCGTTCCATCGCGCCGTCGCCCTCCTCGACGCCGCGGTCCTCTCCGGCGACCTCCTGCCGAGGACGTCTTCGCTCTCCGCCGGCGACAGCCTCTGCTCCTTCTGCGAGGTCGCAGCCGTCTGCGGCCCCGGCCACCGGCGCACCTACGACGCCAAGTGCGAGGCGGAGCGGGCGGGCCGGCCAGGGCAGCCGCTCTTCGTTCTGGAGGAGGTCCCGTGACGCCCCTCGTCGACGGGGCCGCCCGCGCGGCGGCCGTCACCGAGCTCGAGCGGTCGCTCCTCGTCGAGGCCTCGGCCGGGACCGGCAAGACGCGGACGCTCATCGAGAGGATCGTCCGGCTCGTCGTCGAGGCCGAGCGCCCGCTCTCCTCGATCGCGGCGATGACCTTCACCGAGAAGGCGGCGGGCGAGATGAAGGAACGCCTCCGCCTGAGGCTCGACGAGGTCTCCCGCTCCGCGGAGGACGCCGAACAGCGGGCACGCGCCGCCGTCGCCCGCCGGGACCTCGACTCGGCCGAGGTCTCGACGATCCACTCCTTCTGCGCACGGCTGCTGCGCGAGCGGCCCGTCGAGGCGCACGTCGATCCCGAGTTCGTCACGCCCGAGGAGGGGGTCGCCCTCGAGCTCTTCGAGGAGGTCTTCGCCGCGTGGGTCGACGAGGCCGCCCGGGCGGAAGGCCCCGTCGCCGACGCGTTCCGGCGCGGCCTCTCGCCCGACGCCCTCCGCGCGCTCGCGGGGACGATCCACGCCGAGCGTTCGCTCGTTCGGGCGGGCACCGTCCCCGACGACCCGCTCCCGTTCGTCCGCGCGGTCCTCCTGACGCTCGTCGCCGAGGGCGAGCGGATCGTCGACGACGTCCCGCCCGATCTCCGGAAGGACCCGAAGGTCCTCCTCGTCCGCTCGGCGATCGACGAGGTCCGCGACCTCCTCCCGCTCGGGATCGACGAGCTCGTCGCGTTCCGGCCCGTTACCGACATCAGCTTCCGCCCCGGGAAGCGGAACCTCTTCGAGGGCGACGCGAAGAAGCGGGCGGAGGAGTTCCGGAAGGCGTTCCGGGAGCTCCCCGGCCAGCTCGCGTCCCTCCCCGACGAGAGACTCCTCGCCCGCCTCGTCGAAGAGGTCCGCGACCGGTTCCTCCAGCGGCTCGAGGACGAGAAGAGGCGCCGCGGCCTCCTCGACTTCGACGACCTGCTCCTCGCGGCACGCGACCTCCTCCGCAGCTCCCGCGCCGCGCGCGAGCACTTCCAGGCGCGCTTCCCCCACCTCGTCGTCGACGAGTTCCAGGACACCGACCCCGTGCAGGCCGAGATCGTCCTGCGGCTCGCCGCGCCCGAGGGAGAGCAGGACGGCGCGCCGTGGGAGGGGCTCTCCCCGGCCGGCGGGGCGCTCTTCCTCGTCGGCGACCCGAAGCAGTCGATCTACCGCTTCCGCCGGGCGGACGTCGAGACCTACCGGCGCGTCGCCGGGAGCCTCGGCGAGAACGCCCGGCTCTCGCTCGTCACGAACTTCCGCTCGGCTCCCCGGATCCTCTCGTTCGTAAACGCCCTCTTCTCGCGCGCGTTCGACGGCTCTCCCGACGAGCCCTGGGAGGTGGAGAACGCCCCCCTCGTCCCGCGCCCCGAGGCCGCGGCCGACCCGGACGCGGGAGAGGTGGTCTACCTCGCCGCGCCGCCCGTGCCGGCGCCCCGCGACGACGAGGAGGAGGAGGGCCCGGAGGACGGGGGGGACGAGGCCGCCGACGCGCACGCGACCGTCCAGGAAGCCCGCGCCGTCGCGAACCTCCTCCGATCGCGCTTCGCCTCCGGCGGCTATCGCGGCGTCGCCGTCCTCCTCGGCTCGAACGACGCCATCGATACGTTCCAGGACGTCTTCCGCGAGGCGGGGATCCCGGCCGTCCTCGACGGCGGGGTCAGCTTTTACCGGCGCGAAGAGACGGCGGCCGTCGTCGCCGCCCTCCGCGCCGTCGACGACCCCTCCGACGGCACCTCGACCGTCGCCGCCCTCAAGTCGTTCCTCTTCGGCCTCACCGACGTCGAGCTCCTCGACGCCGCCGAGACCGGCACGCGATTCGACGACCCCGCCACGGCCCCCGCCCCGGGACCCGTCGCCGAGTGCCTCGCGTTCCTCTCGGGCCTGCGCTCGCGCCGCCTCGAGCGGCCGCTCGCAGAGACGCTCCTTGAGCTCCTCTCCACGCGCCGCGCCTTCGCGGCCGTCGAGTCGGGCGCCGTCGTCAACCCGCTCCAGGCGTCCGCGATCCTCGAGCGGCTCCTCGTCCTCGCCCGCAGCCTCGACGCGGAGGGGCTCCCCTTCCGGGAGGCGGTCGCCCGCCTCTCCCTCCGCCTCGAGGAGCGGACCGCCGAGCCACGCGCGTTCGAGGAGGACGAGGACGCCGTCCGCCTCCTGACGCTCCACAAGTCGAAGGGGCTCGAGTTCGAAACCGTCGTCGTCGCGGGCCTCGGCTTCCGAGACCGGGAGCGGGCGGCGTCAGGGAGGTCGCTCCTGTACGACCACGCGGGCGGCCTGCTGGCGTTCCGCGTGCCTCTCGGCGGACGGTCGCTCGGGACGCCCGGCCTCCGCATCGTCGAGGGTCGCGACGACCTCCGCCGTCGCGCCGAGGAGAAGCGCCTCCTCTACGTCGCCCTGACCCGGCCGCGGAAGACGCTCGTCCTCTCCTGGTTCCGGAGGCGCCGGCGCCTGAAGTCCGGCGAGGTCTCGGACGCGATCGGCAAGAGCCTCCTCGCGCCGATCGCGTTCGCCGAGGGCCCTCCGCCCGAGCTCGCCCCCCTCGTCGAGGTCGTCGCGCCTGACGTCTCCGTCCCCCCGCCGCCGAAGAGGCCCGCGGCCCCGGACGATTCCGTGGACCTCGTCGCCGAGATGGCGGCCGCCGAGGCTCGCCTCCACCGGGCCCGGGCTGCGGCCTCACGCCCGCTCCGTCGCTCGGGCGAGAAGGAGACCGGCCCGGCACCGCTCCCGGCCGCCGGCCCGGAGCGCGAATCGCCCGAGGACCTCCCGGCCCTCGAACGGCACGAGGAGATCCACGAAGCCGCCGTCCGCCTCGGTACCGCCGTCCACGAGGCGATGGAGGCGCTCCTCGACCCCGCGCGAACGCCTCCCTCCTCCGCGGCCGAGGCCGTCGCCACGGTCACGGTCCCTCTCGGCGGCCCCGCGCGCGCCGAAGCCGTCCGGCTCGTCGAGCGCCTCCTCGCGCACCCCGTCGCCGCCCGCGCTCGTGCCGCGCGCCGCCGCTTCGTCGAGCTGCCGATCCTCTTCCGCGACGACGCGCTCGAGGGCGCGCCGCTCGTCGAGGGGAAGATCGACCTCCTGTTCGAGGAGGAGGACGGCTGGGTCGTCGTGGACTGGAAGACCGACCGCCTCCCGACGCCAGCCGTTCGCGCCGAGCGCGAGGCGCTCTACGCGCCGCAGCTCGCGAGCTACGCCCGCGCCCTCGTCGCGCTCCTCGGCCCCGGCACGAAGGTCAAGGAAACGCTCCTCGCCTTCGCCCGCGGCTGACCGGCCCCGCTTTACCCCTCGGTCGCCCGCTCGCGCCCGCCGTGCGGCGCCGCGCCCGCCGTCGGCCGGGCGAGGAGACCCGCGAGGAGGGCCAGGAACGGCGAGAGGGCCAGGTGGTGCCTCGAGCCGCTCTCGGTGACGCTCAGCAGCGCGAGGAGGCAGAAGAAGAAGAGGATGCCGAGCACGAGCCGTGGGTCCCGGTCGACCTCGCGGCCCCGCCGCGCCGACAGCGCGACGGCCGCGAGCGCGAGGACGCCGACCCACCCACCGTTCGAGACCGCCTTCGCGAACGCGTAGCGCGCGTCGCCGATCCCGTAAGCCCACTTCAGGGCGTGGTAGGCGCCGTCGCCGTCGTCGCCGAGAAAGATCATCTGCTTGCGCGGGACGAGCGCGAGGAACCGGCCCGGGTTCTCGCGGATCCAGTCGAGCGCCTTCCGGAGGGCCAGTCGGTCGTACTCGATCTCGGACATCCCGAGGTACGGCGTCCTCACCGGCCGGAAGCCGCCGTCGGCGCCGTCGTAGTTCCCGACGAGCATCGCGTGCCCGAAGTTCACGGAGACGGGAATGAACCGACCGAAGAGGAGCGCGTTCCGGACCGTCCAGGGCGAGACCGCGAGCGCCGTCCCCGCGCCGAGGAGGCCGAGGCGCAGGACCGCGACGCGGAAGGGCACCGCACGCAGGACCTCGAGCGCCGCGAACGCTGGGAGAAAGACGAGCGTGTTCGGCTGCGCGAGCGTCGCCGCGCCGAGGGCGAGGCCCGCGCCGAGAAGGAGCCCACGCCGGTCCGCTCCCGCCTCCTCCGTCGCGCGCAGGTAGAGGAGCGCGCCGAGCGGGAGGAGGAAGAGGACGAGGAGCTCCTTGCTGACGAGCCCCGAGAGGAGGACGGCGTTCGGCCAGAGGGCGACGAGGAGCGTCGTGACGCGCATCGTCCGCCCATCCGCGACCTGGAGCGCGAGGGCGCCCGTCACGAGGACCGTCCCCGCCGCCAGCGCGACGTTCACGGCGAGAGGGAGGTACGTCCCCGCGCCGAAGAGCTTCACGAGCGGCGCGAGGAGGAGCGAGACGCCGGGCGGGCCGAAGACCCGGTCCCCGCCGTGCTCGAAGACGCCCCGCTCGGCGAGGCTCCGTGCGAAGGCGTAGTAGAGCTCCATGTCGGAGACCTGCCGCGGCGTCAGGAGGGCGCCCCAGGCGAGGCGGACTCCCGCGGCGGCCGCAACGCATCCCGCGAGCCAGCGCCCTGCGGGGACCCTCTCCGCCCGTTCCGCCAGGATCGAGACGACCGCCGCGAGGCGGTCGCCCCCGCCGAGGACGAGGGCCAGGAACGCCGCGGCGACTGCCGCCCCAGCGGCGAGGGAGACCGGCGTCCCGGCCCGGAACGTCCGCTCCGCCCCGAGAAAGCCGGTCGCGAACGCCGCCCAGACGAGGACGACGACGAATGCTCGCCGGAGGAGGGCCGCCGCCCGGAGCTGGGCCGCTTCGGTCACCGGCGTCCCGTCAGCGCGCGTCCGGCTCCTCCGGGCGCGTCCCCTGGTGCTTGATGACGAGCCCCTCGGCGATGAAGATCGTCTCCTCCGCGATGTTCGTCGCGAGGTCGGCGACCCGCTCGAGGTTCCGCGAGATGAGCATGATCTCGATCGACCGGCTGATGAGCGCCGGGTTCTCGGCCATGTAGGTCAGGAGCTCGCGGATGAGCGAGAGGTTCTTCGCGTCGACGACGTCGTCGCGCTCGAGAACCTTCTTGGCGAGGCCGGTGTCGCGCCGCACGAACGCGTCGAGGGCGTCGCGCAGCATCCCGCGGACGACCTCGGCCATGTGCGGGATGTCGATCCACGGCTTGAACGGCCGGACTCCGGCGAGCCGCTCGGCGGCCTGAGCGATGTTCACGGCGTGGTCGCCGATTCGCTCCAGGTCGGCGTTGATCCGCACCGCCGCGACGAGCAGCCGCAGGTCGCTCGCGACCGGCTGCTGCGTGGCGAGGAGCTGTATGACCGCCTCCTCGTTCCGCACCTCGAGGTCGTTGACGACCGGGTCCCGCTCGCAGACGGAGCGCGCCTTCGCGGCGTCGCCCTCGACGAGCGCCTCCACGGCGACGCGGATCTGGCTCTCCACCTCCGCGCCCATCCCGATCAGCTGGCGACGGAGCCGCTCGAGGAGCTCCGAGAAATGTTCCTTCATGAGGCCTCCTTGAGGGCGGCGGCGGCGGCCGGGAGGGTGACGGTGAAGCGGCTCCCGCAGAGCGGCTCGGACTCCACGCGGACCGTACCGCCGTGGAGGATGAGGAGGTGCTTGACGATCGAGAGGCCGAGGCCCGTTCCGGGCGTCGACTTCGCACGCGACGGGTCGATCCGGTAGAAGCGCTGGAAGATCTTCACCTGCTCGCTCGCGGGGATCCCGATCCCGCGGTCGACGACGTGGACCCGGGCCACCTGCGCACCGGCTTCGGTCCCGCCCTCGGCCCGCAGATCGACCCTCGACCCGGCCGGCGAGAACTTGAGGGCGTTGTCGAGGAGGTTCCGGAAGACCTGCGCGAGGCGCCGACGATCGCCGTGGACCGCGAGCCCCTCCGGCGCCTCGATCGCCACCTCGACCTCCCGCGCCCGGGCGGCCGCCTCGAGGTCCTTCGCCACGCTCGCGAGGAGGCCCGCGAGCGGGACGACCTCGAGCTGGATCGTCACGGAGCCCGCTTCGATCTGGGAGAGGTCGGTCAGGTCGGAGACGAGGTCCTGCATCTGGGACGCCTGCCGCTCCACGATGCCGACGAGGCGCGCGCCGTCCCCTCCGAGCCCCTCCTCGCCGGAGAGCGCCTCGGCCGCCGCGCGGACCGTCGCGAGGGGCGTCCGGAGCTCGTGCGAGACGTCCGCGACGAACTGCCGCCGCATCCGCTCCGTCCGCTCCCGCTCCGTCACGTCGCGGGCCACGCCGATCGCGGCCGGCTCCCCGGCGCCCGGCCGCCCCGGCACCGCCCGCGCGGCCACCTCGAGGAAGCGCTCGCCCCCCTCGCGCCCCTCGATGCGGACGACGATGGGCGCGGGTGTCTCGCCTCCGCTCCCCTCGAGCGAGCGGAAGAGGGCATGCACCTCCGGGGCGCGCACGAGGTCGTGGAGGGCGGCGCAGGGCGCCGACGGGG
>JAKPXO010000001.1 GCA_029567505.1 Acidobacteriota bacterium
GGTCGACCGGCTCGACGCCCTCGTCTTCGACCACACGCTCGCGGTCAACCTTCGCGGACCGTTCCTGATGGCGCGCGCCGTCCTCCCGGGGATGAAGAGCCGGCGCCGCGGCCACGTCGTCAACGTCGCGTCGACGGCGGCGCTGCGCGGCTTCGCGGGGGGCGCGGCCTACTGCGCCTCGAAGTTCGGGCTCGCCGGCCTCTCGCAGGCGATGCTCCAGGACGTCCGCGGGAGCGACGTCCGCGTCACCTGCATCCTCCCTTCGACCGTCGCGACCGACATGGCCCTCCGGGGCGACTTCTTGAAGAGCCCGGAGACGGCGATCCGCCCCGAGGACGTCGCGCAGGCGGTCGTCGACCTCGTCCGGCTCGACTCCCGCGTCCTCCCGGTCTCCCTGGAGCTCTGGCAGACGAACCCCTGAACGCGCGGGGCCACGCCCGGGCTCAGGGGGCGACCACCCTGTAGACCCACCCCATGTCGCGCGTCCCCTTCGCCGCGAGCTCCGCGCGGACGCCTTTGGCTTCTTCCGCCGACGGGAACTCCCCGACCATGACGCGGAACCAGATCCCCTTCTCGCCGAGGTCGACCTCCGCGACGTAGCCCTCGCGCCCGACGAGCGCCTCGATCCGCTTCAGGTCCCGCTCGGCGGCGCCACGATCCCGGTACGAGGTGAAGTGGATCGAGAAGACCTCGGGGCGACCGGCCCGGTCGCGAGTGACGACGAGACCATCCCGGCTCTGCCGGACCGGTGCGGGCGGGGCCGTCTTCACGGGGACGGGCATCGGCGCCACCAGCGCGGGCGCGACCGTCGGGACGGCGCCCGGGCGTTCTCTGGGAGCGGTCGGCACGGGGACGGCGACGGGAGCCGGGGCCGTCGCGCCCTCCGCCCCCGGCGCGGCTGGCACCGCGGGCTCCGGCGTCGGCGACTCCACGGGGAGCGCCTCCCTCTCGGAGGCCTCCCGGGTCGGCGCCTCGGTCATCTCCGGGGCCTGCCGGGCCACGGCGACCCGACCGGAGTCCGCGCCCCGGTCGATCCACAGTCCGACGAGGAGGTAGCCGAGCGCCGCGAGAGCCGCGAGAGCCGCGGCGATCCCGGCGAGACGTCCCCATCGCGGCCCGCCCTCGCGTGTCGCACCGCGACGTCCTCCGCGAGGAATCGTCAGGACGGTGTCTTCGTCGTCCTCGAAAGGTGGAGGCACCGGCTCGTCCGCCCCGGGCGGCGCGTCGAGAACGGCGGCCGTCGCCGCAGCCCCGAACTCCTCCTCCCGCTCCGGGGGGCCGGCGGCCGCGCCCCCGCCCGCGAGGACCGAGCGCAGGTCGATCGACTCGGCTTCCCGCGAGAGGCGCGTCAGGGTCTCGTCTCCGATCTCCTCCTGCGGCTCGGCCGGGAAGTCCGGAGGAGCCGGCGCCGCCTCGTCCTCCGGCAGGGCGAAGACGAAACCGCCGCCCTCGGGCGCGCGGCCCGCGGGCTCCTCGGGGACCGTGAACGGCCCGCCCGCCACGGAATCGACCGGCTCTGCCTCGGGAGCGGAGACGGGGACCTCGTCCGCCGGGAGAGGAGGAGGAGGCTCCGCCTCGAGCGGAACCGCGACGGCCGGAGCGGCGAGCGGTTCGCGCGCCTCGCGGTCCCAGCGGAGGTCCAGCGCGCCCGTCGTCTCGGAGAACGGGTCGTCCCCGGAGGGCGGAGAAGGCGGCTCCGGCTCGAAGCTCGCGGCCGGAACGAGCGGCGGCGGCGCCGGCACGACGAGCGGCGGCGGCACCCCCGCCACGCGCGCGAGCGCCCGCTCCACGAGGACCTCGATCGGAACGCTCTCCCCGCCGGCGTCGCGGATCCTCTTCAGCTCCTCGGCGCAGACGTCCCGCGCCGCCCGGAAAGCGACGTCGGGCTCGACCGGCGCGCGCGCCGTGAGCTCGCGGAGGACCTCCGAGACCGACGGGAGCATGCGCCTCACGCGGGAGGCGGTGAGGTCTTCTCCGCTCATCCGGCGAGTCGCTCCCAGTCCCCTTCCGGAGCGTCGGCGGCGATCGCGAGGGAGCCGCTCGCGCCGGCGAACACCGGGTCCTCCACCGACCGGACCCGGCCGCCGCCGACCTCCTCGAGCGCCCGCTCGAGGGCCGCCGCGAGGCCGGGGATCTGCGAGCCGCCTCCCGCGAGGACGACGTTGTTTCGCACCCGCTGCTGGTACTCGGGGTCGACGCGAGAGAGGAGATCGAGCATCGTCTCGGCGAGGGGCCCGACGAGGCTCTCGCACGCCTTCCTCATCTCCGCCGTCACCTCGAGGCGGGTCGGCTTCCCGCGGACCGGGGCCTCGACGAAGACCGGCTCCTTCGGCTCGCCGACGAAGCTGTTCCTCTCCTTCCACTCCCGGACCATGTGGATCGAGAAGTTCGCGTCGGGGTGGCGCGCGCGAATCTGAAGCCCCAGCTGCTCGTCGACCGTGTCGCCCGCGTGGGTGAGCGTCCGCTGGTCGTCGTCCGTCGGGTAGCGCCCGTTCATGACGCAGAAGTCGCTCGTCCCGGCGCCGATGTCGATGATCATCGTGTGGAGGAGCGCGTCCATGCCGTAGGCGACGGCGAACGGCTCCGACACCAGCAGGAGCGCGTCGGCGACCCCCTTCACGGCGTTCCGCAGGTGCTGGCGGGAGACGCGCATCGCCTCGGCCGGGACCCCGACGACGGCCTGGACAGTCTTCCCGGCGCCGCCGGCCTTCTCGATCAGGTGCGCGAGAAGCTCCCTCACGGCCGCCTCGGCCTTCGGGGAGCCCTCCTTGATGAGGCCCCTCTCGAGCGGGCGGTGGAGGTCGAGCATCGGCCGGTTCTCGAGCGCCTCGTGCCCGAAGACGACCGGCTTCTTCACGACCTTCCGGGCGACCATGTCGACGGGCCATCCGACCCAGCTCTCCACGACGTGCCGCTCGCCGTTCGAGGCACAGATCGCGCTGCGCGAGGTGCCGAGGTCGATCCCGACGTGGAGGACGTCCTTCTTGCCGCTCATCCGTTTCCGCTCCTTCCCGCTCCCGCGAGGTTGCGTGCGTCGGCGTAGGCGCGCACGCCCCGCGCGAGCGCCTCGGCGATCGCCTCCCGGTACGCCTCGTCGCGGAGGAGGCGCGCGTCCTCCGCGTGCGAGACGCTCGAGACCTCCGCCAGGATCCCCGGCATCTCGGAGGCGATCAGGACGACGAACGGGGCGCTCTTCACGCCGCGGTCGCCGGCCTCCGGCGTGACCTTCCGCGTCGAGGCGACGAGCTCGGCCTGGACCGACTCGGCGAGCCGTCTCGACTCCGCCTGGCGAACGCCCACGTAGACCTCCTCGAGAAGCCCCCTGAAGTCCGAAAGAGAATAGCCCGAGGAAAGGTTCTCGGCGCTCGCGAGCCGGCGGATCGCGGGGTCGTCCGTCGGGCCGAGGTAGTACGTCTCGACGCCGCGGCGATCCGGGTTGGGGATCGAGTTGACGTGGATCGAGACGAGAACGTCTCCGCCCGCGTCCCGCGCCCTTCGCGATCGCTCGCGCAGGGAGACCGTCTCGTCCCCCTCACGGGTCATCACGACGCGAAAGAGGCCCCCGCGGAGCTTCTCCCTCACCCGCCGGGCGACGTCGAGCGTGACGTCCTTCTCGGGGAGGCCGTCGGCGGTGAGCGCCCCCGGGTCGACGCCGCCGTGTCCGGCGTCGAGGACGATCGTCCTCACGTCGAGGTGGAAGAGCGTCGGGTCGATCGACTTCGGCGCGGGCCAGTCGAGCGTCTCGAGCCCCGGCTCGGGAGATGGGGCGACCGTCCGCTGCGGCACGACGACGACCTCCGTCGGGGTGACGCCCCCGCCGGAGAAGGCGTTGATCGACGCGAAGAGCGCGAGCGGGATCGCGACCAGGGCCGCGCCGCGCACCGCCCTGCCGACCCAACGCCCTCCCGGGCGGGCGCGCGCCGGGGGCCGTCCCTCGATGACGTCGAGGTTCTCCCGCACGGCGTCGCGGAGCATCTGCTTCTTGAGCCGCTCGGCGTCTCGCATGGCCAAGCTCTCATTTTCGCAGCTTTTCCCGCCCGCGGCGGGCCGCCACGGCCCGTCAGGGCGCGACGAGGACCGCCCGAACCGGGGAGCCGTCTCCTCCCTCGATCCGGAGCGGCAGCGCCGAGAGCTCGTAGCGGCCCGGCGGGACGTCCGCGAGGGCGAGCCCTTCGAGCCAGCAGACGCCCGCGGCGACGAGCGCCCGGTGCGCCGTGTAGGCGTGGTCGTCGTACGGGTCGACGGAGGGGGTGTCGATCCCGACGAGGACGACGCCGCGCGCCGCGAGCGCCGGGGCGAGCTCCGGATCGAGCCCCGCGAAGGCGTCATCGAACCGCTCCCGGTTCCCGAACGTCCCGGTCTTCAGGATGACCCGGGGCGCGGACGGCGGTTCGGCCAGGTCCTCGAGGCGCACGCGGCCCCGCGGTGACACCCGCGCCTCCACGACCTGGCAGGTCCCGATCCACGTCTCGAGGGGAACCTCGTCGATCGCGGCCGCCCCGGCCACCATGTGGAGCGGCGCGTCGGCGTGAGAGCCGAGGTGGAGCGTCGTCCGGATCGACGAGAAGGTCGTCCCGTCGGGAGGCGTCGTCACCTCCCGCGAGAACGGGACGTCGCCCGGCCAGACGGCGATCCGCGGCGACAGGACCGGAGAGAGGTCGTAGATCCGCGCCACCCGTCCCTCACTGCCTCTCGAGCCACGCCGAGACGTCCTCGACCATCCGGTCGAACGAGGGGGAGACGAAGAGGAGCTCCTGGTACCGCGTCGGGTCGTACGGGATCGCGGCCGCCGCGTCGCAGTCGAGCGGGCGGATCTCGGCGTTCGACTCGAACGAGCCGAGCTCGCCGAACGAAGAGAGGAGCCCGGCGCCGACCGCCTTCCTCTGCCCCTCCTCCTCGACGAGGCCGAACTCGAGCGTGTACCAGTAGACGTATTCGAGCCGCGCGAGCGCCGCGTCGTCGACGCGCCACGCCGCCTCGCCGAAACGCCGGGAGAGGGCCACGATGCCGGGGTGAAAGAGGCTCGCCGCGTGGCCGACGAGCTCGTGGACGACGTCCGGCTCGGGCGTGTAGAGCGGCACGGAGTGGTGACGCATGTACTGCGTCGAGAGGAAGACCCCCTTCCCCATCATCCCGAGGAAGGTCCGCCCCTGGACGAGGCCGGCCACGGGAAGCATCTGGAAGCCGGCGCCTCTCTTCAGCGCCTCGTTCACCTCGGAAAGCTGCGGCACGCACCCTCGGTCGAGCGCGAGGGCCCTCGAGCTCTCCTTCCATTCCCGGCACGCGAACCTCTCGTGGAGCGGCGCGAGGTGCTCCCAGACGGTCCTCCAGACCGCCTGCTCGTCCTCCGTGTACTCCACGTCGGGCAGCGGCTGGCCGTCGCGGTACTCGAGCGCGAGCCGTGCGATCGCGTTCCTCCGCGCCCGGTAGACCGGGTCCTTGAAGCCCGGGTGGTCCGGGTCGAGCGGGACGAGCTCCTCCGACCCTCCGGCGTGAGGGGAGGCGCCCCGCGCCGCCTCGTCGATCTTCCGCGTGGCCTCGCTCATCCGATCCGTCCGGCGGGCAGTCTATCCGAGAGGACCCGGGTTTCGCCCCGGCGGTCGGGCGCCTCTCACGCGGCGACGTCTCCGCCCAGAAGGCTCGGTCCTCTACCGCGGATGCGGCTGCGTCCGCGCCTCCACCTCGCCCAGGAGCTCTCTGAGCCCCGGCCGGGCCGGCGCGAGCGCGAGCGCCTCGCGCAGGAACGGAGCGGCCGCGGCCGGATCGCCGCGCAGAACGTACGCCGCGCCGATCCGATGGAGAAGCGCAGGGACGATCGGATGCATCGAAGGGAGGCCGAAGAGCGCACGGAGGAACAGGGGAGAGATGAACTGGCCGGCGCCTGGAGCGGGGACTCGCTCCGTCGCCCCGGCGCGTGAGACCGGAGACGCCAGGGAGAGCCCGAGCGAGCGCCCGAGCAGGAACGCGTGCCCCGAGATCGGCGACAGCGAGGGCACGACCGACACGATCTCGGGTCCCGACCGGGGCCAGCTCGACCCCTCCGGAGGCCGGCTCAGCTCCACCCACGACATCCACGCTCCGGCCGCCACGAAGACACCGAGCGCGTTCACTCCGACCCCGGCCGCCACGGCCGGCAGGACGGCTCGTCGCCGCGCGAGAAGCGCCGGCGCCGCCAGGAGCGGCAGCACCGGAAGCGTGTGACGGGGGCCCCACGCCGAGCCCCCGTGCCAGCCCTCGAACCGGGCGACGGTCAGGACCAGGAGGAGCGGCGCGACGCCGCAGAGCACCCTCACGGCCAGCGGAACCCCGCGAAAGAGAAGGCGAGCGGCGCCGACGACGGCGAAGGGCGCGAAGAACAGCAGTCCCCGGCCCGGGGAGAGAAGGAGCCCGTAGAGGCCCTGGAGAAGCGGCGTCGTGAATCTCAGCGCCTCGTCCCCGTAGCCGAAGTTCTCGCCTCCACCGAACCGGAGAGCGCTCGCGGTCCAGCTGACGGCGAGCCCGCATGCGACGAGCGCGCCGAAGACGAAGGTTCGCCGAAGGCCGCCGGCGCGCCCGCGCCACGCGAGGGCCGCTCCGAGGACGAAGACCGGCACGAGGATCCAGAGGACGGGCTTCAGGAGCGCAGCTCCGGAGAACGCCGCGGCGGCGAGGAACGCCGGGCGGAGTCCGGTTCGACCCCCACCCTCGAGGATCTCCGCTGCGGCGCACGCGAGCCCCGCGGCAGCGAACGTCTCGAAGAAGGAGTCCGCCGCATAGGCCCAGAGGAAGGTCGACGCGAGAAACGCGGGACCCCACCACGGGGAGGATTCCGGGACCAGGAAACGGGCGAGGCGCCGGAACGCCGCGACCGCCAGCAGCGTCCCCGCCGTCCACGCGAGCGCGATTCCGGCATCGAGCCCCTGCGCTCCGAGGACGCTCCGAAGCGCCCAAGGGACCGCGACGAACGGGAGAAGCAGGAGCGTCGGGAAGAGACCGTAGTGCGAGCGGAAGGCGAAGGCGCTGTCCGGGCCGAGCTCCGCAGAGGGGAGCTTCGCTGCCTCGAATCGCCCCTGGACCAGGAACCCGAGCGTGTCGGAGATCGCCTCCGCGGCGTCCCACGAGACGACGGAGCGACCGATGAAGGCCGCGCCGAGGAGAAGGACGGTCGCGATCGCCGCGGCGCGGACAGAGGCCCTTCCGCCGCGCACGGGCACCCTCAGCGGACCCGCTTCCGGCGCGGCAGGAGGTCGTTCAGCTCCCGCAGGGCCATGTCGAGCCCCTTCTCGACGCCCGGGTCGGTCTCGCCCCGGAGCGCCTGCATCGCCGCCTCGTCGCGAAGCCGCTGCAGGCGGTGCGCCAGTGCCCGGAGGATCGTCTCGACGGCCTTCTGCTCGTCGTCGCTGCGCTGTTTCGCCACGCGGGCATTCTGGACGAGACCGGCGCCGCTTTGGAAGATGATCCGGCGGTGAGCGTCGACGTCCTCCTCGTCCGCACCCACAGCCCCGGGAACCTCGGCTCGGCCGCGCGGGCCTGCAAGGCGTTCGGCGCGGGCCTCCTCCTCCTCGACCCGCGCGCTGACGCCGCTCACGAGGACGCCCGGGCCTTCGCGTCGGGGGCGGAGGACCTCCTCGACGGCGCGCCCCGCCTGGCCTCGTGGGAAGAAGCCGAAGACGGGGCCGGCGCCATCCTCGCCCTCACGTCGCTCCGCGGGCGGGTGACACGCGGGCTTCCGCCCGCCTGGAGCTGGGCCGCGGCCCGACGGACAGCCGGGAGCGGGCGGCTCCTCCTCGTCTTCGGCCCGGAGCGCTCCGGTCTGACGACGGAGGAGGTGAGGAGGTCGCAGGGGCGGCTCGCGCTTCCAACGCGGCCCGGCTTCCCGGTCCTGAACCTCGCGCAGGCCGTCGCGGCGGCGCTCGCGCTCCTCGAGAGCGGCCGGTCCGCGCGCGGAGGCCGGAAGGACGGGCGTTCGCCGGACCGGGACACGGACGCGGCCCCCATCGCGGCGCACCGGCGCCTCCGGGAGGAGCTCGCCACCGCTCTCCGCGCCTCGGGGTTCCTGGGCCGTGAGGACGACGCCGTCCTCTTCGAGCTCCTCGCGCCGCTCCTGCGCGCCCGCCCGACCGGGCGGGAGGCGGAACTCTGGACGGGAGCGCTCCGGAAGCTCGGGCGACGCGTGCGGGGCGCGTAGAGGTAGCCCTCCACGCGCCCCGACGGTCAACGTTTCACTTCAGCTCGGGGATCCGTCCGGGTGTCCACGGGGCGCCGAGCGCCTCCGCCTTCGCCTCGAGGGCCGAGATCTCCTTCGCGATCGATCGGAGCGTCTCGAGGGCCGTGCCGATCCCGGCGGCGGCCGTCTCCACTTCCCTTTCCTGAGTCGCCGTCGGCGCCGCCGTCGTCGACCAGTGCGAGTAGACGACCGTCTGGACCCGGTCGACGAGGCCCGGGAGCGCCGGCTCGTTCCGCCGGCCGAGGGTCGAGTCGCCGTTCAGGACGACGTCGAGGTCGGCGAGCGCGAGCTTCAGGCGCCGCACCTCGCCGAAGAGCTCGGCGGGGGCGGCCGGGGTGTCGAGGAACGCCTTCTCGAGGTGGTCGACGCGCCCCTTCGCCTCCTTCGCGGCCTCGACGGCTCCGAGCGCCGCGCGTTGGACGCGGGCGGTGTTCTTCGAGAACGCGAGGACCGCGGCCCGGTCGACCTCTCCGAGCGTCGCCGCGCCGAGCGGGACGACCCGGAACGCCTGCGGCTCGCCGAGCGGCGTCACGACGCCGTCGACCCTCTTCGCGAGGGCGACGCGATAGGTGCCGGGGGCGACCATCGGCCCGCGCGGCCCGGGGTACCACGGGCTCTCCTCCGCGGGCTTCAGGCGCGCCGGGTTCGACGCCGGGTAGCGGAGGTCCCACGCGATCCGCGCGAAGCCCGCCTTCGCGGGGGCGGTCAGCCGCCGGACGACGTTCCCCGCCTCGTCGGTCACCGTCAGGAGGAGCGTCGGCTCCTCCTCGCGGTCCTCGGCGCGGAGCTCCTCCCACGTCGGGTAGAAGACGTCCTCCCCCTTCTTCGCCTTCTCCTTCTCGGCCTCCTGGCGGGCCTTCTTCTTCCCCTTCAGCTCCTCCTTCAGGTACGTCGTGAAGACGGCGCCGAACGGCGGGTTCTCGGCCGCGTAATACGACTCGCCGAGGAACGCCTTCCCCTTCAGGCCGTACGGCACCCGCGGGACGTAGGCCCACGCGTCGCGGACCGGGAAGAGGACCGCCTCCTTCGCGAGCGTCTCGGGGGTGGCGAGGCGGAGCGGCGTCAGGTCGTCGAGGACGCGGAAGCCGCGGCCGAACGTCGCCGCGACGAGCGCCCCCTCGCGCTCCTGGATCGCGAGGTCGCGGACGCTGATGACCGGCATCCCGCCTTTCAGCTGCACCCAGCGCTTCCCGCCGTCGTGCGAGAAGAAGAGGCCGAACTCGGTGCCGCAGAAGAGAAGGCCGGGCCTCCCCGGGTCCTCGGCGACCGTGTAGACGGTGCCGCGCGCCGGGAGGTCGCCCGCCACGGAGACCCACGTCTTCCCTCGGTCGGCGCTCTTCAGGACGTACGGCTTGAAGTCGCCCCGCTTGTGATTGTCGAACGCGGCGTAGACGACGTCCGCCTCGTGCGGCGACGGCGCCAGGTCGGCGACGTACGTCATCTCCGGCACGCCGGGGAACGTTGAAACCTTCCGCCACGTCGTCCCGCCGTCCTCCGTCACCTGGACGAGGCCGTCGTCGGTCCCGGCGTAGACGAGGTCTTCCTTCTTCGGGCTCTCGGCGAGGGAGACGATGTTCCCCCAGAAGGACGTCGAGGCGTTCTTCGCCACGGCGTCGACGCTCCAGACGCGTCCCATCACGGGGAGCCTGTTCCGGTCGACCTGGCGCGTCAGGTCGGGGCTGACGGCCTTCCAGCTGTTCCCGCGGTCCTCGCTCCGGAAGACCCGCTGCGCCGCGAACCAGAGGCGCGTCGGCTTGTGGGGCGAGATGAAGAGAGGCGAGTCCCAGTTCCAGCGCAGCGGCGCCTCGCCGGGGCCGGCCTGCGGCTGGACGTCGACCTGCTCCCCCGTCTTCCGGTCGTAGCGGACGAGGACGCCGTGCTGCGCCTCGGAGTAGACGATGTCGGGGTTCCCCGGCTCGATGGCGGCGAAGAAGCCGTCGCCCCCCTGCGTGACGAACCAGTCCTCGTTCCCGATGCCGTGCACCTTCGTCGTGGCCGACGGCCCGCCGAGCGTGTTGTTGTCCTGCGTGCCGCCGTAGACGTTGTAGAAGGGGCGCGCGTCGTCGACGGCGACGCGGTAGAACTGCGTCACCGGGAGGTTCGTCTTGAACTGCCACGTCTCGCAGCGGTCCCACGTCTCGTAGATGCCGCCGTCGTTGCCGTTCAGGAGGTGGTTCGGGTCCTCCGGGTCGATCCAGAGGGCGTGGTTGTCGACGTGCTTCGCCTTCTCGCCGGCGTCCCGCCACGTCTTGCCGCCGTCCTCCGTCACCTGCATGTAGACGTCCATCGAGTAGACGCGGCTCGCGTCGTGCGGGTCGGGGAAGAGCTCCTGGTAGTACTGCGCCGAACCGGTCGCGTACTCGCCCCGCTTCTCCCAGCTCATCCCGCCGTCGAGCGAGCGGTAGAAGCCGCCGTCCTTCCCGCGCGCCTCGACGAGCGCGTAGACGGTGTCGGGCGCGGTCGGCGGGATCGCCAGGCCGATCCGCCCGACGTCCCCCTTCGGGAGGCCGTTCGTCAGCTTCGTCCAGGTCGCGCCGCCGTCCGTCGACTTGTGGATGCCGCTCTCCGGCCCGCCGTTGATGAGCGTGAAGACGTGCCGCCGGCGCTGGTAGGCCGTCGCGTAGAGGACCTCCGGGTCGCGCGGGTCCATCCAGACGTCGCTGACGCCCGTCTTCGGCGAGATCGTGAGGACCGCCTTCCACGTCTTCCCGCCGTCGGTCGTCTTGTAGAGGCCGCGGTCGCCGCCGTCGGCCCAGAGCGGCCCCTGCGCCGCGACGTAGACGGTCTTCCCGTCCTTCGGGTGGACGAGGATCTTCCCGACGTGCTCCGACGCCTTCAGCCCGACGTTCTCCCAGGTCTTCCCGCCGTCGGGCGAGCGGTAGACGCCGTCGCCGTAGCCGACGCTCCGCTGGCTGTTGTTCTCGCCCGTCCCGACCCAGACGACGAGCGGGTTCGTCGGGTCGAGGGCGATGCAGCCGATCGAGAAGGAGCCCTCGGAGTCGAAGATCGGCTCGAACGTCGTCCCCCAGTTCGTCGTCTTCCAGACGCCGCCCGAGGCGACGACGACGTAGTACGTCCCCTTGCGGACGGGGTCGACCGCGAGGTCGCCGATGCGGCCCGAGGTGAGCGCGGGGCCGAGGTCGCGGAGCGCGAGCCCCGCGAACGTCTCGGCGGAGTACGGCTCCTTCGGCTTCTCGGCCGCGGCCTTCGAGTCCTTCGCCGCGGCCTTCGCGGGCGCGGCGAGGCCGGCCGGGGCGACGAGGGAGAGGGCAAGGAGGATCGGAAGAGTTCTCATGGCGTCACTTCCCTTTCGTGTGCGCGAGGACGAAGGCGAACTCGTCGGCCCGGGACTCGACGGCCGACTTCACCAGGTCGGCGCCGCCGTGGCCCGCGTTCCGTTCGATCCGGAGGAGGACGGGCCCGCCCGTCGTCGCGGCCTGGAGCGCCGCGGCGAGCTTTCGGGCGTGCATCGGGTCGACCCGGTCGTCGCTGTCGGCCGAGAGGAGGAGCGTCGCCGGGTAGGCGGTCCCCTTCTTCACGGCGTGGTAGGGCGAGTAGGCGAGGAGCGCGGCGAGCTGCTTCGGGTCGTCGGCCGAGCCGTACTCGCTGATCCAGGTGCGGCCCGAGCCGAAGAGGTGGTAGCGGACCATGTCGAGGAGCGGCACGGCGCAGAGGACGGCCGAGAAGGCCTTCGGCTCCTGCGTCATCGCGGCGCCGACGAGGAGGCCGCCGTTCGAGCCGCCGTAGATCGCGAGCCGCTCGGGGCTCGTCACCTTCTCCGCGGAGAGCCAACGCGCCGCGGCGAGGAAGTCGTCGAACGTGTTCTGCTTCTGGAGGAGCATTCCCGCGCGGTGCCACTCCTCGCCGTACTCGCCGCCGCCGCGGAGGCTCACCGCCGCCCAGACGCCGCCCTCCTCGAGCCAGGGGTAGAGCATCGCGGAGAAGCGCGGCGTCTCGCTCACCTGGAAGCCGCCGTAGCCGTAGAGGATCGTTCGGGCCTTGCCGTCCCGCTTCATCCCCTTCCGGTGGACGAGGAACATCGAGAGGCGCGTGCCGTCCTTCGACGGGAAGAAGACCTGCTCGACCTCGTAGGCCGACGGGTCGACGGGGACCTTCAGGCGGAACCAGAGCTCCTGCGCCCCCGTCTTCATCGACATCGCGTGGATCTCGCGCGGCGTCGTGTACGACTCGAAGGAGTAGTACGCCTCGTCTTCCTCGGGAAGGCCCGCGGGGCCGCCGACGGCGCCGAGGCCGGGGAGCTTCACCTCGCGGACGAGCGTCCCGTCGAGCTCGCGGACCTCGAGGAGCGAGGAGGCGTCCTTGAGGTAGTTCAGGGCGAGGCGCCCGCCGAGGACCGAGGCCGAGACGAGGGTCGCGTCCTTCCGCTCGGGGACGACCTCCTTCCACTCCTTCCGCGCCGGCCGGAGCGGGTCGACCTCGAAGACGCGGCTCCGCGGCGCGCCGTCGTTCGTCGTCACGAAGAAGCGGTCGCCGAGGACCTCGACGCCCCACTGCGCCTCCGTGCCGACGACGAGCGGCGTCCACCGATCGGCCTGGGCCGGGTCGGCGAGGTCGCGGAAGAGGACGTCGTTCGAGGTCCAGCCGTACTGGACGTAGAGGACGAGCCAGCGCCCGTTGCGCGAGAGCGCGGCCGACAGGAAGGCCGTCGGGTCACCGAGCTTGCCGTGGACGACGCGGTCCTTCGTCGGGTCCTCGCCGAGCCGGTGGAAGCGGACCTCCTGGTGCCCGGGCCGCTCGTCGACGGCGATCTTCGGGTCGCTCGGGAGCCAGGTGTAGTAGAAGCCCGAGCCGTCCGGCGTCCACGACGCGGTCGCGTACTTCCCGCCCGGGATGACGTCGACCTCCGAGACCTTCCCGGTCGCCACGTCGATCACGTGGAGCGTCGCCTCGTCGGAGTTGTTCTCCTTCTGCTGGTAGGCGACCTTCGTCCCGTCCCACGAGGGGGTCCAGTCGCCGAGGCCGACGCTCCCGTCCTTCGACCAGCCGTTCGGGTCGAAAAGGACCTTCTCCTCGCCGTCCTTCCCCTCCCTCCAGTACACCACCGACTTCTCCTTCGTCGCGTGGCGGCGGGTGAGGAAGAAGTGGTTCCCGCGCTTCGCCGGCGCCGAGACCGAGTCGAGGTACGCGAGCTCCTTCAGGCGCGCGAGGAGGCGCGCGCGCTCCGGGGCCTTCGCGAGCTCCTTCCGCGTCAGGTCGTCCTGCGCCTTCATCCAGGCCTGCACCTCGGGGTCCTTCACGTCCTCGAGCCAGCGGTACGGATCGGGAACCGTCACGCCGTGGAGGACGTCCTTCGCGTCGACGGTTCGCGTCGGCGGGTAGACGATGCGGCCCTGGGCCTCGGCCTCGCGAGGGACGAAGGCGGCCGCGAAGGCGCAGACGAGGAGGAGGGCGGGCACGAGGTCCGTCGGGATCTGCTTCATGCGGGGACGCTCCTTGGATCGGCACGCGGTGGTCATCGTGCTGGGCGCGCAATCATCCCACGGGGTGGGCCCGGGGCGGCTACCATCGGGATGTGACGCGACTTTCCGCGCTCCTCGCCGTCGCCGCGCTCGCCGGAGGGCCGCTCGCGGGGGCGGGCGCCCGCCCGGCCCCGCCCGAGGTCGTCGCCGCACCGGACGGCCTCGCGTTCGCCCTCGCGCTCGGCGGCGGCGGACAGGTCCTCGCCTCCGGCCCCTACCTCCTCCGGGTCCCCGGAGCGGAAGGGCCTCTTCGCCTCGAGATGGCCCGCCTCGCGGTCGACGGGGCCCGGCTCCGGGGCGAGCTCCGGCTGTCGAACGACTCTGGGTCGCTTCTCTCGGGCCTCGAGCTCGACTTCCGCAGCGTCACGCCGACGGTGCGGGCGGTGCCGGGCCGGGCCGCCCCGGAGCCGCTCCCCCTGGCCCTCCCGCGCCCGCTCTCTGTCGGCGAGCTGCTGCCGGGCGAAGCGACGCCGTTCGTCCCGTTCGAGATCGCGCCGCTCCCTCTCGGCGAGGACGTGACCGTCGTCGTCCTCCTCGGCGCCGTGACCGGCCTCGCCGTGTCGCCGCCGATCGCCGTCGAGGGAGCCCTTCGGCCGACCGCCCTCGACACGGACCGCTCCGGCCGCCTCTACGTCGCCACGGCGGGCGTCGGGCGAGTCCTCCGGCTGACCGCCGCCTCGGCGGCGACACCCGCCGAGGCGGCCCGCCCGTCGGCTCCGCCCACGGGGATGGCGCTCCGCCGGCGCGACCACGGTCTCTTCGTCGCAACAGGCGGAGCGACGGTCGAGGTCTATCGCCCGGGCCGCACGCGCCCGGCGGCGCTCGACGCGGGACGGCCCGTCACGCTCCTGCGCGTCGACGCGAGCGGCGTCCTGCGGGCCGCGTCGGGGAACGGGGTCCTCGCGTTCGACGAGGCGAAGGCCGGCCCGCCCAGGCCTCTCGGCCCCGAGGGGAGCGAGGTCCTCTCCTTCGACGCCGACGCCCGCGGCCGCGTCCGGGCCGTCGTCCGGAACGGAGAGACACGGCGGGTCGTCGCCTCGGAGGCAGCGGGCGCTTCTCCCGTCGCGGCGGGCCGGGGCCCTGGAGCCGACGCCCTCGACGCGCCCCGGGCCGTCCGCTTCGCCGCGGACGGCGCCCTCTGGATCGCGGCCGACGGCCCGACGCCGGAAAGCGCCGTCCTCACGCGCTTCTCCCCGAACGGGGAGCCGCGCGGCACGCTCCCCCGGCTCGGTCTCGCGCTCCTGCTCGGCAAGGACGAGGAGGCGGGCGTCCCGCCGGCCGTCGACCTCGCGCCCGGACCGGACGGGCTTCTCTGGGTCCTTCTCGAGAGCGGGGCGCTCTTCGGCGCCCGCCCCTTCTGAGCGGCTCGCGCCGCGGGACCGCCCTTCAGGGGCGCGGCGCGGCCGGGACCAGCTTCGAGAGGAGGCAGAAGTCGGCCCGGTAGAGGGCCTTTCCGGCCTGGTTCGTCCCGGCGGGAACGAGGAAGAGGTCGCCGACGCGCCGGCCCCGCGTCCCGACGAGGCGCCACGTCCCCTCGGCGAGGCGGTACGGACCGTCCGCTGAGAAGAGGAGCCGGAACTGCTCCACGTCCGTCCCGGACTTCAGCTCCTCCACCCGCTCGAGCAGGAGCGTGACGGTCGCGCCCTCGGCGCTCCGCGCCGTGAACGTCTCGCCCGCGGCGGATCGCAGCCCGAGGAGCCCCTCCTCCACCTTCGCCCGGGGGGCGGCGAGCGCCTCCGCCGGCAGGAGCGTCAGCCCCGCGAGGCCCGCGGCCGCGCCGGAAAGGAACGACTTCCGTGTGATCTCCATGGCACTCCTCACGCTACGCGCGCCGCGCCGGCGAGGCCGCCGCGGCCTCCCCGTTCCCGGGCGCTGGACGAAGCGCCCGGCCGCGGGCATCCTCCCGCCGGGCGGAGGGACCCGTGACCGACACGCTCTCGATTTCCGAATTCACGCCGCTCGTCGGAGCGGCCTTCACGATTCGATTCCCCGACGGAACGCTCGAGCTGACGCTCGGCACCGTGGAGCCCCTCGGGTCGCGCGCGCCGCGAGCCGACGTGCCGGCGCTCCGCACCGAGCCCTTCTCGCTCGTCTTCCTCGGCCCGCTCGCGCCCGTTCTCCCTCAGCGCACCTGGGCGCTCGAGCACCCCGTGCTCGGCACGCACGAAGTCTTCCTCGTGCCGCTCGGCCCGCAGGAAGGCCGGATGCGCTACGAGGCGGTCTTCAACTGACCGCATCGCCGCTCCACGACAGGAAAAGGTAGACCCCCTTGTCCTCGACGAGCCGGAACCCGAGCCGCTCGTAGAGGCGGAGGGCGGGGTTCATCCGCTCGACGTGGATCGTGACGGACTTACCGGCCGCCGACGCCCGCGCCTGCACGTCCCGGACGAGACTCGTCCCGATCCCGTCGCGCCGCGCCTGGGGCAGGAGCGCCACGTCGACGATCCTCACCTCCGAAGGTCCCTCCCAGAGGTAGAGCCGGCCCACGTCGCGCCCGTCGGCGACGACGACCTCGAACGAGGCGCCGTCGTAGTTCGCCCGCCACCAGGCGTCCTGCGCGTCGAACTGCTGGCGGAGGAACGCCTCCTTCGCCTCGGGAGGCCACGGCACCGGCGCGAGCTCCTCCTCGCGCGTCGACGCGTAGACGCGAAAGAGAAGCTCCCGGTCCGCGGGCGTCGCCGGACGGAGCGCGACGCGGCGCGCCGCGGCCGATTCTTCCGCCGCCACGCCCGTCACCGCCGCCTCCGCGCCCGTCACGCGCCCCTCAGGTCCGTGGCGGGAAGACGCCCTGCAGGGCGATGTTGAAGTAGAACGTCAAGTATGGCTGCATGTTGTTGTGCGGCGCGTCTCCGCCGGCGGGGGCGAGGGCCTCGGGGGCGAGCTGCGCGTTCGACGCGGCCTGGTAAAGCGTTCCCCCAGAGGAGAGGGCCAGAGACGCGTTCGGGCTGACCACGTTCGTGTCGGCGAGGTCGAGAACGTTGGCCCGCAGGGCGTGCGAATGCGCGGGGATCTCGCTTTCCAGAAGGCTCACGGTCTCGCTGCCGCCGGTCTCCCCCAGATCGTGGAGGCTCAGGCCCGGCCCCTGTCCGGGGTGCATCGGCGCCCTTCCCTGCAAGTCCGGCAGGGCGAAGTTGCTCTTTCCGTTCCCTCCGTACGTCGTTCCGAGGAGCGAGAAGAGCGCGGTGTTCTGAGAGAGGGGCAGCAGCTGGCCATCGCACCAGGCCCAGCCCTTGGGAGCGAAGTTGAACGGGAAGATCCGGATCTCGGCGACGAAGGGATCTGCCATGGGGTGCTCCTCGTGGCTCTCTGCGGATCAGGTCGGGGACGGGAAGATTCCGAACAGGCTGATGATGAAGTCGACGCAGAGATAGGGCTGGAAGTTCGTGTGCGGCTGCGAGCCGCCGACGGCGGAGATCGCCGCGGCGGCCATGTTCCCGTTCGGTGGGTCGTTGATGTAGGGCGTCACGTTGAACGACGTCGCGGGCAGGGCTCCCGCCGGGCTGACCAGGTCGCCGGTCGCGGTGGAGGCGAGCGCCGGGTGGGAGTGGGCCGGGACCTGGTTCACCGTCAGCGTGATCTCTTCGGCCCCTCCCGTCTCCGCGAGGATGAACCCGTTCCCCTGATGGATCGGGATCCGGCCGCGCAGGTCGGGGAGGGCGAATGTCGACTGCCCGTCGCCCCCGTAGGTCGTCCCGATGAGCTGGAAGAGCGTTTCGTTCTCGGAAATCGGCAGGAGCTGGCCTTCGCAGAACTGCCAGCCTGCGGGGGCGAAGTTCCCCGCGAACATCCGGATCTCGCCGACGTAGGGCTGTGCCATGTCGTCTCCTCAGGTCGGGCTCGGAAAGATGCCCTGGAGGGCGATGCAGAAGCTGAGCGTCAGGAAGGGCTGCATGTTGAGGTGCGCCTGGCTCCCCCCCGTGTTCGCGGCCGTTCCCGGGTGAAGGGAGGTCAGGCTGACCGGCGCGTGGTAGACGTTGTTCCCCCCGCCGAGGAACCTGCCGGTGGGGTTCGCGTTCCCACTCGTAGCCGACGAGGACGCCGCCACGACGTGCGTGTGGGTCGGGAGCTCCGCGATCGAGAGCGTGTGCGCCTGCTCTCCTCCCCTCTCTCCGAGGGTGTGGCCGCTCCCGACGTGGATCGGGGTTCGCCCCCTGAGGTCCGGCAGGGCGAAGTTCACGCGCCCGTCCCCTCCGAACGTCGTCCCGAGGAGCGAGAAGAGCGCCTGGTTCTGGTTGATCGGAAGGAGCTGCCCATTGCAGAGGGCCCAGCCCTTCGGTGCGAACACGAAGCTCATGAGCCGGATCTCGGACAGGAAGGGTTCCGCCATCACTTCACCTCCATCTCAGGGCGTGGGGCAGGCCGCGCCGCCCACGAAGCCGCCGCCCGTCGGGACCGTGTTCGAGGCGAGCCCGGTCGTCCCGCCACCGCCGTTGCTGCCCTGAACGAAGGCCACGACCGCCGCGTCGTTGTTGTTCGCGCCCCCGTAGCCCGGGAGCCTCACCGTCGTCCCCTGACGCTGGCGGAGGCGGAAGTCGGTTCCTGCGTTCGCCCCCGAACCCGTGATGTCGTTCGCGAGGGCGCCGGCCCCGCCGATGCTCGCGCAGATCAGGTACGTGTCTCCCGGCACGGTGCCGCCGTTGAGGTGGATCCCGTTCATCGGCAGGCCGCCCGTACCGGGCTGCTTGATCGTGTTCCCGGTGATGGTCACGTTCATCGCGCCGCTCATCGGCAAAGCGCCGCCACCCGTCAGGAGCTCGATCCCGAAGTTGTTGTACCCGCGGATCTGGTTCCCCGTGATGCCCGCCGTGACCGTCCCCAGGCCCGCGTTCTGGATCTTGAGCCCGGAGCCCGCCTTCGAGCCCGAGTCGGCGACGCCGGAAACGCCGATCTGGTTGTTCACGAACGTTCCCGAGTAGGTTCCCGCCCCGGTCGACTTGACGATGAGGACGGCGGTCCCGTCCGAGTCCCGGAACGTATTGCCCGTGATGTTGTACGTGAGGCTCCCGCCGAGGTCGCCTCCGCTGATCGTCACGCCCCCGCCGCCCGTCGCGATCGCCGGGTGGTTGTTCGTCAGCGTGTTCCCCGTGAAGACGAGGTCGCAGGTGGCTGTCCCGTTGTTGATGAAGTTGAAGAGGTCGCCGCGTGCCGACGTGAAGGTGCTGTTCTGGATCGTGGCGTTCAGGATCGCGGCTCCCGTCAGCGCCTCGAGGAGGATCCCGTCGTTTCCATCCGCCGTGCTGTTCGCCCCGATCGTCACGCTCGAGAACGTGATCCGGTTCAGGGTCCCCGACGTGTTGACCACCCGGAAGTTGTCGACGAGGCCGCCGCTGATGTTCGTGCTCGACACCGACGCCGTGCCGGTGAGCTCCGTGAACGAGACGCTCCCCTCGCGGGCACCGGCGCTGTTGCCGTTCACCCCGCTGATGACCGAGCTCGCGAGCGTGAATCCGTTCACCGTGAGCCCGCGGATCGCGAAGTTCTGGAAGCCGTTCAGCTGCATCCGGCTCAGGGAGACGTTCGTCGCGTTGTCGAGGTAGATCCCCGAACCGGCGACCGCCCCGTCCGCGCCGACCATGTTCTGGATCGTCCCTCCGGAACCGGCCGTGCCGGTTCCGACGACCGCGAAGCTCCCTGACGTGCGTTGGAGGTAGATCCCGTTGCTTCCGCCGTTTGCGTTGACGGTCGTCAGGCTGACCGCGAGCGGCGTCGTCCCGGCCGCCCTCGTGATCTCGACGGCCGTGGCGCCCGTGGTCGTGATCGTGCCGCCCGAGACGGTCAGGGTCCCGGCGTTCTCCGTCGCGAGGAGCCCTCGCTGGCCCGTGTCGGGGCTCACCGTGAGCGCTCCGAACGTCACGTTCCCCAGGTTCGAGGCGAGGTTCACCCCGGTCCCGCCCGAGGACGTCGCCGAGGTCGTACCGAGGCTGATGGTCCCTCCGGCCACGGACGTCTGGACGTCGATGCCGATTCCCGCCGGGTTCGTGACCGTCGTCGTGCCCGAGGTGAAGGTCCCGCCGATCCCTCCGAGGTTGAGCCCCTTGCCCGTGCTGCTCGAGGACGTCAGGCTCGTGAACGTGATCCCCGAGGCGCTCGCGGAGACGCCCGTCAGGTCGACGGCCGCGGCGTTCGTCGCCGACACCCCGACGCCGTTCTGGACGGTGACGCCGGTGATCGCGCCGGCCTGGTTGTCCGTGAAGCCCACGGCTCCGGTCGTGGAGATGTCGAGGGAGCTGACGAGGACGGAGCTGCCGCCGAGCGTGACCGTCCCGGTGAGCGTCGGCTTGCCCGCGGCGGCGATCGTGAGCCCCGAGCCGCCGAGCGAGAACGCTGCGCCCTGGCCCCAGAGGACCTGGTTCGCATCCAGCGTGATGGCCCCGGTGGTGGTCGCCGCGCCCGTGTGGACGAAGACGACGTCGCCGGCTCCCGACGAGACGTCGGCGTTGGCCAGGTTGTTGAAGGGCGAGCTCGAGGTCCCGACCCCGTTCGCGCCGGAGCTGTTGACGTACCAGACCTGCCCGACGAGCGTGATGGTGACGTTCGCCGCGGCCTGGGACTCGACGCCGTTGGACGTGACCTTGTACGTAAACGTCGCCGAGGTCTCCGCGCCCGCGTTCGGCGTGTAGCGGAAGGCGCCCGCCGCCCCGAGCGTCACGGTCCCGTTCGCCGGCTGCGTCAGGCTCGTCACGGTCAGGCCCGGCCCGAGGTCGTTCGAGAGGATGTTGGTGGTGTTCGCGACGAACGGTGTCGCCGGCGTCGGCGCGTACCCGCCGCCGTAGAACTCGGTGTTCCCGGCTCCGTTCGCATAGGTGTCCAGGACGGCGACCGGTCGGGAGTCGAGGGTGTAGTCCTTCGCGATCGTGCAGGTCGTCGCCGTGTTCGTCGCGGTGACCGTGAACGAGAAGGAGCCCGTCCCGAGCGCCCCGCCGGGGGTCCCCGTGAGGGCGCCGGTCGCGGCGTTCAGCGAGAGCCCCTCCGGCAGGGAGCCGGCGGTCACGGCGTACGTGAAGCCGCCCGAGCCGCCGCTCGCCGTGACGGCCTGGCTATAGGCCGTGCCGAACGTGGCGTCCGGAAGGGCCGCGGCCGCCGGTGCGATGTTTAGGACGTTCACGGTGTAGCTCTGTGCGCCCGCGCAGCCGTTGACGTCGGTGGCCGTGATGCTGAAGGAGAACGAGCCGGCCGCCGTGATGGTCCCCGCGAGGACGCCCGTCGTCGGGTTCAGGGTCGTTCCCGGCGGGAGGGTCCCGGTCACGCTGAAGGTGAACGGTGCCGTGCCCGCCGAGGGGGTGATCGTCGTCGTGTAGGTCGACCCGACCGTCGCGCAGGTCGGCACGGCGGAGAGTCCGATGACGGGGCAGATCCGGACCGTGTAGGCGCGGCTGCCCGTGCAGTTCGTCGTCGTGTCGGTCGCGGTGACCGTGAACGTGAACTCGCCTTCGGCCGACGGCGTCCCCGTGATCGCGCCGCCGGAGCCGAGCGTGAGGCCGGCGGGGAGAGCCCCGGCCGTCACGGCGAAGGTGTACGGGCCCGTGCCGCCGGCCGCCGTCACGGTCTCCGTGTAGGCCGTTCCTACGATCCCGCCCGGAGGCGTCGCCGGGCTGACCGTGATCGTCGGGCAGACGACCGTGACCGAGAACGGAGCCGAGCCGGTGCAGGTCGCGCCGGTCGCCGAGTCGGTCGCCACGATCGTGAAGTTGAACGTCCCGGCCGCGTTCGGGGTCCCCGAGAGGACGCCCGCGCTCGACAGCGTCAGGCCGGTCGGCAGCGTGCCGGTCGCGGTGAAGGTCCAGGGCGAGACGCCGCCCGTCGCCGTGAAGGTGTGCGTGTAGCCCGCCACCCCCGCCGTCACGTTCGTCGGCGGCGCCCCGCCTCCGACGGTGATCGTGGCGCAGGCCACGACGAGCGTGTACGCCTGGTCTCCCGTGCAGCCCGTCGGGTCGTGCGTCGCGCGGACCGTGAAGTTGAACGTCCCCACCGCCGTCGGCGTGCCCGAGATCTCACCCGTCGTTGGGTTCAGCGTCAGGCCCGCCGGCAGGGCGCCGGAGAAGACCGAGTAGCCGTAGCTGCCGCCCGCGAGCGCGCTCGAGGCGGTGATCGTCTGGCTGTAGGCCGTCGCCGCCGTCGCGCCGGGCAGCGTGCCGGGCGACAGCGTGATCGTCGGGCAGGAGATCGTCAGCGGGTAGCTGCGCGAGACCGCGCAGCCGTTCGCGTCCGTCGCCGTCACCACGACCGTGAAGCTCCCCGGCTCGCCCGGAGTGCCGGACAGAGCTCCCGTCGTCGGGTCGAGCGTCAGCCCCGTCGGAAGCCCCGTGGCGCTCCACGTGATCGTCGCCCCGCTCCCCGTCTGCGTGAAGGTGACCGGCCCGTACGCCGTCCCCACCGTCCCCGCCGCGAGGCTCGCCGGCGCGTCGATCGCCATCTCCGGGCAGATCCGCAGCGTGAAGGCCACGCTCCCCGTGCAGCCGTTGGCGTCCGTCGCCGTCACGACGACCGCGAAGCCCCCGGCTTCCGTCGGCGTCCCCGTGAGCGCTCCCGTCGCCGCGTCGAGCGTCAGCCCCGCCGGCAACCCCGTCGCGCTCCATGCGACCGGAAGGACGCCGCCCGTCTGCGCGAAGGTGGTCCCCGCGTAGACCTGGTTGATCGTCCCCTGCACCGCCGTCGCCGGCGTCACGTCGATCACCGGGCAGATCCGCACCTGGTACGCCGTCGCGCCGCTGCACCCGTACTGGTCCGTCGCCGTGATCGTGAAGCTGAAGAGGTTCGCCGTCGTCGGCGTCCCCGTGATCGCTCCGCTCGCTCCGTCGAGAGCGAGCCCGTCCGGAAGCGCTCCGTTCGTCACCGCGTAGAGGTAGGCCCCTCCGCCGCCGGCCCCCAGGACGGTCTGGCCGTACGCCGTCCCGACCGTTCCGTTCGTGAGCGCCCCCGGTCCCACCGTGATCGTCGGGCAGACGATGACGACCGTGTAGGCCTGGCTCCCCGTGCAGCCGTTCCCGTCCGTCGCCACCACCGTGAAGCTGAAGGTCCCCGCCGCCGTCGGCGTCCCCGTGATCGCTCCCGTCGCCCCGTCCAGCCCGAGGCCGGGGGGAAGCGTGCCGGGCGCCACCGAGTACGTCACCGTCCCGAGGCCGCCCGTCGACCCGACGCTCTGGCTGTAGGCGATGCCCGTCGTGCCGCCCGGCAGCGTCGCCGGGCTCACCGTGATCACCGGGCACTCCACCACGAGCGTGTAGGCCCGCGTCCCCGTGCACCCGTTCGCGTCCGTCGCCGTGACCGTGATGTCGAACGTCCCCGTCACCGTCGGCGTCCCCGAGAGGACCCCCGCCGTCGTCAGGGTGATCCCCGCAGGCAGCGCCCCGGTCGTCACGGCGTACGTCACCGCCCCGACTCCGCCCGCCTGCGTCAGCGTCACCGGCCCGTACGCCGTCCCCGCCGTCGCGTTGGAAAGGCTCGCCGGGCTGACCGTGATCACCGGGCAGTCCACGACCAGCGTGAGCGCCCGCGTCCCCGTGCACCCGTTGGCGTCCGTCGCCGTGACCGTGAAGTTGAACGTCCCCGTGACCGTCGGCGTCCCCGAGAGGACCCCCGCCGTCGTCAGCGTCACGCCCGCCGGCAGCGCCCCGGTCGTCACGGCGTACGTCACCGTTCCGACCCCGCCCGTCTGCGTCAACGTCACCGGCCCGTATGCCACCCCTGCCGTCCCGTTCGAAAGGCTCGCCGGGCTCACCGTGATGACCGGGCACTCCACCACGAGCGTGTAGGACTGCGTCCCCGTGCACCCGTTCGCGTCGGTCGCCGTCACGGTGAAGCTGAAGGTCCCCGTGACGGTCGGCGTCCCCGAGAGGAGCCCGGCGCTCGTCAGCGTCAGTCCGGCCGGAAGCGCTCCGGTCGTGACGGCGTACGTCACCACCCCGACTCCACCCGTCTGCGTCAGCGTCGCCGGCCCGTAGGCCACACCCGCCGTCCCGTTCGAAAGGCTCGCCGGGCTGATCGTGATCGTCGGGCAGCTCACCGTGAGCGTCGTCGCGAGGGTCCCGGTGCAGCCGAGGGAGTCGGTCGCGGTGACGGAGAAGGGGAACGTCCCGACGACGGTCGGCGTGCCGGACAGGACTCCCGTGGCGCCGTCGAAGGTGACGCCCGTCGGGAGAGCGCCCGCGGTGACCGCGAACGTCGTCGGGCCGACCGCGCCGGAGGCCGTGAAGGTGGTCGGCGCGATCGCCACGCCGGCCGTCGCCGCCGGAAGGGTCGCCGTGACTCCGATGGGGTTACAGACCAGGATCGGGCGCGCGACCGTTAGGTCGCAGCCGTTCGCGTCGCGATAGGTGATCTCGACGTCGAACTGGCCCGCCTCGGTCGGCGTGCCCTCGATCCGGCCGCTGCTCGAGACCGTGAGGCCCGGCGGGAGGCGGCGCCCCGCGAACGTGCCGGAACCGGAGCCCCCAGTGACGGTCAGGGCGACCGTCGGGTAGGGAGCTCCGACCGTCCCGGCCGGAAGGCCCGCGGGCGCGATCGACATCGGCGGGCAGCCGACCTCGATCCTGTAGGCTCGCTCTCCGGTGCAGCCGTTGGCGTCCGTGACGGCGACGGTGAACGAGGCCGCCCCGGCCTCGACCGGCGTCCCCCCGAGGAAGCCCGACGGGGTGAGGGTGAGGCCGGCGGGGAGCTCGCCTTCCGAGATCCGGAAAGCGAGCGGCGGACGGCCGGCCGCGGCCGTGAAGGAGACCCCCGGGTACGGCTCGCCGACCGTGGGCACGGGGAGCGTCTCGGGCTCGAGCGCCAGGTCTCCGCAGACCGCGATCTGGAGCGTCCGCGTCTTCACGCAGCTTCCCTTCCGGACCTTCAGCGTCACCTCGACGGGGCCGGCTCCCGGGAAGGAGGTCTTGTACGACCGGGCGTCCTTGTCGAGCTGGAGCTCAGGGCCGGAGCCGATCCGGATCGACTGGGAGGTCAGGTTCGCGGTCGGCGGATCGATCGCGAGCGTCCAGGAGAGCGTCGTCTCGACGCCCGGAATCACCGGGAGCGGCGTCGCCTCGAGCGTGAGGATGGCGACCTTCGAGCAGTCGCCTCCTCCCGGGAGGCCGAACGAGCGCGTGACGGCGTCGCCCGAGCCGTTGTCGATCTGGCTCACGTAGGCGTCGAGGGCACCCTGCTCGACCGTGACGTCGATGCGCGAGTTCGGCGGGACCGTGGCGAGGGAGAGCCCGTCGCGCGAGGTCGCGCCCGCGAGGGCCGACGCGAACCAGTCGGCGACGCCGAGCTGGCCCCATTCGCCGGGTGCCCTCTGGAACGGCGTCCGCCCCTGCTCGGCTCCGCGCTCGTCCCGGAGGACGAGGGCCCCGGCCGCCCCCTCGGGGCCGCCGACGAGCGCGAGGTTCGTCCGCGTCCCGGGGACGTTCAGCGTCTGGTCGATCCCCGTGAAGTAGCCGGTCGAGCCCGCGGCGAGGAGCCCCGTCGGCCAGATCGAGACGAACTGCTGCGCCGAGAAGGTCCCCGTCCGGACTCCGGTCGGGTCGAGGTTGTTCGTCCGCGCCGCCACGAGGAGCGGCGTGTCCGCGGAGACGAGGAGGGCGCTCGCCGTCTGCTCGGGGAAGCCGAGGAAAGCGAGGACCCGCGGCACCTCCACGATCCCGTTCGCGGGAATCGGGACGGGCGCGCTCGCCGCCGAGGGCGCGCCGAGGGAGCGGACCGTCGCGACGACCGGCTCGGCGCCCGGGTTGAAGAGGCGCAGGTCCGTGACCCAGAAGGCGCCGAGGTGGCCCGGCGAGAGGGCGGCGCCCGAGACGAGACGCTCGGTCGAGCCCGCGGGGACCCGCTCGCACGGGAGCGCGATCGCGTCGGAGGTGACGTTGTCGTTGACGACGGCGTAGGCCGTCGCCCGGCCGGCCTTCACCTCGAACGCCGCGCGGCCGACCGGAAGAGACTCCTCACCGGCGATCGCCGTCACCGGCTGCTGCCAGACCTGCGGGGCCGCGGCCGAGAGGGTCGTCTCGCCGGCCAGGCTCCCGTCGGCCTCGAAGACGCGGACGACGACGACCGTTCCCGGGTCCACGAGGGTCACGGAGAGATTCGTACGGTAGCCGGTCTTCGGGTCGGCCGAGTGGCTCACCCAGATCGAATGCCCCGTCTCGCCGGTCGCGAGAAGCTCCGCCTCCGGCACCGCGCCGAGGCCCAGCCCGTAAGGCCCCTCGGCCGCGGCGACGTTGCGCGTCGTGAGGCTCGCGAGGAGCGGTGTCTCCGAAGCGACCGTGATCGTGCCGGCGCTTCCCTCCGCGAGGCCGAAGAGCGTCTTCAGGGCGGCCTCGATCCGCAGGCTCTCGCCCGCCGCGAGCGTTCGCGTGACCGGAGCGGGCGTCGTCATGCCGGCCATCGGGACGAGCCCGACCGTCGCCGTCACCGCGGCGTCACCCGGGTTCGCCAGCTCGAGGGTCGAAGAGAATCGCGCGCCCTGGAGGCCGGAGAGCTCGGCCGCGCCCGGCAAGTAGGTCGTCTCCGCGACGAGGAGCGGCGACGAGCCGAGGAGGGCGGCCAGAACGAGCCCGAGGGCGATGCGCTTCGTCATCTTTCTTGACCTCATGGAATCAGCAGGGAGCTTCGATTCAGGGAGGGGCTGGCGCTGGGACGAGGGGCCGGAGAGCTCAGCGAAGAGCCGGGAGCAGGACGGCCACGAGGGCTGGAGGTCTGGACTAGACGGGGGACCAGACGGACGCTACCACGGTCAGGTTCGAACACGGATCGATTCTCAATGTAATCCCTTTCCGGTCCGGAACGAAACTTTCGGGCGCATCGGGCGTAGCCGCTATATGTGCCGCACCGGCGCGGTGTACGAACTGTGACCTTGCGTCACACTCTTCGAGGAGGACTTGCCCCATGCCTGAGAATCCCGGCATGTCGAGACGAAAGCTCATCGGCCTGGGCGCGGCGACCGTGGCTGCCACCGCCCTGCCCGACGCCCTCTTCCGCCTCTCATCCGCCGCCGCCGCGACCGGCCCGACGGAGGGAGTCGGCTACTTCGCCCGGTTCGGCGTCACGGAGAAGATGCTCCGCGACGGCCTCTCCGCCGCCCTCTCCCGCGGGGCCGACTACGCCGACCTCTTCTTCCAGCACCGCGTCGGCAACAGCCTCGCCCTCGAGGACGGCGCCGTGAACCGCGCCTACGCGAGCGTCGAGCTCGGCGTCGGCGTGCGAGCCGTCAAGGGCGACCAGACCGGCTACGCCTACACGGAAGACCTCACCCCCGAGGCGCTGGTCCAGGCAGCGAAGACCGCCGCCGCGATCGCCGACGGTCCGGCGAGGGAAGGGCCGAAGGGGCTGAAGGTCGACACCTCCCTGCCGGCCCGCTACCCGGTGAAGACCCGCTGGGAGGACGTGCGGCCGCAGCAGAAGCTGCCGCTCCTCTCGGGCCTGAACGAGAAGGTCTTCGCCGCCGACAAGCGGATCACGAAGGTGAACGTCTTTTTCGGCGACGAGGCGGGGGCGATCCTGATCGCCGACTCGAACGGCCGCGTCGTCGAGGACCTCCAGCCGATGACGCGCCTCGGCCTCTCCTGCGTCGCGGAGCAGGACGGGAAGAAGGAGACGAACGGCTACAACGTCGCCGGGCGCGCCGACCTCGGCTACTACTCCCCCGACCGCCTCGAGCGAATCGTGAAGGAGGCCGTCTCCCGCACCCTCGTCCTCTTCGAGGCGGTGCAGCCCCCGGCCGGCGAGATGCCGGTCGTCCTGGGGGCCGGCGCTTCGGGAATCCTCCTCCACGAGGCGATCGGCCACGGGATGGAGGCGGACTTCAACCGAAAGGGGATCTCGATCTTCGCCGACCGGATCGGCAAGCCGGTCGCGAACAAGTTCGTGAACATCGTCGACGAGGGGACGATCCCGGGCGCCCGCGGCGCGATCAACGTCGACGACGAGGGGAACCCGGTCGGCAAGACGATGCTCGTCGAGAACGGCATCCTGACGACCTACCTCCACGACTCGATCTCCGCGAAGCACTACAAGGTGAAGCCGACCGGCAACGGGCGCCGCGAGAGCTACGCCTACGCCCCGGTCCCCCGGATGCGCGCCACCTACATGCTCCCCGGACCGCACAAGAAGGACGAGATCGTCGCCTCGGTCAAGAAGGGGATCTACTGCACGAACTTCACGAACGGGCAGGTGCAGATCGGGGCCGGCGACTTCACGTTCTACGTGAAGAACGGCTACCTCATCGAAGACGGCAAGCTCACGAAGCCGATCAAGGACGTGAACATCATCGGGAACGGCCCGAAGGTCCTCGAGAAGATCGACATGGTCGCCGACGACCTCGTCATCGACGAGGGGGGCTGGACGTGCGGCAAGGACGGACAGTCGGTGCCGGTCTCCCAGGGGATCCCCACCGTGCGCGTCGCGTCGATCACCGTCGGCGGACGCGGAAAGCAGGCGTGAGGTGAGAGAGATGGCCCAGCAGGACATGCTCGCCGCCGCCCACGCCGCCGTGAAGAGCGCCCTCGGCAAGGGGGCACAGGAAGCTTCTGCCCGCACCTACCGCGTCCGCGAGGTCGAGGTGAAGTGGCGCGACGGAGCCCTCGAGAAGGTCCACGAGGCGACGACCCGCGGCCTCGGGCTGACGCTCTACGTCGACGGCCGCTACGCGAACGTCTCGACGAGCGACCTCCGCCCCGAGGCGCTCGAGACGTTCATCGGCGACTCCGTCACCCTGACCCGCGCCCTCGCGAAGGACCCGTTCCGGACGCTCCCCGACCCGAAGCTCTACGAGGGGCAGGCGAAGGTCGACCTCCTCCTCGAGGACCCGAAGTACGCGACCGTCACCCCCGAGCAGCGCCGCGCCGTCGCGAAGGAGATCGAGGCCGCCGCCCGCTCCGTGAAGGGGTCCGGCGCGATCCTCTCCGTCACCTCGAGCTTCAGCGACACGCTCGCCGAGAGCTGGCGCGTCTCCTCGAACGGCTTCTCCGGATCGCGCCGCGACACGCAGTTCTGGGTCTCCGCCGAGGTGAGCGTGAAGGACCCCGACGGCCGCAAGCCGGAGGACTACGCCTTCGGCGGCTCGCGCTTCGTCGGCGAGATGCCGAAGGCGGGCGAGATCGGCCGCGACGCCGCCGAGCGCGCCCTCTCGCGCCTCGGCGCGAAGAAGGGGGAGTCGGCCGTCCTCACGATGGCCGTCGAGAACCGCGCCGCGGGCCGGCTCCCGGCCTACCTCCTCGGGCCCCTCTCCGGAGGCGCGCTCCAGCAGAAGCGCTCCTTCCTCGAAGGGAAGCTCGGCCAGGCGATCGCGAGCCCCGCGCTCACGCTCGTCGACGACCCGCTCGTCCCGAAGGCGTTCGGCTCGCGCCTCTTCGACGGTGAGGGAATCGCCGCGAAGAGGATGCCGATCGTCGAGGCGGGCGTCCTCAAGGCGTACTACATCGACACCTACTACGGAAAGAAGCTCCAGATGGCGCCGACGACCGGCGGCCCGTCGAACGTCGTCTGGACGCTCGGCGACAAGGCCCAGGCCGCGCTCCTCGCCGCGATGAAGGAAGGGATCCTCGTCACCGGCTTCCTCGGCGGCAACTCGAACGGCCTCACGGGCGACTTCTCGCTCGGCGTCCAGGGCTTCCGCGTTCGCGGCGGGAAGATCGCCGAGCCCGTCGGCGAGATGAACATCTCCGGCAACCACCTCGACCTCTGGAAGAAGCTCGCCGCCGTCGGCAACGACCCCTACCCCTACTCCTCCATGAAGACCCCCACCCTCGTCTTCGAGGGCGTCCAGTTCGCCGGGGTCTGACCGGAAGACACCGCCGAGGGCGGCACGACAAGAGCCACCGAGGGCCGGTCCGAATGGGCCGGCCCTCTTCTCGTCCGGGGGGCGGTGTCAAGCGCCGGCGGCGAGACACAGGACACGAAGGACGAAGGACGAGAGGGACGACCGACGCATCCACTTCGCCGTACCGCACGAGCCGCGGGCGGGAGGGATATCCCGCGGCGCTCGCCGGGGGGCCTGAGCTTCGCGCGGCCCCCCGGACCCCCCACTCGCAATCTGGACTTCGCTGCTCTTCAGAGGCCTCCGCTGCGCGCGCGCGACCCGCATCGGTCCCGCTGCGCGGGCCGCCGGCGAGCGCGCAAGCTCCTCGCTCCGCTCGTCGAATCGGTGCGCGCTCTCACCCCGGCGGCCTGCTCGCGGAACCGTGCGGGTACCCCGCGCGTGCTCGAACGCTCGCTCGCGGGACACCCCTCCCGCCCGCTCACGTCCAGGGTTGCTACAGACCACGTGCGCGAGACACATTGGCCTCCCGCAAGCAGCGCCCGCGATCGGAGGGGGGCCGTCAGCCCTCGTCGCGGTGCTTCGGGCCCGGGTTCCGGACCTCGTAGTTCGCCGACGCGTCGCTGCCCGCGATCAGCGGGTACCGAACCTGCTCCCGGATCGGGTCGAGGCTCAGGTCCACGTCCAGGTCCGGCCAGCAGAGGTGGTCCTCCGAGAGCCTCTGGACGTTCAGGATCGCAGCCCACAGGGCCTTTCGCGAACCACGGGACCTGGTCGAGCGAGAGGAAGAACTCTCCCTCCTTGAGAAGCACCCAGATGCCATGCCTCGAGTGCAGTCTTCGCGGTCCGCACCTGAACCTCTTCGGAGAGGTCGACATCACCACGGCCGCGGGCGAGGCGGAGCGTCTCGGAGGCGACCCCGAGCACGGCCGGGGACCCGCTCGCGGTCCCGAGGACCGGGCGGGGAGACAGCCCGCGCATCGATTCGAGCGAAGCGAGCTTGCGCGGGCGCCCCGCCCGGCCGCAGGGAACGCGCAAGCGGGTCGGTCGCGCGCAGAAGGAGCCGAAGAGACGCCCAGCCCCGTCCGCGGCCCCCGGCCGAAGCGACGAGAGGGCGGAGAAGGGACTTCTCCGGTCTCCTGTCTCGGCTCTCCCGGACTACCCCTTTTTCGGCGCCTCGAGGAAGAGGTTGACCGAGGTCGCCCTCGCGAGGAGCTCGCCGTCGGACTCGCGGGTGAGGGTCGCTTCGGCGTAGGCCTGGGTGCGGCCGTGCTTGACGACGGTCGCCTCGCAGACGACGGGCTCGGCGGGGCGCGTCGCGCGGAGGTAGGTCACGTTGAGCGAGACGGTCGTGAACCCGCGGCCGTTCGCGATCGAGACGACCGCGGGTCCCATCGTGTCGTCGAAGAAGGCGGCGAGGATCCCGCCCTGGACGGCGCCCCAGGGGTTCGTCATCTCCTCCGTCGGGCGGAAGAGACAGCGGACCCGGCCGGGCGCCTGCTCGAGCACCTCGCCGTTGAGGTACTCGAACGTCGGGGGCGGGAGCCTCGGCGTCATCCCTCTACCAGCCCTTCGGCTGCCCCTTCGTCTGCTCGTCGAGCCACTTCTGGAGCGGCGCGAAGTAGTCGAGGACGGCCGTCGCGTCCATCTCGCGCTGGCCGGTGAGGGCCTCGAGCGCGTCGGGCCACGGCTGGCTCTGCCCCATCTCGAGCATCTTGATCAGCTTCGCCCCGGCTTCCTTGTTCCCGTAGATCGAGCAGGTGTGAATCGGGTCGGTGCAGCCGGCCGTCTTCGCGAGGGCGCGGTGCATCTGGAACTGGAGGACGTGGGCGAGGAAGTAGCGCGAGTAGGGGACGCCCGCCGGGATGTGGTACTTGGCGCCCGGGTCGAAGTGGTCTTCGGTGCGCGCGACGGGCGGGACGACCCCCTGGTACTTCAGCTTGAGGTCCCACCAGGCCTCGTTCCACTTCGCCTCCGGCACCTCGCCGGCGAAGGCCTGCCACCGCCACTTGTCGATGAGGAGGCCGAACGGCAGGAAGGCGATCTTCTCGAGCGCCATGTTGAGGAGGTAGCCGACGTCTTTCCCGGGAGGAGGCGTCTTCTCGAGGAGGTTCACTTTCTTCAGGTACTCGGGCGTCAGCGAGAGGGCGATGACGTCGCCGATCGCCTCGTGGAAGCCGTCGTTCGCGCTGTCGCGGAAGAGGACGGGCTGGCGGTTGTAGGCGCGCTGGTAGACGTTGTGCCCGAGCTCGTGGTGGACGGTCGCGAAGTCCTCCGCGTTGATCTCGATGCACATCTTCAGGCGCAGGTCGTCGACCCAGTCGACGCACCAGGCGCTCGCGTGGCAGACGACCTCGCGGTCGCGCGGGCGGGTGAAGAGGGAGCGCTCCCAGAACGTCTTCGGGAGCGGGTCGAAGCCGAGCGAGGTGAAGAAGCCCTCGCCGTACCGGACCATCTGCCGCGCGTCGGTCTTCTTCTCGACGAGGATCTTCGTCAGGTCGTACCCCGGGTCGGCGTCCTTGGGCGCGAGGAGCGGGTAGAGGCTCCCCCACGCCTGCGCCCACATGTTCCCGAGGAGGTGCGCCGGGATCGGCCCCTTCTCGGGGACGACGTCCTTCCCGTACGTCTCGCGGAGCTTCATCCTCGTGTAGGCGTGGAGCGAGACGTAGAGGGGCTTCACCTGCTCCCAGAGCCGGTCGAGCTCCTTGGCGTAGGCGTCGGCCGGCATGTCGTACTTGGACCGCCACATCGCGCCCATGTCCGCGAAGCCGAGCTCCTTCGCGCCGGCGTTCCCGAGCTCGACGTAGCGGGCGTAGTCCTTCCGGAGGCCCGCCCCGACCTCGTGCCAGCCGGCCCAGAGGGCGGCGAGCTCCTTCGGGTCGCGGCTCGTCGCGAGGCGGCTCGAGATCTCCTCCAGGGAGAGCGGCTCGCCGCCGGGCGGCGTCCACTTGCCGCGGCCGTAGGCCGCCTCCATCCCGGCGGCGACTCGCGCGAGCTCCTCGCTCTTGGCGGGGTCGGACGGCGCCGCGAGGACGAGGGAGAGCTTCAGGAGCTTCAGCTTCCGGGCCGTCTCCGCGTCGAGCGCGAGCCCGTCGAAGCGGGTCGCCTCCTTGGCGAGACCGGCGGCGAGCTCCATCCGGCGCTGGTTCCCCTCGGCGGCGATCCGCTCGGTGTCCTCGGTAATGAAGTTCGAGGCGACCCAGTTCGCGCGCTCGGCGGCGATCGAGGCCTTGAGGAGCTGCTCTTCGGCCTTCTCGACGAAAGCCTTCGCATCGGCCAGGGTCGGGGTCTGGGCGGCGATCGTCATCGGGACGAGGAGGAGAAGGAGAAGGGCGGGGAGGGTCTTCTGCATGTGGGGTTCACTCCGATCGACGATCATCCCACGCGAGCGGTCCGCTGTTAACGTTCGCCCGAGCGCCCCCGAGGGAGGTCCCGTCATGCGCCTTCGCGTCCTCGTCCCGGCCGCCGTCCTCGCCGTCCTCGCCGTCTCCACGCCCGGCGGGCGGGGCGCGGAGCCCGCGGCGTCGCTCGCCGCCTTCATCCGCGAGAGCTACACGAAGCACGAGCATCTCGTCCCGACTCGCGACGGGACGCGCCTCTTCACGGCGGTCTACGTCCCCAAGGACGCCGGGCCCGCGAAGCGCTATCCGGTCCTGATGAACCGGACGCCGTACTCCGTGGCCCCCTACGGGATCGACGCCTATCCGGCCGCCCTCGGGCCGTCGGAGGCCGCGGCGCGGGAGAAGTTCATCTTCGTCTACCAGGACGTGCGGGGCCGGATGATGTCGGAGGGGACGTTCGTCGACGTGCGGCCCGTCCTCCCGAAGAAGGGGCCGAAGGACGTCGACGAGACGACGGACGCCTTCGACACGGTCGACTGGCTCGTGAAGAACGTCCCCCACAACAACGGGAAGGTCGGAGCCTGGGGGATCTCCTACCCCGGCTTCTACGCGGCCCTGGCGGCGATCGACGCGCACCCGGCGCTCGTCGCCGTCTCGCCGCAGGCCCCGGTCGCCGACTGGTTCGCGGGCGACGACTTCCACCACAACGGCGCGTTCTTCCTCGCGGCGGCGTTCAACTTCTACGTCCGCTTCGGCCAGCCGCGGGAGGGGCCGACGACGAAGTGGGCGCCCCGGTTCGACCACGGCACGATGGACGGCTACCGCTTCTTCCTCGAGGCCGGTTCGGCCGCCGGCCTCTCGAAGCACATGAAGGGGGTCGCCTTCTGGGACGACCTGATGGCCCACGAGACGTACGACGCGTACTGGCAGGCGCGGAACACGCGACCGCACCTCGCGGGGGTTCGTCCCGCGGTCCTGACGGTCGGCGGCTGGTTCGACGCCGAGGACGCCTTCGGCTCGCTCGAGACCTACCGGGCCATCGAGAGGCAGAGCCCCGGCGCGAGCAACCGGCTCGTCGTCGGCCCCTGGTGGCACGGCGGCTGGGCGCGGAGCGACGGCGAGTCCCACGGGCGCGTCACCTTCGGCCAGAAGACCTCCGTCCGCTACCGCGAGGAGATCGAGCTCCCCTTCTTCCTCCACCACCTGAAGGGGGCTCCCGATCCGAAGCTGTCGGAGGCGACCGTCTTCGAGACGGGGCGGAACGTCTGGCGCTCCTTCGATGCCTGGCCTCCGCGCGAGGCGAAGGCGACCTCCTTCCGGCTCGGCGCGGGGGGCGTCCTCGCTTCCGATCCTCCGCCCGCCGGGAGCGCCGTCGCGGCGGAATGGGTCAGCGACCCCGCGAAGCCGGTGCCGTACGTCGAATCCGTCGAGATCGGGATGGACGCCGACTACATGACGGCCGACCAGCGCTTCGCCTCGCGCCGACCCGACGTCGCCGTATGGCAGACGCCGCCGCTCGAGGCGGACCTCACCGTCGCCGGACCGATCGAGGTGAGCCTCTCGGTCTCGACGAGCGGCACCGACGCCGACTGGGTCGTGAAGCTCGTCGACGTCTGGCCCGACGACGTTCCCGTGGAGGCGTGGGAGTGGACGCCGCGGAACGTCTGGGACGAGAAGCCGACCCGCTCGAAGCTGGGCGGCAACCAGCAGCTCGTCCGGGGCGAGCCGTTCCGGGGGCGCTTCCGGAAGAGCCTCTCCTCGCCCGAGCCGTTCGTCCCCGGGAAGGTGGAGACGGTCGCCTTCACAATGCCCGACGTCCTCCACACCTTCCGGCGCGGGCACCGCGTGATGGTGCAGGTGCAGAGCAGCTGGTTCCCGCTCGTCGACAGGAACCCGCAGACGTTCGTCCCGGTCCGCACCGCGGGTGAGAGCGACTACCGCCCGGCCACGATGCGCGTCCACGACGGCGCGGAGAGCCCCTCGCGCGTCGTCCTGCGGGTGCTGCCGCCGGAGCGACCCTGACGCCGGACGGCGCCTTCAGCCCGGCAGATCCCAGATCGTGATCGAGCCGCCGACGAGGGCGACTCTTCGTCCCCGTGCCTTCAGCGCGCGAACGAGCTCGGCGACCTGCCGCGCGGCTGCCTCTCCCTCGAACTCCCTCACGAACGGCTCGCCGAGCGTCTCCATCATGTGCGAGACGGCGTAGCGGCCCGGACGGATCGGGGCCGCGGGGTCGAGCACGCGTGCCCGGCGCGACCAGTAGTTCGTCGCGACGCCGCTGAACGCGACGATCGTCGTCTCTTCCTCCCACCCCCGCTCGGAGAGGTAGAGGTGGAGCCGGTAGAGGTCCTGCCCCCAGTCGACGTTCGAGTCGGAGAACCAGCGGCGCCCGCCTTCGGGACCTCCCGCCAGGACGTTGAACCAGGCGATCGGCGAGTCCCCGGCGGAGCAAAGCGTGAGTCCCGCCGACAGGACGAGCGCCCCGGCGAGCGCCGCGCGGAGCCGGGGGCGCGCCGCGAGCTCGCGGCCGACGACGACGGCGCCCGCGAAGACGAGGAGGGCCCAGATCGGGAGGAGATGCCGCGCGCCGATGTTGAAGGCGGAGCGCGTCGAGGCAAGGAGGAGCGCCGCCGAAACGGCGAGCGCGAGGAGGACCGCGGTCGTCGTCGATGGCCCTCCGGTACCGGAGCGACGAAGCCGCGCGAGGCCGAGGACGAAAGCGGTCGCCAGGAGCACGAGAACCGCCGACGTCGACTTGAGGAGGAACGCCGCCGGGAAGTAGAGCGGGAAACCCTTCTCCGAAACCTCGCCGCGGAACCAGTTCGCCCCGCGCCCGCGCTCGCTCAGGAGGGCGACTCCCTTCGCCCCGGCGACGTAGTGGCCGATCGGCGGGACGGCCCGCGCGAGGGCGGCGTAGCGCTCGACCTCGTCGGGGCGCGCGGGGCGTCCCGACAGGTACCCGCGTACGGACGCCTCGACGAGCGCCGCCGGCATCGCGCGAAGGACGTAGGCGTAGACGCCGTAGACGACGAGGCCGGCCAGGCCGAGGGCCGCGAGCGCGGCGAGGCCGCGATCGCGCAGGGCCCCCCGCGGCGCCGGCCCGCCCCCTCCCTGGCCGGGCCGAACGAGCGACGGCGCGAGCGGCAGCAGCGCGACGACGGGGACGAGGAGGGCCGTGGAGAACTTCGTGACGAGCGCGAGCCCGAGCGCCAGGCCGAGCGCGAGCCAGGGGCCGAGCCTCGCGGTGAGAGCCGCCCGTGCCGCGAGCGCGACGACGGAGAGAAACGCGAGAGCGGCGCCGACGTCGGTGTGGACGTAGGCGGCGTGCGCGACGAACGTCGGGTCGAGGGCGACGAGCCCGGCCGCGAGAAGCCCGGCCGCGGGCCCCGCGAGCGGCCGCACCGCGAGGTGTAGCGCGACGACGAGTATCGCGAGGACCCACGGGAAGGGGCGTCTCCCCGCCGCGACGAGGACGTGCGCCGGAGCGGCGTTCCCGTAGAGCCACCGCGGGTACGCCCCGAAGGGCGACGCGGCGCAGGGCGTCTCGCCGCAGGGGCTCCGGAGGCCGAGCGGCCGGAGCGCGAACGCTCCGGCGAGCTTCAGGAGGGGCGGGTGCTCCGGGTTCATCCAGCTGGAGCCGTCCTCGAGCGCCTCGGCCCCGGAGTAGAGGTGGATCCCCTCGTCCGAGGTCGGGGAGTCGTCCTTCTGGTGCGCGTGGACGGCGGCGAGGGAGAGCGTCACGAGGCCAGCGAGCAGGAGCGCCTCGAGGAGGATCCCGAAGGGCCGCGGCGACCGCGCTCCTCCTGCTTCCGTCATGGGGGCGTCCGCTCGCCGGGGAGGCCGGCTTGCCCGAGGGCGATCTGCCGGAGGGAGAGGGGGATCTCGGCGCGGAAGCGGTGGAGGAAGGCTTTCATGCGGGCCGCGGCGCGATTCTAGGCCGCGGTCAGACGTCGAGGCTATCCGGTGCTCGCCGGGGGGGCTCGGCTTCGGGCGCCCCCCCGGCCCCCCCACCGACCTTCAGCTCACACGTCCAGCGCGTCGGCTTCCCGCGCCCGCTCGGTGATGAACCTGTAGCGGGCGCCGGCGTCCTTGC
>JAKPXO010000005.1 GCA_029567505.1 Acidobacteriota bacterium
GATCGGCGCCCCCGACCGCGCGTCGCTCCTGGCCGAGATCGCGATGTGGCAGCTGCCGCTTCGCGACCTGCAGATCCACGGCCTCGCGCTCTCGATGATCCTCGGCGTCTCGATGCGCGTCCTGCCCGGCCTCTTCGGGACGCCGGTCGTCGACGAGCGGCGCGCCGTCCGGTTGTTCTGGCCGCTGCAGGCGATGATCGTCCTCGAGGTGGCCCTCTTCCCGGTGGCGATGGCGACGCGCCGGCTGGCCGTCTTCGCCGCCGTCTGGCTGGCCTGGGTCGGCCTGGCGGTCTTCGGGGCGCTCGCCGTCTCGAGCCTTCGGGCCTTCTCACGGCCTCGGTTCGTCGTGCCGCTCCTCTCGCCGCTCGCCTTCGTCCGCGCCTCTCACGTCTGGCTCGGCGTCTCGCTCGCGATGCTCGTGGCCGGACCGTTCTGGTCGCGCCTCCTCGGCGTGCCGTTCTCGCACGCGTGGCACGGCGCCACCCGGCACGCGATCACCGTCGGCTTCGTGAGCCTGATGATCGTCGGCGTCGCGTCGCGGGTGGCGCCGCGGCCCCCGGGGAGCACCGCGGCCGCCGAGGCGATGCCGCTGGCGCCCTTCGCCCTCCTGAACCTCGGCTGCGCCCTGCGCGTGACGCAGCAGGTCCTGACCGACGTGACCCCGATGGCCTTCCCGACCGCCGGTGCCTCGGGCCTCCTCGAGGTCGCCGGCCTCGTCTGGTGGGCGACCTGGATCGTCCCGCGCCTGCTCCAGGCCGGGCGCCCACAGGGCGGGCGGGCCGGCGTCGCTCCGGACGCGGCGCGGGGCTGAGGGAGACGAGTCGATGCAGACCAGGGAACCGGTCTTCGGCCCCGGGATCGGCGAGAGCCAGCGGAAGCTCCTTGGCCTCATCAAGCGGTCGGGTGAGTGCACGCTCGCCTGGCTCGAGGCCGGCTTCGACCTGAACCGCGAGACGCTCCGCACCCACCTGAAGTCACTCGTCGCGATGGGGCTCGTGGAACGGTCGGGCGTCCACCGGAAGGGGCCCGGCCGACCTCACGTCCTGTACCGCCTGACGCCCGCCGGGGAGGCTCTCTTTCCCCGCCGCGAGGGAATGCTGCTCGGGGAGCTCGCGGGATTCCTGAACGAGCGGGGGCACCGGGACCTCCTCGAGGAGTTCTTCGAGCGCCGTCTCGCGCGCCGGCGTAAGGAGCTGGCGCCGCGCGTGGCCGGACTGCGAGGCCGCGAGCGGCTCGAGGCGACCGCGGGAATCCTCTCCGAGGAGGGCTTCGTCGCCGAGGTCGTCGACGGCGAAGGGGGAGCCCGCCTGCGACTCTGCCACTGCCCGCTCCAGGAGATGGTCGCGCTCTCCGACCTTCCATGCCGGTTCGAGAAGAGGCTGATCGAGGGCCTGCTCGGCGCGCGGTCGCGGCGCGAGACGTTCATCCCGGAAGGGGAGCACGCCTGCACCTACGCGGTCGGGCCGCTCGCGCAGCTTCGGGGGCGCCCGTAGCCGTTCCGGAGGGCGTCGAGCGCGCCCTCGCGCCCGAGCGGGCGAAGGCCGTCGCGGGCTCGGCGCGCCGCTCTGCCGCCGCGGGATCGGATGGTCGCCGGGGCCCGGCCCTTGCCCCGGCTTCGATACAGACCCTATGCTCATGACCCAGCCGATGAGCGACGCTCCGCCTCCTGCCGGGCCGGCCAGCACGCACCCCATGGCGAGCACGCCCGACGCGCTCGCCCTCGTGGCGTTGTTCGACACCGTCCAGGGGTTCCTCTGGATGAAGGACCTCGACGGCCGATACACCTACTGCAACGACCTCTTCGCGCGGTCCTTCGGCGGGGAGGCGGGTGGTGTCCTCGGGAAGACCGATTTCGACCTGTTCCCGGCAGAGACGGCGGTCGCGTTCCAGGAGAACGACCGGAAGGCGATCGCCGCGGGCGGCGTCGTCGTCTTCGACGAGGAGGTGCGCCTTCGGCGGGACGACGAGAAGACGCTCTTCGAGTCGCGGAAGGGGCCCCTTCGCGACGCCGGGGGCCGGGTCGTGGGGACGGTGGGGAGCTCGCGCGCCGTCGCCGACTCGAAAGCCGCGGAAGACCGGCTCGCGCTCGAGGACCGGGTCTTGGCGAGGATCGTCGCCGGCGAGCCCCTCGCGGGGACGCTCGACGCCATCGCGCGCGTCATCGAGGCGCAGTCGCTCGACACCGCGGTCACGATCTACCTCCTCTCGGCCTGCGGAAGCGTCCTCCGGCTGGCCGCCGGGCCGAGAGTCCCCGAGGCGACGCTGCGCGTCCTCGACGAGCTCCCGGTCGGAGAGAAGGATTCCCAGAGCGGCGCCGCCGCCTACCGAAAGGAAGCGGTCGCGGTGGAGGACGTCTCCACGGACCCGCTCTGGGCCGGCTACCGCGACGTCGGCCTCGCGCACGGCATCGGGGCGGGCTTCTCGACCCCTCTCCTGAGCCGCGAGGGGAACGTCCTGGGCGTCCTGACGCTCTATCTGGGGCGAAAGGGGCGTCTCACCGAACGCCAGCGACGTCTGGTCGACACGGCGGCGCGGATCGCGGCGATCGCCGTGGCGAGGAGCCGCGAGGAGCAGGCGCTTCGCGACAGCGAGGCACGATATCGGCTCGTCTCCGAGAAGTCGGCGGACGTCATCTGGCTCTACGATCTCCGCGCCGAGCGCTTCGAATGGGTCAGCCCCTCGATCGAGAGGCTCCGCGGATACACCGTCGCCGAGACGCTCGGCCGGTCGCTCGCCGACGTCCTCACGCCCGAGTCGATGGCGCTCGTCGCCGAGCAGCTTCCCCGCGCGCTCGCGGAGTTCGCGGAGAAGGGCGAGGCGGCGCAGACGCGGACGATCGAGGTGGACCAGGTCCGCAAGGACGGTTCGATCGTCCCGACGGAGGTCGCGACGACGTTCGTCACGGACGCGACCGGACGCGTCACGCACCTGCAGGGGGTCACGAGGGACATCTCCGAGAGAAGGCGGGCCGAGCTGGCCCGCGACGAGGCGGCGGCGTTCCGGGATGCGCTCATCGACGCCTCCGGCGACGGCATCGCGGTCTTCGACCAGGAGCACCGGGTCGTCCAGACCAACAGCCGATTCGCCGAGATGCTCGGCTACTCGCGCGAGGAGGTCCTCTCGCTCCGGACGTGGGACTTCGTGGCGGACCTGACCGAGGAGGAGGTGCGAATCCGCTTCGCGGACCTCTCGCGGGTCCACGAGACGTTCGAGTCGCGGCACCGGCGGAAGGACGGCTCGGTGTACGACGTCGAGGTCTCCGCCTCGGGCCTGAGCGTCAACGGCGAGAACGTCCTCTTCACCATCTCGCGGGACATCAGCGCGCGCCGCCAGGCGGAGGCGGCGCGGGAGCGCTTGCAGCAGCAGCTGCTCGCCGCCCAGAAGATGGAATCGGTCGGGCGCCTGGCCGGAGGCGTCGCCCACGACTTCAACAACATGCTTTCCGTCATCCAGGGGCACGCGACCCTGGCCCTCGACCGGGTCGACCCGGAGAGCCCGATGGCCGAGGACCTGCGGGAGATCCGGACGGCCGCCCAGCGGTCGGCGCGGCTCACGCGCCAGCTCCTCGCGTTCGCCCGGCGGCAGCCGACCGAGCCGCGCGCCCTGGACCTCGAGGAGACGATCGGCCGGATGCGCCGGATGCTCGGCCAGCTCCTCGGCGAGGACGTCCGTCTCCGGATCGTCTCCGGCACCAGCGCCGCGAGAGTCCGCATCGACCCGACCCAGGTCGACCAGCTCCTGACGAACCTCTGTACGAACGCGCGCGACGCGATCTCCGGCTCGGGGACCGTCACGATCGAGACCGCCTGCGTCGTGCTCGACGAGCGGTGGTGTGCGAGGCGCGGCGCGGGCCGCCCCGGGCGCTGGGTGCGGCTCACGGTCACGGACGACGGCTGCGGCATCGACCCGGAGGTGATCCCCCACGTCTTCGAGCCCTTCTTCACCACGAAGGAGGTGGGCCGGGGGACCGGCCTCGGCCTCGCCTCGGTCCACGGCATCGTGGAGCAGAACGGCGGGTTCCTCGACGTGGAGAGCGAACCCGGGAGGGGGGCGAGCTTCCACGTCTTCCTCCCCCGGCTCGAAGGGTCCGTCTCCTGGTCGGAGCACCCCGCGGTCCGTGCGACTCCGCGGGGGGCCGGAGAGACCCTCCTCCTCGTGGAGGACGAGCCGGCGCTCCTCGGGCTCGTGCAGCGGATGCTCGAGGGGCTCGGCTATCGCGTCCTCACCGCGTTCTGCGGCGAGGAGGCGTTGGAGGTCGCGGCGGAAAACCGTTCGGAGATCCGGCTCCTCGTCACCGACGTCGTGATGCCCGGGATGAACGGCCGCGAGCTCTGCGAGCGTCTCCTCGCGACGGTCCCGGGCCTCCGGTGCCTCTTCGTTTCGGGTCACCCGGCCGACGTCCTCGCGGACAGGGGGCTCGCCGGCGAAGGTATCCGCCTCCTGACGAAGCCCTTCACGGCCCACGACCTCGCCGTCCAGGTCCGCGAGGCCCTCGACGTCTCCCGGCCCGGAGGTCTCACGCTCGACTGAGCGGCGAAGAGCGCGTCACCATTCGATGACGCCGCCGCGCATCAGGTCCCAGCAGGCGCACGGGGCGTCGCGGTCCAGCCGGTCGACCCAGTCGGCGAGCGCCCGAGCGGCCACGGCAGGCTCCGTGTCGGCGTCCGCCGCCCCTACCGTGGTCCGAAGCCGCCCCGGGTGAACGGCGACGACCCGGATGCGCTCGTCGCGAAGCTCCTGGTCGAGGCAGGCCGTCAGCATGTTCTGGGCGGCCTTGGCCACGTTGTAGGCGTAGATCCCGCGGAACCCGCCGGCCGCGGTCTGTCCGATGGACCCGAATCGAGACGTGACGTTCACCACCAGAGGCCGCTCCGCCCTCCGGAGCCACGGCCTCGCGGCCCGCGTGCATCGCAGCGCCCCGAGGCAGTGGACGCGGAAGTGGCTCTCGAGGTCCTCGGGCTCGGCCGCCGCGAGGCCGCGGGCCTTTCGGATGATCCCGGCGTTGTTCACGAGGAGGTCCAGCGGATCGCCGCAGGCGTCGAGGGTGGCCGCGATCAGACCCTCGGCGTCGCTCGCGACGACGTCGGCGACGATGGGACGGCAGCCGGAACCCTCCAGCGACGCGGCGACCCGGGAGTCGCGAACGACGGGATAGGCCGTCCATCCGCGCCGGAGGTACTCCTCCAGCATCGCCCGTCCGAAGCCCTTCCCGGCGCCGGTAATCAGGACCGCTGGCATGTGTGGTCTCCCATGAACCTTACGTGGCGTCTGCGGAAAGGATCTGCGCGATCGCGTCTGCCGGGCCGGCCCGAGGCCGACCGAATGGACGCTGGACGCGCCGAGGCGCTGCGGGCCGGCGGCGGGACGGTGGTGGCGCTCGCCCTCGACGGGATGAAGAGCGTGAACGACCGATGGGGTCACGAGGCCGGCGACGCGTTCCTCCGCCATTTCACCTCGATGATGACGGCGGTCGTCAGCCCGCGGAGACAGACGTGGCGGCCGCGAAGAGTTAGCCTACCGAAGATGAGTCACGGGAAGACGATCCCCGGGGAGGCGTTGCCAATTCGCCGTTCGGTCAGCGCGCACGGTGGTTTTCGCGCCGGATTGGCCCGGGCCACCGTCGTCGCTCTCCTCGCCTCCCGCGGCCTCGCCCTGGCGGACGAGCGATCGCTCGAGCCGGTCCTCGTGGCGGGGGGCGGAACCGCCGACGGGGGCGCGCCCGTGCTCGTGGATCTGAAGGACCCCGAGTCGCTCGCCGTCGACGGGCAGGGCCGCGTCTACGTAGCCGACCGCGAGAAGGGCGTGATCTTCGTCCTCGATTTCCGGCACGGAACTGCGGAGACCATCACCGGGCCGGGATCCGAGCAGGGCCGTACGTCGCCGGGCCCGGCGTCGAACCGGACGCTGCCCGGCGTCCAGCACATCGCGCTCGACCCCTTCCGAGGGGTCTTCTTCGCGCAGGAGGACGTCGGGGTCGTCTTTCGGTACGACCTCGTCGCGCGGACCGTGGAGCGTGTCGCCGGGAGGTACAGCGAGGCCGAGTTCGACGGAGACGGAGGGCCGGCGACCAAGGCGGTGCTTCGCGTGCACGGTCTCGCCTGCGACGCCGAGGGGAACCTCTACGTCTCGGGAGCGAACCGCATCCGGCGCATCTCACGCGCCTCCGGTCTGATCCGGACCGTGGCCGGGACGGGGAAGTTCGGATTCTGGGGCGACGGGGGACCGGCGACCGAAGCCGACCTCGCGAACCCCGGGGCCATGGCGTTCGATCGGAACGGGACGCTCTACTTCTGCGACAGGGCGAACAACAGGATTCGCGCGATCGACCCGAAGGGGAGGATCCGGACCGTCGCGGGCAACGGCAGAAGCGGGCCGCCGGAGGACGGCGTAGCGACCCGTTCCGCGGCGGGCGAGGTCGTCGCTCTCGCCGTGGACGGCGACGGAGACGTCGTCTTCGTGACCGAGGCGCGATTCGTTCGTCGACTCCTGGTCTCGCGGAACCGGCTGGAGACGTTCCTTCAAAGCCCGTGGTCCACGCTCCACTACCCTCGAGAGATCACGGGTGTCGCTGTCGGGGCAGAAGGCTCGCTCTACTTCGACGTCCCGAGGTCGAACGGGCTGATGTCCCTGCCGGCCGCCCTTCTCCGTAAGGAGAGCGGCTCGAAGGGCTCCCGGCGGTGAAGGCCTGCATCGTCGTCGCCCTTCTGCTGGCCGGCGGGGCCGCGCGCGCTGCCGGCCCCACTGTCGTCACGGTGGCGGGAGGCGGAGCCGGCGACGGCGGCCCGGCGGTGAGCGCAGAGGTCGGAGCGCAGGGCGGGCTCGTCGTCCTCGAGTCGGGTGACGTGCTGTTCGCCGACCCCGCGCATTCGAGCATCCGGAGAGTCGACGCCGCGACCCGGACGATCTCGACGGTCCTGCGGACGGGGGAGCGAGAGCCGCCCCTCTCTCTCGCGCTGGGAGCGCCGGGGAAGGTCCTCTTCGCCTCCGCCTACCGGGTGGAGGAGCTCGACCTCGCCACGGGGCACCGCAGAGCGATTGCGGGAAGCGGCCAATCTCTGTACGCATATGCGCCGCTCGAGCTGAGCGGGCCGGCGACCCAGGTCCCGCTGGGCCACATTTCGGCCGTCGCCGTCGACCCGCAGGGTCGCGTCTGCTTTGCGGACTCGTTTCGAGGAGTGATCCTCCGCGTCGATCCTTCGACGGGGTCCCTCGAGCGGTTCTTCGAGATCGACGGAGCCCCGCCGACGACCGGCTCCGAGCCCGCCTGGTTCATCTCCGGCGTCGCGTTCGACTCTGCCGGAGCCCTCTATTTCTCCGACGGCCGCCGCCACCTGGTCCATCGGGTCGAGGCCGGCAAGGCGACGGCCGTCGCCGGGACCGGGGAGATCCGAAGGGCCTTCCCCAGGAAGTCGGCCCCTCCCGGCCAGGATGACAGCGCGGCGCCGGCCACGTCGTCGCCGCTCATCCGGCCCGGGCCGTTGGCTATTCGACCGACGGGCGAGGTCGCCTTCGGAGAGGAGTACGGCCTGGTCCAGTACGTCAACCGTCACGGCCAGCTCGCGACGCTCCTCGGCTGGAAGTCGCGCGCTTCGGCCGTCGGAGGGATCGCTTTCGACAGGGACGGCGCGCTCTACGCGAAGGTCACTCCCGAGAGCGGCGTGGGGCAGGTGCTGAAGCTGCCCGCCGGTGCCACGGAGCCGGAGGTCCTGGCGGGAAGCGGTCTCGCGCACTGCTGCGGGGACGGCGCCCCGGGCCCGGAGGCGGTGTTGTCGAAGCCCGAAGGGGTAGCGATCGACGCGGGGGGCGACCTCGTCTTCGCGGACACCGGGAATCACCGCATTCGGCGAGTCTCTGCCCGAACGGGCCGGATCGAGACGATCGTGGGCGGCGGGAGCTACGCGCTGCCCGGGAGCCGTCACGTGAACGGACACCCGATCCGCCCCGCCCCCCCGCCGGGGAGGACCCACGGCCTTTCGTTCGAGGTGCTCTGGCCGCGATTCGTGGCGACGGACCCTGCCGGCAACGTCTACTTCGCCCAGCGCGACGGGCCCGTGCACCGGGTCGAGCGGGACGGGACCGTCGTTACGCTCGGCGCGGAGCGAAAGAACGCGCTGGGAGCGAAGTTTCCGGACGGTTTCTCCGGCATCGGCGGCCTCGCGGTCGACGCGTCGGGCACCGTCTTCGTCGCGGCGGAGCATCGGATCTGGAGGATCTCCGCCGACGGCCGGCTGGGCGTCCTCGGCGGATCGGGGCACGAGGGGTTCGCGGGAGACGGCGGCTTCGCGCTCCCCGCCGACCTCTCGCGGCCCGCCTGGCCCGTCGTCGACGGCCGAGGCACGCTCTACTTCGTCGACGGGGGCAACAGCAGGATCCGCCGGATCGACCGGACCGGCAGGATCTCGACGGTCGCGGGGAACGGCCTCGGCTGGGAGCTGGGAGAGGGCCTGGCAATTCGGCAGGCGATCGGGACCGTGACGGGCCTGGCGCTCGATCCCGCCGGAGACCTCCACTACGCGACGAGCGACAACCGGATCTGGCGCCTTTCCCAGGCGGACGGGCAGCTGCGGGTCGTGGCCGGCCGGGACTTCGGAGGCCCGCCTTCGCCCGACGGGCCGGTCGCCGGCATCACGAGCCTGGGCCGACCTCGCGCGCTCGCGTTCGACCGCCGCGGAGTCCTCTATTTCTCCGAGCCCGACAGGTCCCGGGTGAGGGCCATCCGGCCGTAGGCCGCGTTCGCGGCGGGGGGATTACCAGGTCGACTCCGGGCGGGCCACGTTCACCGTCACGAAGGCCTTCGGCGCGGGGTGGTAGTTCTCGTTCCCCGGCTGCTCGGCGGTGATCGCGCAGGCACCCGTGCCGGTGACCCGGAGCGCCTCGCCCGTGAAGACACAGGGGCCCGTGGTCGAGATGTACACGGAGAGACCCGAGGAGGCGACGGGGACGAACGGGACGTCGTCCGGACCGTGCGAGCGTTCCCCGAGGTCGGGTAGCTGGATCGTCTGCTCTCCCTTCACGACTGTCACGACATGCTCGACGATCGGAGCCGCCGCGTAGTTCGCCGAGCCCGGCTGGTGGCCGGTGATCAGGCAGGTCCCGACTCCCGCGAACCGGATGCTCGCTCCGTCCGCCGTGCAGCAGCCGTCTGCCCTCACGACGACGTCGAGACCGGACGAGGCGCGCATCCCGGCGACGAGCGTCCCGCTCCCGAAGGGGAGCTCGAATGGGAGGTCGGGCACGATGATCCACTGGTCCGCCTTCCGGATCCGGAGGACCTGGACGACGTCCGGGGCCGGTGCGTATCTCTCGTTGCCGGGATGCTGAGCGGTGACGACGCAGCTCCCCGCGGAGAGGATCCTCACGGTGGAGCCGCTGAGCGAGCAATCGCCGGAAGCGGTGAAGTAGACGCGGAGCCCCGAGCTCGCCCTGGCTTCGAGCCGGAAGGCGGGATCGAGGTAGGTCACGGAAGGGAGCGGCGGAAACGACAGCTCCTGGGGCGCCCTCCCGCCCTGGTTCGTCGCGCCCGAGGCGATCTCCCTCTCCCTGTCGGCTTCGTAGGTCTTCTGAACGTAGGAGGCGAGGCTCACGAAGGCGGCCTCTCCGAGACGCGACCGGAGCAGCGCGACGCACCCGTCGAGCAGTCGATCCCTCTCGTCCGGCGGCGCGCTCCGGGCGAGGCGAGAGTCCGCGAGCGCCCAATCGCGCGCGACCTCCCGGTAGATCGGTCCCTCCGATTCGAGGAGATACGCCGCGCGCTCGTCGACGGGAGTGGAGTTCCGGAGGAAGAACCTCCAGGTCGCTCGCGAAGGCGATGGCGGCGGCGTAGCCTGCGCAGCCCGATAGCGCGAAAGGTATCCGCCGCCCCCGGGCGCAGGGAATCCTCCGCCGACTCCCGGAGGAGGCCCGACCCGTTCGCTCCCGCGTACAACTGTGCCGCCGGTCCACGCCCGGGGTTCCGTCTGGGCATTGGCACCGACGGACAGAGCGACCCCGGACGCCAGAGCGAGGAGCGCAACGACGGGCTTCATGCGAATAGACGAGTAGCAACCCTCGTACCGCCCGTGTCGTCTCCTCGCAAGGACAACGAGATGGGGCCGGCTCCTGCTCATTGAGGACCTCGATCGGACCAGCTGTTTCGAGCTTGTCGCTTCGGTGGCTGCCGCGTAGGCTTCCAAGGCGACTGACAGTCTCCCCGGGGCGGAGTCCGACAATCGGTGGGATACGCCCCGCCCGACGAGGAGCTCCTGGATGAAACCTATGCGACTTTCGACCGCGCTCGCCCTTCTCCTTCCGGCCTTCGTCCTCGCGTCCGCCGCCGTCGGGGCCCTCCCGACGGCGACGGTCACGGGGTCGGCGACGATCTGCGCGGGCCAGACGACGGAAATCCGGGCCGACCTGACAGGCGTCGGTCCCTTCACCGTCCGATGGTCCGACGGCTTCGTCGACGCCGGTGTCGTCGCGAGCGCCTCGCGGCACCTCGTCACCCCGGCCGCGACGACGACCTACACCGTCACCACCGTCAGCGATCCGGGAGGCTCGAGCGCCGGCACCGGGTCGGCCACGGTCACCGTCCTCCCGACCGCGGCGCCCCTCACCGACATCACGACGCCGAGCCCCGTCGCGCCGGGGACGACGGGCCTTTTGGCGAGCATCCCGGACGCCGGGGCGGGCGCCACCTACGCCTGGACGATCACGAACGGGTCGATCACGGACGGCCAGGGGACGGCGTCGATCACCTACTCCGTGGGCGGCCTCGGCAAGACGCTCCTCGGTGTCACCGTCGCACCTCCGGGCGGCTGCTCGGCGACCGGAGCCACGTGGACCTGGGTCGGCGCCGACCCGGCCGAGTCCCTCCACGTCTCGCGCCTCGCGGGAGCGAGCGGGGGAGGCGGCTGGTTCGACGGCTCGCTGGAGACGGCGCGCTTCCTCAATCCGTGGGGGATCGCGAGCGACGCCGCCGGAAACGTCTACGTCCTCGATGGGTCGTGGGGGCTCGTTCGGAAGGTTAGCCCGTCCGGCCGCGTCACCACGCTCGCGGGCCTCGCGGGCTCGTACGGGGGGGCCGACGGGCGCGGCCCAATCGCCCGCTTCAACAACCCGGACGGGATCGCGGCCTCGGCTTCCGGCG